>JAYVQG010000402.1:0-13671 GCA_043757025.1 Limnoglobus sp.
GAGCGAGAAGGCACGCATGGCAAGCTCCGCAAGGGGAAAGCTGCAAATATCTCATGCCTCCGCTCAACGCGCAAGAGGGAAATCCAAAATGCTCTAGTGCTCGAAGGCTTATTCCTGCTGATCGAAGTCGTCGGGCATCTGTTTGTATCTGTATTTAAGGTCTTCGGGCGCGGATCGCAGAATCGTGGTGGTAACAGCGAATAATCGGCAGGGTTCAAAAAACGGTGTTTTTTGGTAGCAGGTGCTTCCTTCATTCTTCATTTTCTGGTCGCCGCAGGTCTTTAACCCAGCGTTTTCCACTGGCAACGACTGGGAAGTAACATTTTGTATATATACGTTGGGTGAGTTTATGAGCGCATCCACACGAATTCCCGAATTCAAAAAGTTTTAGGTGATTTGACGTAAGTCGACTTTTGCGTGGTGTCTCGAAGTGTCGTGAAAGTGTCGTGGAAATGTCGCGAAGTGTCGTGAGAATGTCGTGGTCGGTCGATTTTGTGTCGCATCCGGTCGATTTTGTGTCGCCACTTGCGCCGAGTGTCGAATCGCTGGCACTCGGCGTAACCCACGACGCGGGTTCATGATACCGTAAAATCGCCCGAAACAAATCAGCGAAAGCCGATCAAAAGTGGCCTCAAAAACCCGAAAAACACCCCAAAAATCGGTTTTTGAGCCTGCGCAATTGTGACTTGCGTCGATTCTGAGAGCATCAAATGTCGCGAAAATGGGTCAGTGACGCCCGAGAATCGAATCGATCACCCAACAACCCCGATGATGGATCGCGCGTTCCGAACGGCAATGGTCGAGCATTTCCGTGTCGTCGCAACCCGCGTCTTCGAGTGCGTCAGCCAATATCGGCATCTTCTGCCAACTTCGCTCATCGTCGATGGTGACGGTCAAATCGTGAACGGTCGACGTGCGCCATAGGGGATCGAATTCGTGCGGGAAAAACGGGTTGCCAACGATCTCACGCACCAAGGCAGCCTGATTCACGCACTTTCTCGCGGCAATCGGCGTCTCTTGCGGTGTCGCTTGCTGCTGTTCCAGTTGGCGAATCATACCGATGGCAGTCCGGGCCAGCGACAGGCAACTGCCTTCGGATCCGCTCATGGCACGTAGCGCGAATGTCAGCATGTTCCCTTGCATCAACTCGTTGAACGTGCTCATCATCGACATTTTCGCATGGGCATCGAGCGAGCGATCTGCGGCTTTTTCGAACATCTCCGCCATGTAAGCGGCACCCGATTCGTACGTCGAGCGAACGCGACAGCAACCGCACACAATCAGAAGCAGTTTGCGGTCGGCGAGGCGTTTACCGACGAATTCGAGCATCGCATCGGGTTCGTCGTGGTGCAACCATTCGGCTTCGGTCATGGTCGGTCGTTGGGTTTTGCGGGAAGTAGGCGCACGGTGGGGCGGCGGGTTTCGTAGCCCGATGGCGGCGGTAGTTCGGTGCTTCCGCCCACGTTTGGCGGGGGCAGGGGAATCCCCGGCGACGGAATAGTATACGGCGGTGCGGCCGGTAATGGGGCCGCGTAACCACCGGGAAATGGCAGAACTTCGCCACTTTGCGGTTTCGGCACGGCACCGGGAACGGGGCGAACTGTGATGTCTTTATCGGCTTCGTACGTGCGGCCATCGAGCGTCACGAACCGCACCGCGATGCGTACTCGCTCGGTGCCCGGCAGTTGATCCCACTGTAACGGGATGTAATATCCGGTAGCGAACAGGCCGCCACGCCATGTGCGACGCAGTTGCTCCGGAGGCACTTCCCAACGGCCAATCGCGGTCTTCACGCCGCTACGGGCAATCTCGAACGCGCTCACCTCAGCACGCCCAGGGACTTTCACGGAGGAACCATCATCGTCGCGGGGAACGAGCACGATTTGCAGAGCTTCATCGCCGGGGCGGTCGTCGTTATCCGCACCGCCGGTGCCGGTGCCGAGGACGATTTCCTTCAACGGCAGCGTCGGAGCACCTGCGCCATTGTCCATTTCGGGGCCATAACGGGGCGTGCGTGCATAGGCGTTGTTGAGTGACTTTGCGTTCTGCAACTCGCCGCGCGCTTCATTGAGTTCGCGCTCGCGGGTACGCAGTTCGGCTTCAATGATTTCGTAGCGTTTGGTCGAACGACACGATGTGTGAAATGTGGCAACAACCGCGACACAAACGAATACGAGCCGACGAAACCGCGCATTGTCGCGGTGCCATCGGCTCGTGAGTATGACTGCGGTGCGCATCCTTGGCGTCCCCACCGCACAGTCGATCCACTGGCGGGGTTTATTCCTTACGTCGGGCCAATTCTTCGGGCATCCGCTCCAACACGGCATCGATCAAGCCATAATCCTTGGCTTCGTTCGACGCCATGAAGTTGTCGCGATCCGTGTCCTTTTCCATCTGATCGAGCGTCTTGCCAGTGTGCCGCATCAAGATTTCGTTGAGCCGCTTCTTGGTCTTCAGGAACTCTTTCAGGTGAATCTGAATGTCGGTCGCAGTCCCTTCCATGCCGGCGAGCGGTTGGTGGATCATGATCCGCGCATTTGGCAGGGCAAATCGTTTGCCCTTTGCACCCGCCGTAAGCAGCACGGCTCCCATGCTTGCGGCCATGCCGATGCAATACGTCGACACGGGGCAAGTGATGAACTGCATCGTGTCGTAGATCGCCATCCCCGCCGAAACCGAACCACCGGGGCTGTTCACGTACAGGTGAATGTCCGACTTCGGGTCTTCAAACTGCAAATACAGCAGTTGCGCGACGATCAGGTTCGCCATCTCATCTTGGACAACCCCTTGCAGGAAGATGATCCGGTCTTTCAAGAGACGGCTGTAAATGTCGTAGGCTTGCTGTTCGCGGCCTTTGCTATCGATCACCATCGGAATCAGCGGCATGTCGTCCTCGCGAGTATGACACTCGGGGCGAACCGCTGCACGATTATCATCGGCGGTGCGCCCGAGTGGGAATGAAGTTGGTAGGGGTGGATGTTTGTGTATTGTCGCGGACAGGTGGTTCCCGTGGGCGCGTTCCGTTTGCGTTCGCTAACCGGCGCGGTCGGTACAACCGTTTATCGCTTCGATTCCACAATGACCGGCTTCGTCAGCACATCGTCGACGAGGCCGAATTCTTTCGCCTCGAAGGACGAGAAGTACCGGTCGCGGTCGGATTCTTTCTCGATCACTGCGATCGGCTGACCGGTGTGATTCGCCATGATCTGATTCAACCGGTCGCGTTCCTTCATCAATTCCGTCGCTTGAATCTCGATATCCGAGACTTGGCCGCCGACCTGACCGTACGGTTGGTGAATCATCACCTTCGAGTTCGGCAGCGCGTAGCGTTTACCTTTAGTACCCGCGGCGAGCAACAACGCGGCCCCACTCGCGGCTAAGCCCATGCAATACGTGTGAATCGAACATTCGACGAACTGCATCGTATCGTAAATCGCGAGCGTCGCCGACACCGAGCCACCGGGGCTGTTGATGTACATGTGAATGTCAGCGGACTTGTTCTCGGTGATGAGATACAAGAGCTTTTGGATCGTGTAATTCGCTAGGAAGTCGGTAATCACGGGGCTGCCACCGGTTTCCGGCGAGCTACCGATGAACAAAATGCGGTTTTCGAGGAGCAAGTCGCTGAGCGTGAGCGTGCGTTGGCGAGAATACGCACCTCGCTGATTTTGTGGCTCCATCAGCCCGGCCATTGCCATTGCCATCGGTTCGGTTGGAGACATCATTTTGCGATTGCCTTTCTTCGGATAGGGCGAGCGGCCACACTTCGCAGTGCGGTCGGTCGGTCGTTACTCAACGGAAACGGGGGGCCTGACGCCCCCCGATCCTAAATCACTAGCGTCTCTTTATACTGTACGCAAGCGGTCAACTACTAGCAGGGGTTTCCGATGACGTTTCTGTCGGCGTCTCGGCCGCTTCTTGGCCTGCGGTCAACACGGGCACCGACGACGTCGCAATGTCTTCGACAGCACTATCGCTGAGAACCAATGTGTACTCTTCAAATTCCGCCGACGCCATCACGAAATCGAGTGCTTTGCGTTCGAGCAGTTCCGTGGCCAACGACTCGATCAGGTCTTCCTTTTCCATGCGGGCACGCACCTTGCGGTACGACTCGCCTTCGCGGTCGGCGATTTCGGCGATTTCGTTCTCGATGTCTTCGTCTTCGATCTCGATCTTCTCGAGTTCGGCGATCTTTTGCAGAACGAATCGCTCTTGCAACAACGCCGCGGTGCTGTTTAGCGAATCCATTTCGAGGACGCGGAGGCGACCCTTGATCTGGTCTTCGCTGACGCCGTTCGCCCGCATCTCGATGACCTTCTGATTCATGCTTTTGCGAGCTTGACGCTTGAGCATATCGGGTGGCAGCGTCACCTTTGCGGCTTGCGATAAGTGACCGATCACACCTTCGCGGGCCACTTGGCGTTGCGTGTTCACTAGTTGCTGATCGAGGCGAACGCGAACGAATTCATCGAGTTGTTCCTTCGCTTTCAACCCGAACTGCGACAACAGCGTCTCATCGATCTCTGGCTGCTTGATCGTCTTGATGTCTTTGACTTTGAACGACGCCTGAAAAGTCTTTCCGCGAAGCGATGCGTTATTCACTTCCTGCGAAATCACCATATCGACCGTGCGTTGGTCGCCGACCTTCGCACCGGAAAGCTTCTTCGCGAATCCTTCGGCGATACCGTCGGCCATCGCTAGACGCGGTTCGACTTTCACGCGGACCTCGGAGATCGTGTTGACCACGACCCCGTTGTGCTCGATGACCACTTCTGCGGTAATAATATCGTCGGTCGCCACGGTTGCCTCAGCACCGTTCGCTCCGACCTTCGGAACGATTTGGCCCATCGGCTCGAGCATTTTCCGCGTTTGCTTTGCCACGTCCGCATCGGTGAACGTGTACATCGGCTTGCGGAGTTTCAGCCCCTTGTATGGCGGCAGATCGAACTCGGGGCGAACCTCGATGTTGAATTCATAGACGAACGGCCCCTCTTCGGGGATGAAAATCGTCGCCGGGTCGAGTTCCGGGGGCGCGAGTGGCGAGATCGATTGCTCGTCGGCGAGTTGTTCGAGGCTCGCCATTAGCACTTCGGTCTTGATGTCGACGAGGACGTCTTTCTTATACCGGCGCTCGATGATCTTGCGTGGGGCCTTTTTCGGGCGGAAGCCGCGCACTGTCGATTGTGTGCTGAACATCAGGTCCGAGTACTTTTCGTCGAGGCGGGCATCAATGGCCGCACGATCCACGGTCACCTTAACGTGCTTTTTGCACGGTCCCGCGTCGCGAATCTCGACTGTTTGAGGCAACTTCGTTGCGATCGCGTCGGGCGCGGTCAACGAGTGCGAGGTGGTCGTTTCGGATTGCGGTTCGTTTTCGGCGGCCATCAGTGGCTCCCAATTTTGCTCTGCGGACCAGGCGGTAAAAAAACGCGAGGAGCCGAGAATATTCGCGGGTCAGGCGTGGAAGTCCGCCAACCTACGACTTCTCGGCTCCAAAATGCCGAACGTTCCGTTATCGCCGGAAGCGTTGAGAGCGGGTGATGGGATTTGAACCCACGACAACCTCGTTGGCAACGAGGTACTCTACCACTGAGTTACACCCGCAATTGTTCTACTTGCATCCACTATATTACGGTGGGTGTCACCGGTTTCAAGGGGAAGTCGTCTCATCTTTGAAGCAAACCGCCCATCGAACGGCAAGGCGCACCACTCGGATTGCGCGCCGATCACTCGTTTTCTAATGCCGTTTCGATGTATTCACTGGCAAAAACGAACTTCGTGCCGTTGCCCGCATGGTTCGCAAGCTCTTTCTTGGCAGTCAATTTCGCTCCGAGGTATCGACCTGCTTTTGCATCGATAACCACTTCGCCTTCCCAAAGCCACGGTAGCAGCGGTTGTAACTCCGTCGGGTCTTTCGGTGCGGCTACCAGTGCTGTTGCGACGCCGATTGTCGCGCGATCCCCGATAATTCCTTTGAAAGCGTACGTCTGTTTGGCGTCGAAACTCTCTCCCGTGCCGACGGGCGGATCGAGCTTGATTGCGAATGTGCGATCCCATGTCGCGTTCGCGGCGGGGGCGTTTTGCGGGAGCAATACGCGGAACGGTAGCTCCGCCTGAAGCCGTGCCACCGCCTGTTCGCCCGTCGTGGCTTTGATGTTCGCGACGCTGCCAAATGCATTCACGCTCGCGGTCAGTATCGGCTTGTTTAGGAACTCCGCCACCTGCTTTGCGCCTTCTGGTGTAGCCGAATCGAGCACGAGCGTATCCATCGCGGGTTTGCCATCGGTGCCGATGATCGGTTTCGTCACTTCTTGCCGGATCGCGCCGATCGACATTTCCAGCGTTGCCACATCGTCGGCCACGGCTTTTACGGTCCATTTCCGCGTGATGTTCAGCTTCGTCGTCGTCACTGTGGTCGTCGGTTTCGCGTTCTTCTGAAGCGGAATCGTCTCGGTAATCGTCGTCGTATGTTCGACCGCGTACGTCTGCACCTGCCCCATTTGCCACTTCAACCGCAACGGCATCTGTGCGTGTACCGGGTTCGGTAATAGCAAAACCGCCAACGAGACGTATCGAAACATTGCCACGCCCTCCGAAGAATGAGATCGTGATAACGCATTCGGAAAGGGACCGAAAGGCGAAGTTTCGCAGAAAAAAATCGACGTAAGTCACAATTGCGGACGCTCAAAAACCGTTTTTTGGGGTGTTTTTACGTCTCAAAACGCCACTTTTCGATCGCAAATCGTCGATCTGTTTCGAGGTATTTTGCCGTATCTCGAACTGTTGTTGTGGGTTACGTCGAGGGTCATTCGATTGGCACTCGGCGCAAGTACCGACCGTTTCGCGACCGAATGCGACCGAAAATCGACCGGACCCGACACAAAATCGACCGGAGGCGACATAAAATCGACCGGACGAGACATTTTTCGGTCACTCCGTGCACGTCGCGAATTTCGACTTGCGTCGAATCGCCTGCGATTTTTTGACTTTCCGAATTCGTATGGGTGGTACTATTCTGGAACCGCGGACCCGAAATCTGATACTGAACATTTGCAAACTTGTATTTTGCAATGGAGTGTTCATATGTAAACTCATTTGGGAGGGAGTCATCATGGCGACATCTGTGCGGAAAGCGCGATTGTGCGAACGAGCGGCGGAAATGAAAGCGGCGGGGTCGTCGTGGGAAGCGATTGCCACTGCACTGCAACGGACCGTGCAAACGGTGAAGAAGTGGCCGCGCGTTTACGCGAACGAGTGGCAGGAACTGTTCGGCCAGTTCGAGAAACAGTTTGTCGACGAAGCGGCAGCCGAGTCGGTGTTGGCATTGCGAAAACAGCTTCGCATCGAAAAATCGACATTGAGCGTTCAAGCTGCCGATAAGCTCATCCGGTATCGAATCTCGCGGGCCAAATCGACTCCCGCGCCGCCGCCGCCGCCAAACGAGGGAATGAGCGCCGAGGAGCGCGATCTTCAGTTTACGAAGGAGTTGGAAGAGGAAGCGCGACAAGCCGAACGAACCGCTGCGGCCTTGGCAGCCTCTGAGTTTCAACGGGATGCGACGAACATCGAGGCTGTATAAAATATTCAGGATTCGTTTAGCCGCGCCGCGAAGGCTTTGCGTAGTGAAGCGCGGGGCGTGAACTCATGGCACTGGCCCTGGCTGCGGATCGACTCGCAATAGCGTGGCGGCTTACCCTGGGTCGCGCGGCCAAACGGGAACTGTGGAGAGCGCACTTCGAAGGCACACAATTGATACGCGATCAACTTTACAACCCGGACGACGATCACCTTCCAATCGACGAAGCGATCCGTCGCATCGCACCCGCTTTTCGGCAAGTCCGCTTCGATTGGGTTCTGGGCGATGCGAAAGTACGCGAAAATTACCACCAGATGTTCGCTCGCGGAACGCCAGAGATTATTTTGCAGAGTCAACGGTCGCTGTTCGGGGAATCCGTGTGGGTGTCGATTCGCGACGGTGCAGAGGAAGATTGGGTCGAGTTTCTTTTGTTCCCGTACTCAGACGTCTGGATTGAGTATCGATCTGCCACGGATCGAGAGAAGCAGTTGGTAACCGTGAACGCAATTGCCGGTTTGATTGGGTATCGAGTTGCGACCGAGGACGATGAACCTCAAACGCCACGCACATCAATGGCTTGAAAAGGGCTAACAAGGATCGGTATCGTTAGCCTGAGTGTGCGGAATTAGCCGCGACCCGGAGTCCTCGTAGCGGAGCGCGTGCGCGTCACCCCAATTCGTCGAGTGTTTGGAGGTAGGTGAAATCCACGCGCTCCGCTACGCAAAGCCTGCGCGTCGCGGCTAATTTGTTCGATGCGGTTTACCCGACGAACACGCCGCCGCGGGAGTTTTCATCGAAGGCGTAGAAGTCGGAGATCGTTGCGCCGGTCGAATCGATGACGCGAACTCGCGGTGCGCCGCCGAAGCCACTGCCGAAGACGGTGCGGACGGAGCCGTTTGGCAGCCTCACGCTGGTTGTGGTGACGCCGCCATCGAAGCCGGCCTCGAATGCGAGGCTTGAGGCGAGTGGCGTGCCGTTGGCGGTGAAGGTCTGTACGAGCGGCGTGCCGCGACCGGCGGGCGTACTGGCGATGATCGAGAGCGGGCTGTTCGACCCAGATTCGGAAATCGCGACGTTGACGCCGACGCGCGTGGTCGAATCGAACGCGAAGAAACTGCCGACTTCGGTGAGCGATAAGCCTTGGAAAACGCGAACTTGAGGGCCGCCGCCGAAGCCGGCTCCCGTCACGAGCAAGCCGCTACCGATGGCCACACTGGCACCGCCACGCAGATTCGGATCGTAGGCGAAGAAGCTCGAAAGCGTCGTGACACTACCGTTGGCGTACGAGTAGACGTTGACCTGTGGGCCGCCGCCGGGGCCGGCACCGGTCGCAATTTCGGCAATCCCGTCGCCGTTGAGGTCGCCTGCTGCCAGCGTGATCCCTCCACGGAAATTCGGATCGTAGGCGAAGAACTCGCTGAGGAGTGCAAAAGTGACACCATCGAAGATTTTGACGTGCGGCCCGCCGCCGAACGCCGTTCCGACGATGATATCTTCTACGCCATCGCCCGTGACATCGGCGGTCGCCACGACGACGCCACACGTGTAACTCGCACCGAATGGCACGAACTGCTTGATCAGTGTGCCGTTCGCATCGTAGACGTTGACGATGCTTTGGCCGCCCCAGAAGCCCGAACCGACCGCAAAGACTTCGCGGATCGGCTTCGGTACGGGATCGACTTGCACCGAAGCGGTACTGCGGCTCGAAGTCAAGTCCGCCGACGCCGGTACGAACACTGCGGACACCGTGTTGACACCGATCGGTAATGCGGACGTCGTCAGTGTCGCGTTGCCGTTCGCGACCGGTGCGGAACCGAGCAACGTGGCCCCGTTGAAGAAGTTCACGGTGCCATTCAAGATCGCTGGATTCACACCCGCCGTTTGCGGCGATGTCCCAGGGGCAAATGCGACATTCGCCGTAAGTGTG
Source organism: Limnoglobus sp. (assembly GCA_043757025.1). Classification (GTDB taxonomy): domain Bacteria; phylum Planctomycetota; class Planctomycetia; order Gemmatales; family Gemmataceae; genus Limnoglobus. Next base: position 9,504 of record JAYVQG010000402.1, read on the forward strand.
ACCGCGTTGCCGAATGCCGTGCGGTTTGGCGTCGCGACGAGTTGCGTTCGTGTGGGAACGGCACTGACGCGAAGGGTGACGCTTGTCGAAGTCGAGCCGGAAAATTGGCTGTCGCCACTGAAGTTCGCGACGATGGAAGACGAGCCGCTTCCCACGCTGAGACCAGCGGACAAAGTCAGCGTGGCGTTACCGCTCGCGTCGAGCGTTGCCGCACCGACGTTCGTGCCGTCGATCGTGAATGTCACGCTTCCGGTAATCGCACCCGGCACCGAACCGACGACGTTGGCCGTGAGAACGAGCGGGTCGGTTGCGAACACGGGGTTCGGCGAAACTGCGAGGGTCGTGGTGCTGCTGTTGGCGGCGATAGTCAGCGAACGCGGCGAAGATGCCGAGGAAGTGAACGAAGCCGCGCCGGTGAAGGTTGCGGTGAGGTTGTGTGGCCCCGCTGCCAATCCTGCCGAAAGTGCGTACGTCGCGTTCCCGGCTGCATCGAGTATGCCACTGCCCACGAGCGAACCGTCCACGAAGAAATCGACGGTGCCAGTCGGTGTGCCGAATGTCGCGGTGACGTTGGCGAACAATGTAATCGGCGCGTTCGCGCTGGGGTTGGCGGGTGCAAATGCCACGGTCGTGGCCGTCGGCGAAGGACTCACGTTGAACGCGACCGGTGCGGAACTCGATGCGAGGAACCCCGAACTGCCCGCGAAGCTCGCCGCAACGGAGTAAGTACCTGGAGCGAGGCCGGCAGGCAGCGCGAGCGAAGCATTGCCAGAAGCGTCAATCAGTGCCGAACCGACGTTACTGCCGTTAATGGTGAACGACGCCGTGCTGCCGGGTGGCAACGCGCTGCTCGACGCCACATTCGCGAACAGTGTCAGTGCTTGAAACGGGAACGCGGGGTTCGGTGCGGCACTCACGGTGGTCGATGTCGCGACCGGATCGGCGACGACGAGCGTCACAATCGTCGTCGAGGTCGACACGGCGAAGGTCGCGTTGCCGTTGTAAACCGAGTTCACTCCGTAAGTGCCCGCCGCGAATCCACCGGGGATGTTGAGCGTGGCAAGACCAGCGGCATCGAGCGTGACCGGCGCACCGAAAGGAACATCGTTGACGAAAAATGTCACCGTACCCGCTGGAATTGCCCCGGTGGACGATGTCACCCTCGATTGAAACGTGACGGGCTGGTTCGTGACGGCAGGGTTCGGTGTCACTGTGATGGTATTCGACGTGGCGGTCAAAATGGTGATCGTCGTCGAAATCGAAGCCGGTCGATACGCGGCATCGCCGTTGTAGGTGAACGAGATCGTTTTGATGCCGGGGGTTTGACCCGGTACGTTGATCGTCACTTTCCCCATCGCGTCGAGCGTGCCGGAACCGACCAGCACGCTATTGAGAAACACCTGCGCAGTCCCCGATGGCAGGAGCCGCGGATCGCTCACTTCCACGAGAACGGGAAACGCAACGCCATCGGCTGGCGATGTAAATGTGATCTGCGTCAACGTCGGATCTTGCGTCTCGAGTGCGCCGACGTCGGCGCTCACCCCAATCCCGCGAAAGAAACCGGGGCCGCGTTGATCGTTCGTGAACCCATTGGCAACACCCTTGTCGCGTGCGGGACTGCCGATGTTGAGGCCGTGGGCGCGCGACTGGAAATTCCCATTGCTGAAGTTTGCGATCGGCGTCAGTTTCGCATCGAGTGGTGCCAGCGTGGTGCCGACCTGGTCGCCACTGACGCCATCGACGAAACCCACACCGGGACTACTGATGCCGATCAGATTCGAGCCGAGCGACGTAATCGGAAACGCGGGAGACGAAATGGCGGTGTCAGACGGCGTGGGTGCGCGATTTCCGGCGATGATCGTGCTGGTGACCTTGAGAGAAGAGCTCGGATCTTCAACGGCGTAATACACGCCACCACCACTGGAATTCGTGCTCGGAATACCGACGCCGTCGAGGATTTCGTTATTTGTAATGGTCGCATTGCCAATCCGTGAAGCGGAGCTCATTCCGTCGTATGCGATTCCTCCTCCAAAAGCGGCCCCGCGAAACGGCGATGCCGTGTTATTGGCATCGCCGCCCTGTGCGCTGTTTCCAGAAATCGTACCGTTCTCGAAACTGTTGTTACCCATAAACCCGCGAACGTGAATCCCTGCACCGCGGGTATTGCCAGCGAAGGCGACACTCGAATTCACATCAGCCGTCGCCGACCCCCCAAGAAGTCGGTTCGCTTCGACGACCGATTCGGTGATTGTGGCATTATTGACGGCTAACTCGATCCCGCCGCCATTCGCCGCGCCACCGGTCGGGTTGTTTCCGGTGCTGACCGAACCGCCGATCGCCCGATTGGCATCGATACTGGTGCCGGTCACCGTCGCCGACGCGCCGTTGAGCGATGCCCCGCCTCCATTCGCATCCCCACCCGTTGCACCTGTCGAGATCGGGGCACTCGCTTGCCCGCCCCGCGCGAAGTTACCGGTGATGCGGCTTACCAAAATTGTCGTATTCGCGCCGGCGGAGTAAAGGCCACCCCCCTGGGCGAACCCCCCGACTGCGTTAGATGAGATCATTCCCGTGGAGTCGCCGCCAATCGCCTGATTCCCCGTCAGGATGCTACCGTTGATCGTGATGTTGCCAGAGGAGTAAATCCCACCGCCCTGCGCGCCGTCGGCGGACCCACCCCCACCACGAATCGCTCCTTTCGCGACATTCCCGGAAATTGTGGCATTCGAGAGAACGAGCGTGCCGGCGTTGAAAATCCCTCCGCCCTGCGCGGTGACACCGCTAGCCGATGAGAGCAGTCCGTTCTGATACGTGCCGCCAACGAGATTCGCCGTCACGCCCGCGAAAATCTGGATGATCCGGTCGTTCAGCCCCGCTGCATCAATGACTGCACCCCTCGCAGTGATGTTGACGGAGTCGGTGAGGTCGAGGTCGCCCGTGACGCCGGCATCTTCATTCGCACCGGCAATCGATAGCGTGTAAGTGCCCGCAGGCACGACGATGTCGTCGGTACCCGCCGTGGCATTCGATGCGAGGATTGCCGAACGCAACGTGATGACATTCCCGAACGCGGCCAGTTTCCCCGTGGTGAGATCGACACTCGCGGTGTCGAAGTCGCTTCCACTCGTCACGGTGAATAGCGTGGGAACGTCGCGCGATTCGAGTACGACGAGATTCAGTAACGGTTTCGTCGCCGATCGCACTTTTGCGGTCGAGTGCGGGCGCAATTTGAAAAAGCGAGGCATGGATCACCAAGTGCAAACGGTAAGCGACGAATACTGTCTAATCGGAGAATAACAGATGCCACGCCCATTTCCTACGATCCGAATCCCAGTGGTAATCGAATGGCATCCCATCGGACCGCTACGACCGGCGTATGCCGACGCTGAACGTAGGCTAGTTTCAATCGTTGCATGACAATCGGGCACGCATCGGCATCGACGAAGATTTGCAGCGGCATCGGTCGCTAAACCTCGTAAAGTTTGCGAAACCAATTCTCGAACGGCGCGGCATGCGGTGAATCTGGCACCAAGATGTTCTGCATGATCGCACTATGAAGTTGTTGACCAGGCGGATTCTGCAACGCGAGCCATGCGTGGATTTGCGACTTGTCGCGATGCGTCTCTTTGTACGGCGCGTTGTGCGTGTCCTTCGCTTCCTGGCAATGCGTTTTCACGACGGACCACAGATTGGACGTGGAATTGTCAACGAACAGCGACAGAAAGGTTTCGAGCATTCCCTGGGCCGTGCAGTTCGGCATCAACCACACACCGAATCGAAGCCCCTCATCATTTACCATGATGAGGCCATCCGCCGGCAACTCCATCGGGATCGCTGGCATGATTTTGATGACGCGATTGCGAATGCTTCTGAATCGCGATGCCGGGTCGTTGTTCGCATCGACCATCACTCCGAGTGCCTTTAATCCCGGCGATTTCAACTCTACCTCGATTGCGCCCGGTTTGAGTAACGGCTCGATGCCGTCAAAATCTTTAATCAATACAGGCCACTTGTGTGGCTCGTTCCATTCTCCCCACGGAATTGATAATTTCTCCATAAATTGCGGGATGACTAATTCTACTGTATCCACTGTAAACCGTTAATTGACAGGGACTTCCGAATAACCGCTGAAAATCCAGAAATGCATCCGCAACGAACACAGATTTTC
>JAYVQG010000403.1:0-13646 GCA_043757025.1 Limnoglobus sp.
AAGTGGATGTCGGGCAAACGCCAAATCGCCGCCCTCGACTCGAAAGTCCACGAATCGATTCTCACGCAATTCCTAGCGAATTAAATGCGATTGCCCTGACTCACTTCGCCTTCTCGGCGCGAACCTGCTTCAAGAATTCGCCGACGGTGATCGTGTCGCTCGGCGGATTCTTCGCATCCGCCAAGAGGAGGCCGTATTCGCGAATGAATAACTCGTAGCGTTTTTGAGGTTTGCCATTCTCGTCAGGAAAAATGGGAATGAAAGCGTCGTTGATTTCATCCACATAGAGTTGAAACCACGTTCCCAAAGTATGCTCGCCACCAGGAAGATCGATTTGCATTGGATCTGTAATGAACGCTGGCTGTTGCCACCGCGGAACTCGAACTATTCCCGTTACATTCGCCGACTTCAAGATCGCGGTAAAAACCTGCTCGAGATAGACCTTTTTCTGCGCTTCGAGCTTGATCGGCTTGTCGATCGCTTCACGCAGTTGATTCGCGAACGAACCGGAAATCTTAGCGGTCGGTGACTGAAGAGGCTGCACACTGTGGAACCATGAAACATCAAAAGCCTCAACAGCAACTTCCACTCGAACCTTCTGGTTGCTGTTCGTGAATGTTGCATAATCGGCCTCGGCGTTGGCCAGTTCGCCTTTGAGTTTCACCATGGCTTTTTCAGACTCGACGACTCTTAACTCTTGTTGGGCAAACATTAGCTGTACCTGTCTCAACTCCGCTGCCGAAATTGTATTATTCACTTGTTTCATTTGGTCGGTAAGCAATTTTGTTGCTCCCTTCGAGCTATCCAAGGCGACTTGATGTCCCTTCATCTCCACTGCGACTTGCTGTTTGAGGTTCTCGGCGGCGCGTTTGGCCGTCGCGACTTTGATGGCCACGTTGTGTTTGGTTTGCAGCCACTTCGCCTGAGCGAGTTCGACTTCGGCGGCAGCGGCACGCACGTCCGGGTGGTACCGCACCGCATCAGCAGTGGCTTCCTCGAGCGTCAGCGGCTTGGGTTCCGGGGCTTTCTTCGGCTTGGCCTCGGGTGGCGGCGCTTGACCCAGCGAGATCATCGCCAGCAGGCCCAACAGCGCGATACTAGTCAGCTTTCGCATGATCGTTCTCCTTTTGAGATTGTTTCAGGTTCATCAACATCCACGAATCGTCACTCCGAATCGCGACAACTCCACCTTCCGCGAGGTGTTGCCGATAGCAACGCATCGCCGCTTCCACGCGGCGCACTCGCAGGAATGCATCGCCGGCTTGCTTGTAGAAACTCGCGCATTGCGCGGGGTCGCGCGCCTTTTCGGCTTCGAGTTCGAGTTGCTCCGGCGTCATCACCAAATCATCGCGCGAGACTTTCGGCTCGGTCGGCACGGGGACAAACACTTTCTCGATTTCGCGTTCGATCACCGGCGGTGGCGTCGGCTTGCCGTACCAACCGACCGCACCGCCGGCGACGAATATCGCTGCGATTCCGAGCATCGCCGAGCCACGCCGAAGGCATCGTTTGCGCTGATGGTGCGCCCACGTTTGCGCGAACAGCCGTTCGCGCAACGCGACGTTTGCCGGTGCTTCGATGGGCGTCAGAAGGCTGTCGAGTTCATCGTCGGTCATCGGTCGCGCTCGTAGTGTTCGCGGAACGCTTGCCGGGCGCGCGACAGCAACGATTCGACCGCTTTCGCGGTTTCGCCTCCGTCGCTGGCGATCCGTTCCACGCTTTGCTGGTCGAGGTATTTCGCACGCAATACCCGTTCGTATCGTTCGGGCAATTCTGCCAGCGCCCGTGCCACCCGCTCGGCCCGTTCGCGGGTATCGTCGATGCCCGGCGCGACCAGATGTTCGCTATTTTCCAACACACTCACCCGCCGTCGGTAGCGCGTGCGACTTCGCAATTGATGCCGAAGCACATTCGCAGCGATGCCGCAAACCCAGGCCGCAAACGGGCAGGTGTGCGGGTCGAACGTTCGCAGTTTCCGGATCGCGGTCATCCACGATTCTTGCAAAACATCATCGACCAAGTCGGGGAGGCCACTCGCCCGCCAACGGACGTACGCGGCCACGCTTTCAAACGACTCGTCGTAAAGCGTTCGCCATGCGTCGGCGCGACCGCACGCGGCCAAATCGCGGAGGGCGAGTTCCTGCCACACATCGCGGGCTTGCGCCATCTCGCTCCTAATGGGGCCGTGTACCGAGAGAGTGCCCGCCCACCCAGCAATCATCCGAAAGTATCTGGGAATGCCAAACCCACCGAGATAAACTCGGTGGCTCGTTGCACGATAAGTCGTACTGAATAGGTATCCGGCCCACTCCCCGAGGTGCGATCCGATGGCGAAATTCTCACTCACCAAACGCGAACTCGCGTCGGGCGATCTGCCCCTGCTCTGCATGAAGTGCGGCAAAACCGTCCGCAAACCGATGGAAGTCACGCTGACGTTCTGGCCGAAAGCCGTTCGAGTGGCCGTATTGGTAGGTCTGGTATTCGCTTGTGGACTGGGCGGCGCGATCGCGTACGCTTTTCTTCGCGGGAAGATCGTCAAGTTCCCCTCGCAGGTTCCAGTCTGTAATCGTCACCGAAATATGTGGAAGACGCCGCTTTATGTCATTTTCGGTTGTTTGATTGCAGGAAATCTTTTGATGTTTCTCGTATTGATTATGTCGCGATACAATCAGCGAAATACATCCGAAACTGATGTACAAGCCTTCACAGCTTCGATGTTCGTCCTCGTTATCGGGATATACATTGGCAATGTGAAAATGCAGAGTGCTGTTATCATCGAATCCGTGCACGGCAACAATGCGAAGTTCAACAACATCTCAGAAAAATTCATCGCAGCGCTCGTCGAGCATCGCGATAGTGACGAGGAGGCCGAGGTCATCGACGATGACGAAGGCTTCGAGGTGATCGAGGAACCGCCTTCCGTCCGGAAGCGTCGTCGCAACGAGGATTGACATCATCTGGGGTAACCGTTCACGGGTCCGATTGCATTTCCAACAATCAGACGCCGTAGGTCGCGGCCGAAGAGGCTTTGCGATGAGGCCCGACGAACGGCAACGACAACAACCCTCATGGTTTTTATGTTCCGCGCGAAAGCACTGTCGGGCCTCCCAAAGCCTCCGGCCCGACCTACAAAACAGCAATCATCCGAAAGTATCTGGGGAATGCCAAACCCACCGAGATAAACTCGGTGGCTCGTTGCACGATAAGTCGTACTGAATAGGTATCCGGCCTACTCCCCGAGGTGCGATCCGATGGCGAAATTCTCACTCACCAAACGCGAACTGGCGTCGGGCGAGCTACCTCTGCTCTGCATGAAGTGCAGCAAAACAATTCTCAAACCCGCGAACAAGTTGCTGGAGTTTCGGCCAGGGGTAGTCCTGCTCAGCTTCGTGGTTTGCGGATTAGTTAGCGCTGGTATTTTGGCCACCGGCATGACCGGGCATAGTGGATTTCGCAGCGCCTTCAGTGTTTTCGCAGCGATCGCCTTCTTCGCACTTCGGCGTCCAATTGTCAAAATCCCAACACGATTGCCGGTGTGCGACAAGCATCGCGATCAAAGGAAAATACCGCTCCTCACCATGCTTGGCATTGTCGCAACAGGTGCGATTCCCACGTACATCTCTATTTCCTTATCGGATACAATGCCAGCCGCGATCGTTACGATTTTGTTTTATGTGGGGATCGCCGTGATGGTCATCGGGTATATAGTCGGAAGCATAATGCTCAGAGTTGAAATCAAGATCGCATCGGTCGATGGAGAAAACGTCATGCTGACGAACATTTCCGACGCATTCATCGAAGCGCTCACCGAACAACGCAAGAATGCTCCTGTTCCTGTCGTCGAAGACATCGGCGTTGACCAGCTCTACAGAGTCGCCGAGTTGCCGCAGGACCAGTCGAGTTGGCGGAATATCGATATGTCGGATTGATTTTTAACCGCAGAGGACGCCGCTGCAATCATGGTACAATCGACTCGCGATTCAACATTCTGGGCACATAACATGATCCGTACTTGGCCGTTTTTGCTGCTCGCGTTTGCGGGAATCTTGCCGTTTGCGGTGGCCCAAGAGAAGCCCGTGCTGAACGACACCGTTGCGTTGACGGCGACGAAACAGGGGCTGCAACGCCTGTACCAAGCGGGGCAGAACTGGCAGGAAAACGCGACCTGTTTTTCGTGCCACCATCAACCGCTGCCGATGTTCGCCGCCATCGAATCGGCGAAGTTCGGCATCCCGGTCGAGGCGAAAGAGCTGAAATTCCAGTCCGATTTCACGCACGAGTACTTCCAGCCACGCATCGAAACCATGAACGCGGGGAAGCACATTCCCGGTGGCTCCGCAACGGCGGGATTCGGGCTGTGGGCGATGATGTTGAACGGCCGCCCGGCCGACGACACCACGACGGCCATCGTCGCGTACTTGTTGCAAGTGCAAGGAATTGCCGGGGAGAAGGCGAAGATCGAAGGTCCGTGGGCACCGTCGTGCACACGGGTGCCGATGAATTCCAAGGTGGGCACGACGGTTCTCGCGCTGATCGGCATGAAGCATTACGCCACCGAATCGCAGCGAAAGGACGTCGACAAAGCCGCGACGCTCGCGGAAACGTGGCTCGCGAAGGCACCGCTCGACAGCACCGACGACCGCTTCTGGCGGCTCTGGGGATTGCATCTTTTTGCTGGAAATTCAGCAACAATTGAGGAAATTCGCACGGCGCTGATCGCCGCCCAACGGAAGGATGGCGGTTGGTCGCAGACGACGAACATGACGAGCGATGCCTATGCGACGGGGCAAGTGCTCTACGTGCTGCGCCAGACCGGGACGCGGCGCGACGACGCGATCGCCGTGCGTGCCGCTGCCTACCTGATTCGCACGCAACATGCCGATGGCTCGTGGCGAGTGGAAACGCGCGCGAAGGCGGTTCAGCCATACTTCGACAACGGCGACCCGTACGAGAAACATCAATTCCTATCGGTGGCCGCCACCTCCTGGGCCACCGCAGCACTCGCCCAAATGCTACCCGCCGAGAAGCGATAACGAAGCAGGCCACCCTTTCGGGTGGCCTGCTCGTTTCATTCATCCGACAGTCTTAGCCGACGTAGGCACCGCCGACGAAGTCGGGGTTGAAGGCGTAGAAGTCGTCGATCGTGCTGAGATCGGTCGAACGCAGCACGCGGACGCGGGACGCACCGCCAGGGCCGGGGGTTACGATCAAGTCGGCTTTGCCGTCGCCATTCACGTCTTGCGTCGCGACTCGCACGCCGCCGGTGAAGGTCGGTTCGAAGGCGAAGCTGTTCGAGAGAACCGCCTGCGTCTTGCCGTCGAACACTTGCACGCGAGGCCCGCCACCGGACTCGGCACCAGTGACGATGTCTGCGACGCCATCGCCGTTGAAGTCGCCGACTGCGAGGTTCACACCACCGGTGAACGAGGCTTCAAACGGTGCGTAATCCTGGAGCGGGTTGAGCGTGACCGCGTCGAAGACCCGCACTCGCGTCGGCACGCCTTTACCGGTCGTCGCGACGATTTCCGCTTTGCCGTCGCCGTTGAAGTCTCCGGCGGCCACGCGAACGCCACCGCGTTGATCTTGATCGAAGGCGAAGAAGTTCTGGAGCACGGCACCGGTACGGCCACTGAAGACCGTGACGCGTGGGCCGCCACCGACCTCGGTACCGACGATGATGTCCGCACGGCCATCGCCATCGACATCGCCCGCCGCTACGAACACGCCACCGCGGAACGTCGGTTCGAAGGCGAAGAACTCTTGCAGCAGGCTACCATCGACACCGCTGAAGACGCGGATGCGAGGTCCGCCGCCGACACCCGTTGCGGTGATGATGTCCGCGACGCCATCGCCGTTGACATCGCCCGTTGCGGTCCGCACGCCACCGGTGAAGCTGTCTTCGTAGGCGTTGAAGCGGAACTTCTCCGCACCGGTCGCGTAATCGAGAACTCGCACTTGGGGAGCTCGACCCGCACCGGCAGCCGCGATCACGAACGCGGGCTTGTTCGGCGTGCCCGTCGTCGTCGTGAAGGCCGGGTTGAAGTTGACTGGGGTACGCGTGGGGCCACCGGGGGGCGGCAGAACGCCACCGCTGTTGTTGCCCGACGAACCGAGGAAGTTCTGCTTCGACGGATCGTTCGGATCGATCGAACCGACCGGCGTCGTGAACTCGCCGAAGTTCAGCGGACCGTTGAACCCGTTGGCCCCAAGCACGATCGACGAGAACACGTCGTTCGTGATCACCGGGTTGATCGTCGGGTCGCCGTTTTGCTCTTGGCCGTCGAAGAAGTTTGCCGGTTGCGTTTCCTGAACGGTGTAGATACCGGTAGGCAACGCCAGGAATTCCCAGCCGCCATCGGGGCCGGTGAGGATGCTGAGCGAGCCACCGGGCACGTCGCTGCCCACGAGCGGACGGGCCAGCACGCTGCCTGCGAAGGCGGTTCCGCTGATCGTGACGCGGGTACCGGGAATCGGTCGCTCGCCGGGGTCTTTGATCCCGTTGCGGTTCTGATCGACGTACACGAAACCAGAGACGTTTGCGGGTGGAATTTCACCGAAGTTGAAGTTCGTCCCGTTGTCGTTGGCGTTCAGCGTCACGCTGAGCGCGTTCTTGCGTGGCTTGGTCGGCGTGTTCCCACCGACGCCGAGCGTATCGAGGCCATCGAAGATCAACCCGCCGGGCTGCGTCTCGGTAACGGTGTAAGTACCGGGAATGAGATCGGTGAACTTGTAGAAGCCGTTGATGTCGGTCGTCGTGCTGCGCGACGTAACGGGGTTTCCTGCCGCATCGACGCCAGTCAGGGTCACAACGATACCGCGGAACGGCGTATCGCCGCGAGTGATGTCGAAACTGCCGTCGATGTTCGGATCGCGATAGACGAAGCCGGAAATCATCGCGAGGCCGGTCAAGCCGAAGTCACCCGTGACGAAGGCGTTACCGTTGGTGTTCCCCTCGACGAATGGGGCCGCACCCGCAACGAGCGTGAACGGAGCCGACTGGATCGTGGCACCGACTTGGGCACCGACGTTGAGGTTACCCGTGTTGTTGATCGGGTTGGCCGGCGGGCTGCTCGGCGTAACACCGGCGAGCGGGATGATCTCGGCGACGTACGTGCCGGGCGTCAGCAGCCCGAACGAATACTTGCCGTCGGCACCGGTGACCGTGGTCAGCAGGATCGCACCCTTTCCGGTCGTGTCCCGGAGGTTCACGGTGATGTTCGGAACGACCGGCTCGCCCGCATCGAACTTGCCGTTCTTGTTCGTATCGGTGAAGACTTGATTCCCGAACGAAAGCGGCTGGAAGAAGCCGAAGTCTTGTCGCAGGTTGTCCGCACCGTCTGGGTTAGCGGTCGCACCGGGCAACAGCGTGACGGTCGATTCGAACTTCGAACCCGCAACCGTCGTGCCGTGGTCGGTATTGTCGCTGGTATCGGTCAGCCCTGGCTCGTTCGGCCCCGTTGGGCTGCCGAACTTCCCGGTACTGCTGATGAACCCGGCAGCCGTCACTTGCACGCGGTAATCGCCGGGCACGAGGTTCGTGAACAAGTACTTGCCATCGATCCCAGTCGTCTGCGTGGCGATCGTGACACCGGCGGCGTTGATGATGCTGACACCGGCACCCGCCAATGGAGCTTCGTTGGAATCGCGTTTGCCGTTGTTGTTGGCGTCGATGAAGACGAGGTTACCGACCGCTTGTGGGCGGAAGAAACCGAAGTCTTGGCGAAGGTTGGCGAGGCCACCTTCATCGGGGTTGATCGGATCGGTCCCAATCGTCGGGTTGCCGAGGATGACGGTCGTCGTCGCGGTCGCGCCGCTGGTCGTACCGTGGTCGACGTTATCGGTGTTGTCCGAAACGCCCGGCTCGTTCGGCCCCGTTGGGCTGCCGACGGTGCCCGTGCTGCTGACAAGGCCAGCGGGGGTCGTCACTTGCACCGTGTACTTGCCCGGTGCCAGATTGTTGAAGCGGTAATTGCCGTTGATGTCCGTCAGTTGCGTGCCAATGGTCGCACCACTCGAATTGATGAGGGTCACGGTTGCACTCGCGATACCCTTCTCGGTGGCGTCGAACTTACCGTTGTTATTCGCGTCCTCGAACACGGTGTTACCGAGCGAGACGACGACTGGCGGTACGGGTGGTACCGGAGCGAAGATGCCGAAGTCCTGGCGAAGATTTGCCGTGCCTGCGGAGTCTGGGTTGGAGGCCGAACCCGCTGTCGCGATCGTGACGAGGTCGGTCTGGATGAACGCCCCGGCCTTCGTGCCGTGGTCGACGTTGTTGTCGGTCGTGTTGACACCCGGCTCGAACGGACCGGCCACTTCATTAGCGGGGTTGCCCGTACTGCTGACAAAGCCTGCGGGCGGCGTGATGCGAACGCGATACTGGCCCGGCGTCAGGCCGGTGAACAGGTAACTGCCGGTCGCACCCGTCGTCGTCGAGGTGAGAACCGCACCCAACGAATTGAGCAGATCGACGGCCACACCCGCTATACCCTTTTCGGTCGCATCGAACGTGCCGTTGTTGTTGACGTCGTTGAAAACCTGATCGCCGAGCGAAAGCGGCTGCCAGATGCCGAAGTCCTGGCGAAGGTTTGCGGTACCCGTTTCGTCGGGGTTACCCGTGGCGAGGAGCGTAACCTTCGAGTCGATAAACGCGGCGTTGTTCGTGCCGTGGTCGGTGCTGTCGGTAATGTTTTGCGTGGCCGGCTCGAACGGGCCGCTCGTCGTGCTGAGGCCACCCGTACTGCTAATGAACCCAGCTGGCGGCGTGAGCCGCACGGTGTAATTGCCTGCCGTCAGGTTGTCGAAGCGATAGGCCCCGAGCGGACTCGTTTTCGTCGTGGCGACGGTCGTGCCGAACGAGTCGATCAACGTTACCGTCACGTTCGCGACACCCTGTTCGGTGCCGACGTCGAGCGTACCGTTGTTGTTGATGTCGCCGAAGACGAGGTTACCGATTGCGAGTGGCTGGAATAAGCCGAAGTCTTGTCGCAAGTTCGCATCGTTCGCGGCCAAGACGGTGTCGGGGTTGCCGACCGCACCAAGATCGCCGAGCGTCACGACCGAATCGATGAACGTACCGCTGGTGATTGCGGCGTTCAACGTCCCGTGGTCGCTACTATCGACGTTCGTTTGCGCGGCTGGCTCGAACGGACCGAACTGACTGCCGTTGAAGCCCGAACTGCTGAGGTAACCGGCCGGGGCCGTGACGCGAACGGTGTAAGTACCCGCCGTCAGGTTGCTGAACAGATACTTGCCATCGACACCCGTCGTTTTGCTGCCCGCCGTGTTGCCCAGCGAGTCGATCAGCGTAACGTTGACGCCCGAGAACAATTTCTCACCCGCGTCGAAGCTGCCGTTGTTGTTGGCGTCTTCCCAGATGAAATTCCCGATCGAAAGCGGTGCGAAGAAGCCGAAGTCGGCGGTGAGGTCGGCTTGACCATCGATCGTGCCTTGCGGGTTCGCAAGGCCGACGAGGTCGGTCTCCAAGAGCGGGGCATTCGTCCCTGGCCCGAGGATGAACGTCCCCGTGCGGACGAGGTTGCCCGCGATCGTCGTGCCGTTGTCGTCGCTATCGGTCGTTCCGACGAGCGGAATCGCGTTGGCGGCTGGCTCGTATTTCGAGGAGATGGCCCCCCCCGTGCTCGAACGCAGGTTCGTCAACCCGCCGACCGACTTGTCGACGACGACGACGTAGCTGCCAGCCGCCGCGTTCGCAGCGGTCGCACCGATGAGACTATCGAAACGGTAGTAACCGCCGTTGGCGGTCGTCGTGGTCGCAATCGCGGTTTTGCCCGCGAGCAAGTTACCTACGGCATCGAAGTCGGTCGGGCGATACAAGCGGACCGCCGCGCCGTCGATACCGGGCGTCGCACCGTCGGCAGCGTCGATTGTGCCGCTGTTGTTCTTGTCCAACCAGACGCGATTACCGAGCGAGTACGAACGATAAATGCCGAAGTCTTGCAGAAGGTTCGCGTCGTTTGGGCCGGGGTTACCGTTCGGGTTGCCGACGTTGCCGGGGCCGAACAACTGCACGGTATTCGCACGGATGACGAAGCCGGTGTTGATATTGCCGGAGAACGTCTTGCCGTGGTCCTGATTGTCGACGAGGCTGTTGCCGCTGAGGCCCGACTCGAATGGACCTGAGACGGGGTCGAACATCGTGCCGCTGCTGCTACGGAAGCCGGCTGGCGAGACGATTTCCACGATGTACTTGTTCGGGGCGATGCCCGAGAACAGGTACTTGCCGCCGCCGACCGTGGTTGTCGTTGCGAACGGAGCGACGGTGTCGGGGACATTATCGCCGTTGGCGTCGAGATACAGGTTCACCGTGATGCCATCGATACCGGCTTCGCCCGCATCGAAAATGCCGTTGTTGTTTGCGTCTTCCCACACGAAGTTACCGAGCGACACGCCGTCGGCGAAGCCCGCATCGAAGTTCGGTACGCTGTTCCCCTTGGCATTCGATGTGAGATCGACGGCGATATCGCCGTTGGTGCCGACGAGCAAGGCATCGGAGTTTCGCAGGTCGCCGTTGCCGTCGATGGTGGTTCCATCACCCGTGTCCAACGCGCCCGCCGTCGTCAGCGTGAAGCCCGACAATTTCGATTGCTGCGCACCACCCGTGACGTTCGGGATGCGAACGACGTACTTGCTGCCGACTTTGAGTGCGGCGATGTTGTAGTTTTCGTTCGGGGAAATCGTACCCGGTGCGCCACCGGAGTTGAAGTAGTACGAGCCATCGGCGGCCGTAACGACCGAGCCGAGCTTGGTGACACCCGTCGAGTTGTAGAGATCGACCGTGACGCCGGCGATACCGGGTTCGTTCGCATCCTGGATGCCATTGTTGTTCAGATCGCGGAAAATGCGATTGCCGATTTCCACTGGTGGATCGGTCTCGATGGCGATGAGGTCGCCGAGACCGTTGGCTTTACCGAAGGTGCCCGTTGGGTCGTTCGATGCGGCTGCGCCCTGGTTCGCCGAGTAAATCTGGTAGCTCTTCTGAAGTAGGCCATCGGCGGTGCGGAACCAGCGCGTTCCACCCGTACGGAAAGCTCCCGAAAATTGCGGGTCGAAGTGCGTGTTGACAATGTCGGGGAAGCCCGGCACTTGGACGATGCCGCCGAGGCTGGTACCGCGGTGCCCGTTCGAGTTGATTCCATCCTGGCCATAGAACTCGCCACCACCCGGACCAGCACCGCTGGCTGGCCCAGTACCGGTACCGGGATTGCCGACGACGAGGCTTGCCCCCGCCGACTCCAGCAGCCAACCCGAACTCGGGTTGCCTGGCGTGTTGATAAACGCACGCAGCAATTCACCCGAAACGACGCCTTCGACGCGGCCAGCATTCAGCGCGACATTGGTTCCCGGATTCGAAAGCGTACCCCGACCGGTTTGATCGCCGTTGCGATCGCGAATGCTCAAGCTAATGTTACCCGCCGAATCGAACGCGATTCCGGAGAGCATCGGTTGCGGATATTGCGAGGTGAAAAGTTGCTCGCCACCAGGGCCAGCGAGCTGATTCGCGATCACGCGGTTGTACACCGGCGACCACGGGAGAAAGTTATCGCTGCCGCCGAAACTGGATTGCCGACCGTACGACAAGTCGAAGCCCGCCCCGCCGCCATCGGTGACGACCGAAGCCACCGAGTAGGCTCCCGTCGCGGGGTCGAAGGTGTAGACATGGCCGCGAAGATCGGCTCGCACGCCGGTCGATTCGGCCGAATTGACGAGGCCGACATAAACCAGGCCATTGCGGAATTCGACCGCGTAAGGACGCACATCGGCCGCAGTCGCGCCCGCCGGGGTCGGAACGACGTATGCGCGAATATTCGTGGTGTCGGCTGCGCCGTTCGCCAGAACGGGGATCACGTACAGCTGTTTATCGGCCAAGTTCATCACGAACACTTTCGTGCCGTCATCGCTGACCGCCAACCCGCCGAGCGAAGACTTGCCGACCGCATTCCAACCCGTGTCGCCACCATCGGTGTCGTAATTGAAACCGGAGGCACTACGGCCCCTTATGTAGGCGTTGAACGCACCGAGCGTATCGACGACAAAGGTCGTGTTCGTGTTGCCGATCTTCGCAGTCGCACCTTGCAGGTTCACCCACGTGCTCGCCGTCGTGACTTCGTTCGCCACGTTCGTTTGCGGCAGTGCGCCAGTGTAGATGGCACCCGCGCCGCCTGGGCCGAAGCCCGAGTGGCGCTTGATGAACGCCGCCGCGTAAAAGCTCTGTTGCGTGCGGTTGTAACCGAGGCCCCACGTCGTGCCGACTTGCGCCGTGGGAATCGCCACGGCGCGTTCGCCGTTCTGCGGCGAGTTCGAGTTCGTACCCGTCGCTTGATCGGTCGAACCGGCGCTGTACGGGAAGCTCAGAATCGCAGGGATGGTTTGGTCGGCACCGGCTGCAGAGCCGAACAAGTACTGGCTCGTGAGCAGCGTTGGGTTGGTGCGGAAATACTCGGCTGTCTTAATGATGCCGAGGCTCGCCGTCGTCGCGCCATCGGTGACGAACTGCGTCGAAGTGCCGTTCGTCGCACCGTGCGGCCCGTACGTGAAGCCGGCTGGCAAGCTAGTAAATTCGAGGCGATACGGCTGGCCGGCCGTCGTCAACGCACTCGACCACGCTCCGGAAGCATTCGACACGACTTGATCGACTTTGCCACCCGCCGAGTTGAATACCGTCACCTTGACGTTCGCGACGCCGATATCGACCGCCGTCGCAACCGTTCCCGGCGTCGCGGGGTTGGCCGTTCCGCCCGCGTTCGGAATCGTCGATGTTTTGTCGAAGTTACCATTCGCACTGTAATCTTGGAAAACAAAGCCGCTGACCGAGGGGATGTCGCGATGCTCTAAAACGAGTGCTTCTAGCTTCGTACGTTTGGGCTGAGCCGCGATCGTGGTGCGGAACGTGGGGCGACGGAAAAAGCTCCGCGTACGCCGGGCAAAAAAGGAATCTTGGGCCATGATTCAAAACCTCTCGGTGGATGAAACTGTCAAGTTGTGCGTTTGAATGATAGTCGAAACCAGAACAATCGACACTGATGCATTATCGCTGACTGTAATTAAACAAAATTCGGAACAAGGTGGATATGCGATCCTCCGCAAACACTCCGGATTTCCCACTCTGTCAGCATTGCGCGACTGGCGCACACTTCCTAATCGCTACGCACCGCTACTACCTACGGTCGGGTGTCTATCTCTTTATTCCTTCGCAATAACTCGTCCCAATCCTTACTACTACTCGGTGATTTACCGAGATGCACACAGCAACCCGTTACTTATCGGGTTCGACCCGCGTACCGCTCGCAATCGCCATCACACTCAGTTCGATTGCATTCCCTACGGATCGGACATTCCGTTCTTGCACGAATATTCCCGTATACGCTTTGACGGTTCCGCAACATGGATGGTTTAGGCGAATGATGTCGATTTCCGGAAATTTCCGGCGGATGTGCTCGAACCCATTGCGTAAGATAAGCGACCGTAGCAACGCGCTAACTCCGGCTAACACGTTCGCAGGCGCATTCTACCGCAGTCCGAATCGTGGCTAGTGCCGCAACTCGGAATCTACGCTCTATGAGGCGGCGAGGCTTTGTGGTTTGCGTCGTTTGACTCGGCAGTGGGGCGGGACGAAGTGGGCACGG
>JAYVQG010000404.1:0-13591 GCA_043757025.1 Limnoglobus sp.
GATTCCGAAATCGGGAATGATTCCAGGGATGGGTGGGTGGGTAAGTGGTGGAATCATTCCCTGCTACCCAAAATCGCCGCAATTGAAACCAGGCCAAAAAACGTGAACGGCACCGGAGACACTGACTGGCCTCGATCCGAATGTAGCAGCCCAGCCCCTGCCCACAGATGGACTCGCGAATCCCGACTATCCGGAACAACCGATCCGAAAGTACGCATTCTCGCCTCAAGTTGGATAACCGTTATCCAGTGCGGAGCGAACTTTAGCCGATGTTACGGGTACACCCGTTCTCGGGCGGATGGATCCGCCGGGGCGAGTGCGGTTACTCACAAGTAGCCGTTAGGGAGTGCGGACTCATGATGTCACGGAATCGCCATCGTCGCCGATACTCGTTCGCGGCTTTGGCAGCGAATTGTTTGTGCGCGTGGTTGACGTGCGGGACGCCGACACTCCATGCCGCCGATGCGGATAAGAAAGCGGTAGCGAAGCCTGTGGCCAGCGATGTTACGACGCTTTCTCTCAAGGAATGTTTGGATATTGCCCGCGAACGTCAGCCGAATATCCGGGCGGCACACGCGAGTCATGCGGCGAGCGAAGCGGGTTATCGCGGCATCATGAACCTGAGTCCGTTGGCGGCGAGGTTGTCGCCAGACGTTCCCGTTCGTCGCGAACAGGCGGCGAAGGGATTACTCGTTTCGCAGGCGGAGATTCAGAAGGTCGAAGCCGAGAACGTTTACGATGTGACGCGGATGTACTTCACGTACGTTTACGCACGGCAACAGGAACTGACGGCCACCGAGTTCATCGAGCAGATGGAAGTCTTTTACAAGATCGCCGAAGATCTCGTCAAGGAAGGTGCCCAGCAGGATTTGAATCAGTTCTCGCTGTTTCGGATGGAAGATGGTATCGCGAAAGTGAAGCGGCCACGGATTACGGCCCAAACGGGGCAGTTGCTTTCGCTCGCGGCACTGAAGGAAGCGATGGGCGTCGATCAATCGTATGCGTTCATCCCGCGCGATACCGAACTCCCGGTGATGTCTGGCAACCTGACGCAGCAAGACGTTGTCGCGTTGGCGTTGAACCGGCGGCCCGAACTCGTTCAGGCGTCGGCGGGTGTCGATGCGTTTCGGCTGGAGATCCAGGCGCAGTGCAAGATCAAGTATCGCCAGGCTGTGCCGACACTTGCGGCGGGTAGCGATCTACATAGCCGCACGGTACCGGCGGCACTTCGCAACGGCGAATACCGCCCCGGTGCGCTCGCCCCGGAGATGCCGACGACTCTTGCCGGCAAGCGGGAAGATCGCGTGGCCCGTGCCACCGAATTGAGTGCGCGACAAGATGTGCTACTCGAAAAGACCCGCGATCTCGTGCAACTGGAAGCGGTGAATGCGTTTTTGAACTGGCAGTCGGCCAGCAAGAAAGTCGAGTTAGCCAAAGGGCGTTTCGAGACGGGCAAGAAGATGGTACAACTGTCGCGGGACAACGCACAGAACATCAAAAAGTACGACGTGCTAATTTTGAATGAAGCACTCGCGGCCGAGTCGCAGGCGGAGTATCTCGAAACCGTGTACGAGCAACTCAAGGCACTGACTTCGCTCGAGCGCGTGACTGCGGGGGGCGTCAAACCGGCGTTCCCGAGCTTAGACATTGCCCGTTAATTCCCGATCCGTTCTGGCTGGTTCCGCGCGAGCGGCACCGTGAGGGGGTGGCTTGTGGCTCGTAGGTCTCCATCGATATGCGTCGTTCTCCTCGCGATCCTGTACGGGGCAGCGCTATCGACTGCGGCCGAGCCGGGCCTGAAAATCGGCATGATCCAGAGCATGTTTCGCGACGTGCAACCGAGCCTCGTGCAAGCCCTGTCGCGGCCATTCCGATCGCTCATCGAGAAACAAACGGGCCTGACCGGCGATGTCGAAATTCACGCGGATGCCTTCGCACTCGCGAAGAACATCCACGACGAAAAGCTGCACATCGGCGTGTTTCACGGCTACGAATACGCCTGGGTCCACAAGCAAAACCCCGAGTTTATCCCGCTCGCGCTCGCCATGCCGCAGGGCCGCACGCTGCAAGCATTCGTGGTCGTTCATAAAGACTGCACCGCGAAAGGCCTCCGCGAACTCGAAGGCGAATGTCTGACGATTCCACGCGGCACGAAGGGGCATTGCATCGCGTACATCGACAAAGCCCGTGCGGGCCTACCTGCGACGAGCGTGCGAACTTCGACGAAAAAAGGGCTGACATCTGAGGAAGCTTTGAACGCGGTGGCGAATGGCGAAAGCGAAGCCGCTCTCGTCGATGCGGCGGCCTACGCAGGCTACCTCAACCTGCAACCGGGTGGTGCGAAACAACTTCGCGTCATCTGCAAATCGGAACTGTTTCCCGCAACGGTTGTCGTTTATCGCAAAGGTTCGATCGACGAACGCACGATCGAGCAACTCCGCACCGGCCTGACGACCGCACACAAAACCGCACAGTATCGGCCACTGATGATGATCTGGAACCTGAAGGGCTTCGAGGAAGTGCCCGCCGATTACACCGAAGACCTCGACGCGATATTGGAGTGTTACCCGTTACCGAAAACCATCGCAACCATCGGCACCGCGAAGGTGGAAAAGTAAGTCGAATTCGCATACGGTTCTTATGTAGCCCTCTCGCTCCGCGAGAGGTAAGCGTGTGGCATTGACCGCTTAGATATTCGTTTGCGATGGTTTTGCTGTCCTCTCGCGGAGCGAGAGGGCTACAATTGTCTGGGACGAATTCGCGTCGCGATGCTGGAATTGTTGTCGAAAGAAATATCGTGTACCCTGCCCGCATCTTGCTCGGGCGGGGTTTTTTCGTTGCCACCCACCTTCCCAGATCGGGAACGTGCGGTATATTCGTATGAACTTTCGTACAGTGTCCCAGAGGTTCTCACGCGATGGCGGAATTGATCGAAACCGTTTCGATTGCCACCGAAGTCCGTTCCCGTTTTTTACGGTACGCGATGTCGGTCGTGACGGGCCGCGCGCTCCCCGATGTCCGCGATGGTTTGAAGCCGGTGCAGCGGCGCATCCTGTTCTCGATGTACAACGACTCGAATCTGACGTTCGACAAAAAAGCGCTCAAATGCGCGAAGATCGTCGGCGACGTGATGGGGAACTACCACCCGCACGGCGACGGCGCGATCTACGAAGCGCTCGTGCGAATGTCGCAAGAATGGGTGATGCGCGTGCCGCTCATCCACGGCGAAGGCAACTTCGGCTCGGTCGATGGCGACCCACCGGCGGCGTACCGTTATACTGAGGCCAAACTGGCACGCGCCGCATCGCCGTTACTCACCGAACTCGATCAAGAGACGATCGACTATCGCGACAACTATGCGGGGAACAAACGCGAGCCGATCGTGCTGCCCGCGCAGTTCCCGAACCTGCTCGTCAACGGCACCGCCGGCATCGCGGTCGGCATGGCGACGAACATTCCGCCGCACAACATGGCCGAGGTGCTGCGCGCTTGCATCTTCCTGATCGAGAACCCCGAATCGACCATCGCACAGCTCCTCGAGAAAGTGAAGGGGCCGGATTTCCCGCTCGGTGGCAAGATCGTCAGCGACAAGGCCACGCTTCGCCGCATCTACGAGACTGGCACCGGCAGCATCAAGGTGCAGGGCGAATGGAAACTCGAAGACCTCGGCAAAGGCAAGACGCAGATCGTCGTGACTTCGATCCCGTACGGCGTCGATAAGGGGCTGCTCGAAAACACGATCGGCGGGCTGATCGAGACGAAGAAGCTGCCGCAGTTGCTCAGCATCTCGAACGAGACGAACGACAAGGAAGGGATGCGGATCGCGCTCGAACTCAAGGCCAACACCGACCCGAACCTCGTGATGGCGTACCTGTACAAACACACCGACTTACAGAAGAACTTCGCGTACAACATGACGGCACTCGTGCCGAGCGAAGACCGCACGAGCCTCGTGCCACGCGATGGCCTGAACCTCAAAGACATCCTCCAGCACTTCCTCGATTTCCGCTTCGAGACGATCAAACGCCGCTTCGAATTCGAGTTGCGGCAACTGCGCAGACGCATCCATTTACTCGAAGGGTTCCGGATCATTTTCAACGGCCTCGACAAGGCGATCCAGTTGATCCGCGACAGTTCCGGCAAGCCCGATGCGGCCGAGAAACTCATCGCGGAGTTCGCGCTCGATGCGGTGCAAGTCGATGCCGTTCTCGATTCGCAACTGTACAAAATCGCGAAGCTCGAGATCAATAAAATTCTCGACGAGTTGAAGGAGAAGCGAAAGAAAGCGGATGAGATCGAGGCGATTATCGCATCCGAAAAGCGGATGTGGAACGTGACGAAAAGCGAACTCGAGAAGCTGATCGAGATCTTCCCCGAGCGGCGCAAAACGCGAATGGCGACCGAGGGCGACATCCTCGAATTCGACGAAGAAGCGTATATTATCCGCGAAAATACCAACGTCGTACTCACGAAAGATGGCTGGGTGAAGCGCGTCGGGCGGCTGTCCTCGATCGAAAGCACGCGAGTTCGCGAAGGCGACGAAGTGCTCGCGGTGGCACCCGGAAGTACGCTCGATAGCGTGATCTTTTTCGCCGACGATGGCATCGCGTACACGATGCGGATGAACGAAATTCCCGCGAGTTCCGGCTACGGCGAACCGGTCACGAAGTTCTTCAAGATCAACGACGGCGTAAAAATTATCGCACTCATGACCACTGACCCGCGCTTCACGCCGGTCGATGTTCCGGCGGTGGGCGATACCCCCGCGAAGCCGCACCTGATCGTCGCGACCACGGCGGGATACGTGCTGCGGTTGCCATTCACGAACTACCGTGCGGAGTCGAGTAAAGCGGGCCGCAAGTACGCGAAGCCCGAAGAGAAAGACAAAGTCTGCATGGTGAAGCGGATCGCCGAAGAGACGGGCGTGATACTGGCCACCGCCGAAGGGCGGCTGATTCACTTCCCGCTCGACGAAGTCAACGCACTCGCCGGCGTCGGCAAAGGCGTGATCGGCATCAAGATCGACGAGGGAGATAATTGCATCGGCGGCGCACTCGTGACCGAAGGCAAAGTCAACGACTTGAACCGGATCGTCGTCGAAACCGAATCGGGCAAGACGCAGGACTTTACGCCGAAGGGCACGAAGTCCCAGGCACGCGGCGGCAAGGGCGACAAGCCCGGTCAGCGGACGCGATTCACCCGCGTCGTGCCCGCGCCGATCGAACTCGCGAACTGGGACGAAGTCGAAGGCCGCGCCCCGCCGAAACCGAGAGACGCCGACAAACCCAACGGTACGTTGTTCGAGTGAGGATAAGAATCAAAACTTTAACCGCGGAGTGCGCAAAGTACGCGGAGAAGAGAAATCGTAAGTTTTTACTCCGCGCTCTTTGCTCTCTCAGCGGTTAAAATTCTTCATTGAACTACGAAGATGATGCGAAGTTGTGCATATGCATGAACTTGAATTGCCTTTGTCATTAAAACATTAACCGCAGAGGTCGCAAGGTACGCGGAGAAGAGAAATTATAAGTTTTTACTCCGCGCTCTCTGCGCCCTCTGCGGTTAAATCTTTCGGATATTTTGCCCCGTTTTCCATACGCAGTTGCTTTGAATAGCCATGACCACACCCGCTACGAAATCGAACTACACGACCAGCGACGACATCCAAGTCCTCGAAGGGTTGGAGCCGGTCCGCGTACGGCCGTCGATGTACATCGGCAGTACCGACACGAAGGGGCTGCACCACCTCGTTTGGGAGATCGTCGATAACTGCGTAGACGAGTACATCAACGGTTACGCCGATCACATTCAGGTGACGTTGCACAAAGGCGGCGACTCGATCACAGTGCAAGATAACGGCCGTGGCATCCCGATCGACCTACACCCGAAGTTCAAGATTTCCGGCCTCGAACTCGTACTCACGAAGTTGCACGCCGGGGGCAAGTTCGGCAACAAAGACTCCAACTACTTCTACTCCGGTGGGCTTCACGGCGTCGGCGCATCGGTCGTGAATGCCCTTTCCAAGAAGCTCGTTGCGAACGTGAAGCGCGATGGTTTCGAGTATACGCAGTCGTTCTCGAAAGGCATCCCGACGACGAAACTCGAGAAGGTCGGCCCATTCCGCGGGCACGGCACGTCGATCCACTTCCGCCCCGACGACACGATCTTCCGCAACACGCATTTCGATGCCGACGTGATTCGCGTTCGCCTCGAAGACATGACGTACATTCACAGCGGGTTGAAGGTCACGTTCAAGAACGAAATCACCGGTGAGACGTTCGAACTCGCGAACCCCGCCGGCCTGCCCGCGTTCCTCGCCAAGCTCGTCGCCGACGCGCAAAAGCCGACCGTCACGCAGGCGATATTCTCTGCCGTGCGTTCGACCGGCGAGCGGATCGAAATCGCGCTCCAATGGACCGAATCGACCGATGAGACGTTCCGTTCGTACGTCAACGGCATCCGCACCGCCGCCGGTGGTACTCACGAAAACGGGCTGAAAGCCGCGATTCGCAAAGCGATCAACAACTACATCGACACGCACGACGAAGCCAAGAAATCGACGAAGGGGCTGAAAATCACCGCCGACGACATCCGCGAAGGCATTGTGGCGGTGCTGTCGGTGTTCGTGCAGGAACCGATGTTCCAGGGACAGACGAAGGAAAAACTCAACAACCCCGAACTCGAAGCGACGATCGATAACTTCATCCGCCCCTCGATGGAAACGTGGCTGAACAACAACAAGAGCATCGCGGACGACATCGTCGGCCGGATCGTGCTTTCGGCGAAGGCACGGCAAGCTTCGCGCGAGGCGGCGCAGGTCGTGCGGAAAACGCCGGGCAGCCGACGCGGGAGCCTGCCGGGGAAGCTCGCCGACTGCAAAGCGACCGACCTCGGCGAGAGCGAATTGTTCATCGTCGAAGGCGACTCGGCAGGCGGTTCGGCGAAGCAAGGCCGCAACAACAAGACGCAAGCCGTGCTTCCTCTACGCGGCAAAATCCTGAACGGCGAAGACCTATCGACCGCGAAAGTGATGTTGAATCAGGAGCTTTCGGACCTCGTCAACGCGATCGGCACCGGGGCGGGCGACAAGTTTCACTACGACGGGCTGCGTTACGGGAAGATCATCTTGCTGATGGACGCCGACGCCGACGGCTGCCACATCTGCGCGCTGATCCTCGATTTCTTCTTCCGCCACGCGATCGAACTGATCCGCAAAGGGCACATCTACATCGCCCAACCGCCGCTGTACCGGATCGACGTGGCGAAGGAAACCTTTTGGGCGAAGGACGACGAACACAAGGAAGAAATCATCGCCGGACTGAAGGGCCGCAAGCACGACATCACACGATTCAAGGGCCTCGGCGAGATGCCGTTCCGCGTACTGTCGCAAACGACGCTCGACCCAAAATCGCGCAAGTTGTTGAAGGTCGAGATCAGCGAAAACATCGACGCGCACAACACGTTCAAGGATCTCTTGGGGAAAGACGCCGAACCCCGCTACGAGTTCATCATGCAAAAAGCCGGCCTGGCTAACCTGGAAGAGCTGGACGTGTAGACAACTATTTAAGTTAAAACTTGGCATCCGCACGAAAGCACTTCTCAGAATAATCGGAAAATCGGGAACCCACACGATTTCGCGAAGTCAAAAAATCCAAGACGATCCGACGTAAGTCGGAATTCATGACGTGCGCGAAGTGTCGTGAAAGTGTCTCCAAGTGTCGTGATAATGTCGTGGTCGGTCGATTTTGTGTCGTGGTCGGTCGATTTTGTGTTGCGTCCGGTCGATTTTTGGTCGCTATTTGCACCGGTTCTCGAAACGACCCCTTTCGACATAACCCGCGACGAGAGTTCGATATACGGGATACGTATCAGTGTAACGCGATCGAAAAGCCGCCATTTTGGGGTCTCAAAACCCGAAAAACACCCGAAAAACCAGTTTTTGAGACTCTGCAATTCCGACTTACGTCGATTCGGACTGGCGAATGCGGTACCTTAGACGTGTGTATCGCTACTTCCATCACTCGTGATGCCCGACCTCTCCCCAAAAAGGCTACTCCCATGCTGTCTCGTCGTTTGTTTCTCGGCACCACGGCCATTGCGGCTGCGCCGCTCATGTTGTCTCGCTCGGTGCGGGCCGCCGAGAATTCCAAGCTCAACCTCGGCTTCATCGGTGTCGGCACCATGGGGCGCGGTCACCTCGGCGGGTTCCTCGGTCGCAAGGATGTCGAAGTCGTGGCCGTCTGCGATGTCGTCAAGGATCGCCTCGATAGTGCGGTCAAGACCGTCGAAGCGAAGTATGCCGACCGCAAGAAATCGGGCACGTGGGCGGGCGTCAAAGCCTACTCGGACTTCCGCGAATTGCTCGATTTGAAGGGCCTCGATGCGGTTGTGATCGCCACGCCGGACCACTGGCACGCGATCCCTTGCGTACTCGCTGCGCGGGCGGGCAAGCACATCTATTGCGAGAAACCGCTGACGCAGAACATCGCCGACGGTCGCTGGATCGTCGACGAAGTGAAGAAAGCGGGTGTCGTCTTTCAAACGGGTAGCCAGCAACGCAGCGAGTTCGGCAACCGCTTCCGCGCGGCCGTCGAGATGATCTGGAACGGCTGGATCGGTAATGTCAAAACCGTTCGCATCGGCGTCGGTTCCCCCGCAAAAGCGTGCGATTTACCCACGCAGGAAGTGCCACCCGGCACCGACTGGGACTTCTGGCAAGGCCCCGCCCCGGAGCGTGGCTACAACGAAATTCTTTGCCCCAAAGGCGTACATAGCCACTTCCCAAAGTGGCGCGACTATCGCGATTACGCCGGCGGGTTGCTCGCCGACATGGGCGCACACCACTTCGACATTGCCCAGTGGGCGCTCAAGATGGATCGCTCCGGACCAGTCGAGATCGTGCCGCCGACAGACCCGAAGAAAGAGTCGGGCTTGAAGTACATCTACGCGAACGGCACCGTGATGATCCACAACGAGTTCGAGGGTAACGCGAAAGCCGACTGCCTCTTTGAGGGCAGCGAAGGCACGATCGCCGTGGGTCGCGGGCAACTCGATGTGAAACTGGCGAACGGTTCGAAAGTGGGCTTCCCGGATAAGCCCAAGCAGGTGATGGCGTCGGTCGATCACAAGCAGAACTGGCTCGCGGCCATCGCGGCTGGCAAGCCCGAAATGTGTATCTGCCCTCCGGAAATTGGCCATCGCTCGGCGTCGATCTGCCACCTCGGCAACATCGGTTACCGCCTGCGAAAACCGCTGAAGTGGAACCCAGAAACCGAGACGTTCGCGGACAACGAGGAAGCCAACAAACTGTTGAGCCGCGAGCCGCGTGCGAAGTGGAAGATCTAGTTTTTCAGATCGGCGAGCGCGTACATCACTCGCCGAATTGCGGTCGCGCGGCCGGTGCGATCGTCGATGTCGACGACCGCACCGGCCAGTCGCACGTCGCCGGTGGCGACGTCGAATGCGGTCGGGATGAACGTGCGTGCGGTTTGAATCACGCGGTCGCTGCGTCGTCCGAGGACGCTATCGTAGGGGCCGGTCATGCCGACATCGCACTGGAACGCGGTGCCTTTCGGCAAGATTCGCTCGTCGGCCGTCGGCACATGCGTGTGCGTACCGAGCACCGCCGAGACGCGACCATCGAGGTAGTAACCGAGTTGATACTTATCCGCCGTTGCCTCGGCGTGAACATCGACGAGGATCGTTTTCACATCTGCGGGTAACCCCGCCAATACGCGATCGATCGCAGCGAACGGGCAATCGACGGGCCGCATAAACGTGCGTCCCATCAGCGAAATCACCGCGACGGACACCCCGCTGGCAGTTGCGACAATCACATGATCGCGGCCCGGCGCGTCTGCGGGATAGTTTGCGGGCTTACAGATCGGTTCCGTCGGCTTCACCAGAACGTCGGCGATGTCGAACTTCTTGTAAATATGATCGCCGAGCGTGAAGGCATCGACGCCCACCGCCTTCAACTGGCGGTAGACGTTCGGCGTAATCCCGGAGCCACCGGAGGCATTCTCCGCATTGACGACGATGCAATCGAGCCGCTCGCGTTCGCGCAAAACTGGCACCGCCGCTTTGACGATTTCGACGCCAGGAGTGCCGACGATGTCGCCAACGAACAGAATCCGCATGGTGTTCATTTCCCACCGAGACAAGCCCGGTGGCTCGTCGGTGCGTTATCGGGCGATGTCGGTCGAACGCAGTTCGCGGATGACGGTCACTTTGATTTCGCCGGGGTAATCGAGTTGCTGCTCGATGGCTCGGGCGATCTCGCGGCAAATCCGCATCGCGTCGGCGTCGGTCGTCTTGGCGGTGTTCGCAATCACTCGCAGTTCCCGACCCGCCTGAATCGCGAACGCCTGATCGACTTCGGGGAACCCGCACGCCACCGCTTCGAGGTTTTCGAGCCGTTTCACGTACTTTTCCAGCGATTCGCGGCGCGCTCCCGGTCGGCTCGCGCTGATGGCGTCCGCCGATGCGACCAGCACCGTGTAGATGTTATCGACGGTGATATCGTCGTGGTGGCCGACGATCGCGTGCAGCACTTCGCGGCTGGTTTCGCCGTAGCGTTTGGCGAGTTCCGCACCGACTTTCGGGTGGCCGCCTTCCATTTCGTGGTCGGCGGCTTTGCCCACATCGTGGAGCAACCCGCAACGCCGTGCCAGCTTCGGGTCCAGCCCGAGTTCGGCCGCCATGATCCCGCACAGGTGCGCCACTTCCACGCTGTGGTTCAGCACGTTTTGGCTGTAACTGGTGCGGAATTTCAACCGGCCGAGCAAGTACACCAACTTCTCTTGCGGCATCGCCACGTCGGCGTCCATCACCGCTTTGCGGCCCATTTCCATCACGTGCTTTTCCATCTCCGCTTGCGTTTCGAGAACGACTTCCTCGATCCGCGTCGGATGGATGCGGCCGTCGGCGATGAGCTTCGTTAGCGCCAGCCGTGCCGTTTCGCGACGGATGTTGTCGAACGACGAAACGATCACCACGCCGGGCGTGTCGTCGACGATGACATCGACGCCGGAGCATTTTTCAAAGGCGCGAATGTTACGGCCTTCGCGGCCGATAATGCGGCCCTTCATGTCGTCGCTAGGGATATCCACCGTGCTAACGGTCGTGTCGGCGGTGTGGTCCGAGGCACACCGCTGGATCGCCATCGAGATGATTTCGCGCGCCTTCAGGTCCGAGGTCTGCTTCAGTTGATCGGTATGCCGCTGAATGCGTACCGACATTTCATCGGAGAGTTGCCGTTCGAGGCGATCGAGCAACATGCGTTCGGCATTTTCGCGAGACAGCCCGGTGATCTCGTGGAGGCGTTTCGTTTCGTCCTGGATCAGTCCTTCGAGGTCTTTCGTCTTCTTGTCGAGCGTCGTTTTGGAATCCTGATTCTTCTTGATCTGGCCATCGAGCAGGTGTTCTTTTCGGCTGATGTCTTTGTACTTTTCTTCGAGGAGGTCTTCGCGCTTCTCGTTGCGGCGTTCGTGTTCGCGGATTTCGTTGCGGGTGACATCGAGTTCGCGGGTGATTGCTTCCTTGTGTTTGAATGCCATTTCCTTGGCCTTCAACTCGCCATCCTTGATGATGCGTTCGCCATCGCGCTGCGCCTGATCTTGAATCTCTTTCGCCTTGGCTTCGGCGGAGCGAACGACCTCGGTGTCCATGATGGACGCGACGCCACTCCGCTTGCTAAACAGTTTTGAAATGCCATATCCGCCTCCTAATCCTGCGAGGACGAGGAGCGCAATGATCAACGGTTCGGGCATCGACGTGTCCATCCTTTTTCATTTTGCCCGCTGCGCCCGGTTTCTCGCATCGATCCGTGAGTACCAGCAATGCAAACGAAACGAACGCGATCTCGTATGGAAGATCGTTCGTTTCGTGGGTTGCGTGCCCAGCATTCACCGCATCGAACGACAAGAAACAATGCTCCCGTATTAGGGGAGACCAAGTCGCATCGGGGATTATCTATTTATAGTGCGAATACTTACGGGCCGTCTTGGCACGCCGACCGCTCGCCACGGCGGTCGGGGGTGTCAGAACCGGGAACATCCTGCCCGGTTGGTATTCGTCATTATGCGATTAGCGAAGAATTGCACAACGGAAAAGGGTTTGATGAACGTGGAATCGCCTATTTCGCGTATCCGGTCGGGTGCTTTTTGTGCCAGTTCCACGCCGATTCGACGATCGGTTGAAGCTCGGTGTAGTTCGGTTTCCAGCCGAGTTCGTGCCGAACGAGGTCCGAACCGGCGACGAGCGATGGCGGATCGCCCGCACGGCGTGGCCCTTCCTTGACGGCGATTTTTTTACCCGTTACGGCTTCCACGGTCTGAATCACTTCGCGAACGCTATAGCCGTTGCCGATGCCGACGTTGTAAAACCGCCCCGTACCCGGCACGATCTTTTCGAGTGCGAGCAGGTGCGCCGATGCCAGATCGTCGACGTGAATGTAATCGCGAATGCAGGTGCCATCGGGCGTCGGGTAGTCGGTGCCGAAGATTTCCACGTGTGGCCGTTTCCCGAGTGCCACTTGCAACACGATGGGGATCAGGTGCGATTCGGGCGTGTGATCTTCGCCGATGGTGCCATCGGGCGACGCCCCGGAGGCATTGAAGTAGCGCAGTGCCGCAAAGCCGATGTTGTACGCCGGTGCGTAATCGGAAAGCATCTTCTCGAATGCGAGTTTCGTGTTGCCGTACGGGTTGATCGGGAGTTGCGTTTGCGCTTCCGTAATCGGCACCGTATCGGGCACGCCGTAAGTGGCACAGGTGCTCGAAAACACGAACCGCTGGATGCCGTGACGGCGAACCCGTTCGAGCAAGTTCAGGCTGTTGAGCAAGTTGTTTTGATAGTATTTCGCCGGATGCGCCACCGATTCGCCGACGAGCGAGTTCGCCGCAAAGTGAATGACGGAATCGATCTGGTGGCCGACGAGAACCTGATCGAGGTGATCGACGTCCTTGAGATCGCCCTCGACGAGAATTTCCGCAGGCACGGCAGCCCGATGGCCGAGTGAAAGATTGTCGTACACCGTGACCTGGTGGCCGTTGGCCAGAAGCCACTTCACCGTGTGCGAACCGATGTAGCCCGCTCCGCCCGTTACAAGAATACGCATGATGTCGATTGCTGTTAGGTAAGGTAATGTCTTACCAACAGATTATCGACACGCACGATAAGTGACAGGCGCATCATCGGTAGCACCGGCTTTATGGCTCTCAGAATCGACGTAAGTCACATTTGCGAAGGCTCCAAAACCGGTTTTTCGGGTGTTTTCGCGTCTCAAAATGCCACTTTTTGATCGTTTTTCGCTATTTTGTTTCGATAGTTTTTGCCGTATCTTAGACTACAGTAGTGGGTTACGCCGAGTGCCAACGATAACGCATTCGCCGAAAGTACCGACCAAAAATCGACCGGACGCGCCCTAAAATCGACCAACATCGACACAAAATCGACCGGATGCGACAATTCTATGTCATTTGGAGACACTTTTGGGGGCATGGTTCAAAAGTGGGTAGCAGTTATGCGTTTGTTTGCGATTGCGATTCGGCTATCGTAAAGTGCCTGTTTCTCCCAGAATGTGAGTTACGAA
>JAYVQG010000405.1:0-13531 GCA_043757025.1 Limnoglobus sp.
GGGCGAAGAACGCGCCAAATTGATGGAAACCCTGAAAGAAGGCTCAGTGTCAAGGGCATTGTCAAGAACATCACCGAATACGGTGCGTTCGTGGACCTCGGCGGTATCGACGGCCTGCTGCACATCACGGACATGGGCTGGCACCGCGTCACCAATCCGCACGATGTCGTCAAGATCGAGCAGGAGCTCGAAGTCTACATTCTCGGCATCGACCGCGAAAAGCAGAAGATCGCCCTCTCGCTCAAGCACAAGTCGCCCAGCCCGTGGCAGAACATCGAAGCGAAATACCCGGTCAACAGCCGGCATTCGGGCGAAGTCGTCAACATCATGCCCTACGGGGCGTTCGTCAAACTCGAACCGGGCATCGAAGGCCTCGTTCACATTTCCGAAATGTCGTGGACGAAGCGGATTACTCACCCGAGCGAAGTCGTCAACACCGGCGACAAGGTCGAGGTCGAAGTCCTCAACATCAACCACGACAAGAAGGAAATCTCGCTGGGCATGAAGCAGTGCCAGCAGAACCCGTGGGACGAAGTCGCGAAGAAATACCCGACGGGCACGCAGGTGTCCGGTACCGTTCGCAACCTCACCAACTACGGCGCGTTCATCGAGATCGAAGAAGGCATCGATGGCCTTCTGCACGTCTCGGACATGAGCTACGTTCGCAAAGTGTCGAACCCTTCCGAAGTGGTACAGAAGGGCCAGAAGATCACGTGCGTCGTGCTCAGCGTCGATCAGGAACGCAAGCGAGTCGCGCTCGGACTCAAGCAAATGGGCAGCGATCCGTGGGAGACCGACATCCCCGAACGATTCAAGCCCGGTCAGAAGGTGCGCGGCAAGGTCACGAAGCTCACGAACTTCGGCGTATTCGTCGAACTCGAACCCGGCCTCGAAGGCTTGTTGCACATCTCCGAACTGGGCGAAGCGAAGATCGAATCGCCAGAGGAAGTCGTCAAAGTCGGCGACGACGTCGACGTGAAGGTTCTGCGTGTGGATACCAAGGATCGCAAGATCGGCTTGAGTATGAAAGACGTGGACAACCCGAACGTGCCCGACGATGTCCCCGACGAGATCATGGGCGGCAACGAAAGCGAACGGCCCGACGACTCGAAGTCCGATGGCAAAGACGGCAAGGGCGGGAAGTCCGACAAGCGCGAACTGCGCGGCGGTATGGGTACCGCCGGCCCGCTGTTCCAACTCCCCGGCACCGAAAAGGCCCCCGAAGCCGCCGAGTAAACGCAAAGCGTCTCACGCAAGAAGCCCCCGGTTCACCGGGGGCTTTTTTCGGTTTGTGCGTTGCGCCCCAAGGCCTGCACGACTACACGTGATTTTCGATTGACGAGCCAACCGAATTTGTTACGATTCACTTCCACGAAACTACGAGGTGACAATGACTTCCATTCTTAAAACGATAGCTTTGCTGGCAATCGTGTTAGTCGGGGAAGTGCGGGCGGCGGATGGGCCGCGCTTTCCGGCGCTCGATAACAAAGAGGCTTGGCAACGGTTGCCTCGGGAGACGCCGCAATTACCGGTGTGGGCACGAACGCTGGTGGTCTCGCAGCCGAAGACGACGGGCGGGGTGCTGGCACTGGACTATCTGCATCGTGCCAAGAACCCGCTCGGTGTGGAATTGGCCGCGAAGGTGCGTTGGTCGATCGCGGATGCGATGAAAATCCCTTACGCCAAAGCTTATTCTCGTGCGGACCTAAAGCGGGCGGGCGCGTCCGAAGCGGACATCGTGGACTTCATCAACGGCGATGTCACGCCCGGCGAGCAACTGATTTTGAAAGTCGCCCGCAAGCTGACGACCGCCGGGTACAGCGTCACCGACCCGGAGATGGCCGCCGTCGTCGCTCGACTCGGGCCGGACAAAGCCGTCGCGCTCGTTCACACCGTGGCGTTCGCGAATTTCCACTTCCGCATCATTCACGCGCTCGGTGCGACCGTTGAAAAAGACGGCCCGTATCCGCCCGTCGATTTCAAATACGACGTCGCACAACCCGCACTCGTCGATGCGCCAGCGCGACCGGCGTGGGATACCGTCAAAAGTTTAACCCCGAAGCGAACTTACGCCGCACCGGACGACTGGAAGGCCGTCGACATTGAGGAACTCGACAAGTCGCTCGCGACGCAACAGGCGCGGAAGTCGCGGATACCGATGCCCGATAAAAGCCGGTTCGAGCGGATGCCACCGGATGTGAAGAAGCAGACCGATACCATCGTCTGGATGACGGTCAGCGCCGGGTATCAACCCGAAATGACGATGGCCTGGTTCGCGGCATTCCGGGCGTATCAGCAAGAGGGCAAGTCGAACCCGGTCTTCAGTAGTTCGCTGTTTTGGGTCGTCACCCGGTCGAACGATTGCTTCTACTGAATGGGTCATGGAAACATGATGCTCGCGGTCGCGGGCTTGAAAGACGATGAAGTAAAGTTACGCACGAAGAAACTGGCACTCGGCGAGTGGGACGATTTCGCGGTGGCCGAACGGCAAGCATTCGCCTTTGCAGCAAAGCTCTCGAAATCGCCCGCCACGGTGACAGCCGAAGATGTCGCAGCCCTGTCGGAGACATTCGGCCCGCATCGGGCGATCGACCTGATCTGGTATTCATCGTGGGTGAACTACATGACCCGCGTCGCCGACGGTTTCCAGTTGCCACTCGAACGCGAAAACGTGTTCGCAACTCCGGTGCCGATGCCGAAAGAGGGGAAGAAGTAAACCGTTTCGCAACTCGGGGTTTACAAGACGCGATTCCTTCGGCATATGCCTCTCGTTCCTCGAAGAACCACCCGCTGGATGCCTACTGGCGGGAGTGTCACGCACTTGGGGAAGTGCGGGCACCTCGAAGGGGAACGCGTAAGGGGGCGGATTCCATGAACCGAATTGGGGCTTGGGGCCTGGCGGTTGCGGTCGGGATTGCGGGCGCGGGGGCGCTGTCTGCGGTCGAACCGACAACGGGGCCGAAAGTAGCGGACGCGAAGCCGTGGTACCAGCGCCTCTCGGGCGGTGGGACCAACGCGAAAAAGGACGAGCCGACCGGCAAAGCGGCGGCGCGGCCGTCGATCATCATCGCGCCACTGACACCCGAAGTGATTTCGGAAGCGGTCAAGGCCGAGGAAACCGCTTGTACGCGGCGACTCGATGCTTGCACGAAACTCCGTCAATTCGCGATCGATAAAAACGACGACAAACTGTTATCGCAGATCGACGAAATCGAGCGCCAAGCGATCGAGATGTGCCAGCAGCGCGTGGCCCGTATGGGCGTGAAGGTGGGTATGAAAACTCGGCCATCGATCGTGATGGATCGCGAAATCGGCGCGAGTCGCGTGGAGTTGCCGATCATTTCCGCACCCACGCCCGCAAACATCGGGGGGAAGTGATGAACAACCTATCGCGAATCGTCGGCTCCATCGGTGCGGTCGGGATGCTGATCAGCACCGGTTGCCTGCACATTCAGCCGATCGGCCCACTCGCACACGCTCAGGGTTTGCCGTCGAACCCGCCACCGATCGGCTCGAAAGCGGCAGCGGAAGCGACGCGGCTCGAACCGATCATCCGCGAAGCGCCGAAGCCGACGCCACCTGCGATGTACGTGACACCCGGTGAGATCACGGCCACGAACGCCGATGAAGCGATGAAGCGGCTGCAACAAGAATTAGAAACGGATCGCCGCAGCACGGAGGCGATGCCGCGTTACGCCGAGATTTCCATCGTGAAGTAGCTCAACTTCGCGGTTTACGTGCCAGATACACACTGGCCCAACGAGCGATGGCCCAGATGACGAGCGTGCCGACGGCGGTAATCACGAACAGCGTGAGGCCGATACTCAGGTAGCCGGTGTAGATCATTCGCCAGCCGGCGGGGTCGCCGGTATCGCGGAGGCTTTGCCCCTTCCGGATCATGTTCGGGAACTGCACGGTGATCAGATTCGCACCGGCGGTGAGGGTCGTCGAACAGACCCAGAGCATCGGCGGCAGTGTCACGTACGCATATCGGCCGCGGCCATTGTTGACGAGCCACGTCGTTACGAGCGTCAACGCCAGCACCGCGAGCAGTTGGTTTGCGACGCCGAACATCGGCCAGATCGTGCGGATATTCCCCGTGTAAATCAGCCAGCCCCAACTGCCGGTGACGATGGCGCTCGCGAGGATCGCGCCCGGCAGCCAGTCGGGCCGCGCGAACGGCGCATACACCCGGCCCACGGTTTCCTGCACGAGGAACCGCCCGATCCGCGTACCGGCGTCGATCGTCGTTAAAATGAACAGCGCCTCGAACATGATCGCAAAGTGGTACCAGTATTTCAGCACCGAATCGCCCGCGATGCCGAGCCACTGAAACGCATCGGTGAACACGACCGACATGCCGACCGCGAGCGTGACGGCACCCCCCGTGCGACCGCGTAGCGATTCGCCGCCGACTTTCTCTTCCATCTGGCCGAGATCCATGTGCGACACCCCGCCGCCGAGTTGGTGCATCGGCTCGGTGCGATACTTCGCGTTCACTTCGCGGACTTGCTCGGCCCATTTCGGCATGTCGTCGATGGTAATATTAATGTCGTAATAGAGATCGGTGGGGAGCGCCGCCGCCGCGATGAGCGCCGTCACGCCGACGAGGCCTTCGATGAGCATCGCCCCGTAGCCGATCGTGCGAATGTGCGATTCCTTTTCGATCATCTTCGGCGTCGTTCCCGACGCCACCAGCGAGTGAAACCCGCTGACCGCACCGCACATCACGCAGATGAACACGAACGGGAAAATGCTTCCCTCGAAGGTCGGACCGCCGTTGAGGAAGGTTTCGTTCAGCATCGGCGCATTCAGTGGCGGGTTGCCGACGATGACGCTTCCGACGAGCAGAATGACGGTGCCAATTTTGAGGAAGCTGCTCAGGTAGTCGCGCGGCCCGAGCAACAACCACACGGGCAGCACCGCGGCCACGAAGCCGTAAATGACGAGCGAAAGGATCGTCTGTTCGCGGGTCAGCGAGAAGTACGGTTCGAGTGCGGAACCGGGGATCGACCCACCGACGACGACGGCCGCGAGCGTCATCGCGCCGCCGATCAGCGAGGCTTCGATGACGCGGCCTTTGCGCAATTTGTGCATCCATAACCCGACGAACAGTGCGATCGGGATCGTACACGCAATGGTGAACGTGCCCCACGACGAACCGGGAATGACCTGGCTACAACCGGGCGGCAGCGCGATGATCGCCGGCTTCCAGATGCTCTCGTTCGCGGCGGCGGCCGGCACGCGAATCTGGATCGCTTCCGTGCGAAGCGACCACGGTTGATCGGGCACGTAGCGGACGTTGCAACCGGCGGGAAGTTGCCAGACGTTGCCGATGAATTTCCCCGTTTGCGCTTCGGGAAGTTGAAGCTGCATCCCCGCGGGGAGTTTCGCTTCCTCGCCGCCGAGTGCTTTCACGACCACGAAACCGAGGCCCGCGAGCGCGATAATCACGATGAACAGAATCGCCGCCGAGGCGATGACCGCGGCCGGTTTGCCGAGTTCGTGGCGGGCGATTTCGGCGAGCGATTTGCCATCGCGTCGCACGCTCGCCGCCAGAACGAGCATATCCTGGACGGCACCCGCAAGGCAGACGCCGATGATGAGCCAGATCAACCCCGGCATGTAGCCGTACTGAATCGCCAGCACCGGCCCGATGAGCGGGCCTGCCCCGCTAATCGCCGCAAAGTGGTGGCCGAACGCGACCCACTTGTTCGTCGGGTAGTAGTTCTGTCCGTCGTTCAGGCGAATCGCGGGCGTAATGCGAGTATCGTCGAGCACCGCCACTTTTGCCGCTAAAAATGCCGAGTAGTACCGATACGCAATCGCGAGGACGAGCAGCACGCAGACCATCACCGGCATCGCGTGCAACACGAAGCGCCCGCTCGCATCGGTGTGATAAATCGTCAGGGCAAATAGCGGCATGAAAACCTACGGGGAAGGAGTGTCAGTCCACGTAGAGTAACACCTTGCAGTTGCCGCGACAACAACGCAAACGGTTTCGAGGAAAGTGGTCTAAAATCGTCCGTGTCATATCTGCGCCACAGTTTTGCAACGCATTTATTGGAAGTCGGATAGGATATCCGAACCGTGCAGGAACTGTTCGGCCTCGTGACGAGATAGTCGATTCGCGAAAATCGCTGGGACGTTCCCAGCGAAGCCAAGAGACGTGTTTATCTCGCGCGAGAAGCGGAAGATCAACACCTGTTCGGCGACAAGAGGGCGAGAGCGACATGCAACCGATTGCTGTCTACGAGGAGCGACTTTCCGAGCGGCGGCATCGGTTTGAACTGTTCTCCGATACAATTCATATCAGCGGATCGACGCCACATACGAAAATGGATGCAACGATTGATCTCGCCCAACTCCGTCCGTCTGTCATGCGCGTCTGG
The DNA here is from genome assembly GCA_043757025.1 of Limnoglobus sp. Lineage (GTDB taxonomy): Bacteria > Planctomycetota > Planctomycetia > Gemmatales > Gemmataceae > Limnoglobus. The sequence continues at coordinate 6,393 of JAYVQG010000405.1, forward strand.
GTTTACTCGCTTTGGTTCTACATCGGGTTCTGGGTCGTTCTGGCCGGCATCAGCCTCCTCATGGTGGTCGTCACCGTCGTCGAGGTCCAGCGCTCCCCGGACGTTCCCGCCAAGGTGATGGGGCTGGCGGGCGTGATCGTGTCGGCCGGGTTGGTCGTGGCCGTGTGGAACCGGCGAAAGATCGAGTACGCCCAGTTCCAGTCGGACGCGGGGGTGCCGCTCCTGGGCATCGCTAGGACGGGCAGGGGTGGCGGCGGGTTCGACCAGTTCGTCGCGCTGTTGGCGGAGCAGATCCAGGTAGCTCGAAATCGTGCCGGGGCCACCGGCGATTCAGCCCGGCCCTCGAACCGTGGCGGCCTGCCGGGGGAAGACGCCGCCCCAGCAACTCCATCGGGCGGTGAGCGGTAACCCGCCTTTGTGACTGGTGCTCGCTATCTACCAATTTCGGCGGCACTTGGGCTTCAAGGGCGGTTGCTTCGGGGTCGTGGTATGGGTCGCCGGAACCGTGTGGGTGGTGATCGCGGCGCGCCGAGCGAGAGCCAGACGACCGAACGAGATCCCTCAGATCGCGGTCGTCATAGCGGGAATCGCGGCCGCGAGTATCATGGTCATGGTGGGCGGAGTTGTGACACTTATGTTTGCCATGGTGTGGGAGTTCTTAGTCATGCCACGGCGCTCGTGAGCGGGGATTCCATGCAGGCCACAACTTTGGAGAAGGAGGTAGTCCATGATTCGGCTCCTGGGGTTCCTCGGTCTGGCTGCGGCCATTGGCCTGTGCAGCTGGTTCGCGATCCAATCCCCTCGCGGTACTCCTGCCTCCGAGGAAGCGACGCACGAGCAGGTACTTTTGCTCTGTAGCGCTTGTCATGCCTATCCGTCGCCCGAGACCTTTCCCCGCTCGGACTGGCGCAAGGAAGTCTATCAGGGCTACGAATTCCTGAACAATGCGACACTGGATTTGCCCCGCCCGTATCCCTCCCGAGATAGCATCGTCCGCTACTACGAGGCTCGCGCGCCGCTGGAACTACCCCTGCCGCCCCCCGAAAATGCCGCCGGCGAGGTGCCTTTTCGGTTCGACCGCCAGGGCTTCCGGCCTGCCGACGTGGGCATCGTCCCCTGGGTGTCCAACGTGAACCTCGTTCACCTGTTCGATCCGAAGCGGCTAGACGTGCTCTGCTGCGACACGCGCTCGAACCAAGTCAGCGTATTGCGACCTTACGAGGCCCATCCGACTTGGCGCGTGTTGGCCACGCTGGCATACCCGGCCCACGCCGAAGTGGTGGACCTCGATGGCGACGGCAACCTGGACCTGATCGTGGCCTGTCTCGGGAGCTTCCTGCCGTCCGATGATCGTAAGGGCGAGGTCGTCTGGCTGCGTGGCTCGGCCGACGGCACGTTCAAGGCCATCCCGCTGCTGCGAAACGTGGGGCGCGTGGCCGACGTGCAGGTGGCCGACTTCAACGGGGACGGCAAGCTCGATCTGGTAGTCGCCGTCTTCGGCTGGCGCGAGGCCGGGGAGATCGTCCACCTGGAGAACCGGACGCAGGACTGGTCGAAACCGCTGTTCGTGCCGCACACTGTGGACGCGCGGCACGGGGCCATTCACGTGCCAGTATGCGACCTGAACGGCGACGGCAAGCCCGACTTCATCGCCCTCATCAGCCAGGAGCACGAAACGATTGTGGCCTTCATCAACGAGGGCGATGGCCACTTCCGCAAGGAGACGATCTACACCGCCCCACACCCCGCTTACGGCTCCAGCGGCATCCAACTGGTGGACGTGAACGGCGACGGCAAACTAGACGTTCTCTACACCAACGGCGATTCATTGGATAGTCACTTCCTTCACCCGGATCACGGAGTCCAATGGCTCGAGAATCGCGGCACGTTTCCGTTCGTCCATCACCCGTTGACGGTGATGCCCGGGGCGATGCGTGCGGTGGCTGCGGACCTCGACGGCGACGGCCGTCTGGACGTGGTGGCGGTCAGTTTTCTGCCGCGAAGCGACCATCCGGAACGCGACAAGTTCGGGCTGGATTCGGTCGTTGTCTTGCGCCAGATCGCACCGGGTCAATTCACCCGCCACTCGTTGGAAAAGGGTTCCTACGACCACGTATCTTGCGCCGTTGGCGACCTGATGGGCGACGGCCGAATGCATCTGGTTACGGGCAATACCTACTTCAATCACCCACCGCCGAAAGCGGACGCGATCACGATTTGGCAAAACGTCACGCACGTGCAACCCAAGCGGTAGAGAAGCTTGATCGTTCGTCGGCCGTTGTCCACCTTATTGGGCTACTTCATGTCATCCGCCTCCACCCATAGTCGCGCCGGGTCTCTGTGCCGCGCGGCGGCGCGGGCCGTGCTGGCCCTGGCTTTCGTGATATACGCTGCCGCGAAGTTTACTGGTGCCCAGTTCGTGATCCCCGGTTTCTTGCTCGATACGCCGGTCGCCGACTTGGGGGGCATGGACCTGACCTGGGCCTTCTTCGCCCACTCGCCACTTTACAGCGGTTTTATCGCCATCGGGCAACTTGTAGCGGCCGCACTCCTGACATTCGACCGCACCGCACGTTTAGGGGCCGCCGTCAGCCTGCCGATCACGGCCAATGTCGCACTGGTGAACGTCGGGTACAACATCGGCGCGGACACGCTGATCCTATCCTTGGTGCTGTTGGCGTTCAATTTGTACCTGCTCGCCGGCGAGTTTCGGGCCTTGAAGGCGTGCTTCTGGGACACGACACCCGCACCGACTCAGCGACGAGGCGTCGTGCGTGCCTTCATTTTCGTAGCAGTCGTCGCCGGGATGTTTTGGCTGTTCACGACGATTATGAACGGCCCGGCCGGCGGACAGAAAGCAATCAAAGGGGATTGGTTAGTGGAGTCTGCAACGATCGACGGGAAACCTGTTTCGGATCCGACCCTGGGCGGCGACTGGCTGTGGGTCAGTTTCGACCCCTATGGGCACTTCAGCGTTCGCACGAAACGCTGGACGTTACACGGGAAGTACGCCGTCGATCCGGCCACGGAAGAGTTCTCCGTTCGCTACGACCCGCAACCACTGCCGCCGATCTACCCCGGACAGTCGTTCGACGACCATCGATTTACCCCTGCGGAAATCCAGCGATCCTTGGACCAGATGCAGGAAGACAAATGGCCGATCCACCTCGCCGGTCGTTACCGCAAAGACGGCCGCAAGTTGATCGTGACAATGCTCCGCGGTACCGACCGGCTCGAGTGGAGACTCGCCCCATACAAGCGGCCGAAGTTTTAGGCTCGATGCGGTGCGCTCTGGACCGCGCCGAACCCTGCGGCTGAGTTGTACCGTTCGGTGGAAAGAGGGGCGTATGAGTTGGGGCGTGATCTACCGGCTTCCGTGGGCCGAACTCGACACGGCTCAGATTGAGGCCGCCGCCCGAGCCATCCTCGCGACGCTCCCAGGAGCACTGCTCGAGGTGAAGCTTCGGTCCGATCTGACGGGGCGTGTCGTTAGCTGCTATTTTGGGCTTCCGCTGTCGCTCGCTCGGATGCTGGAGCCGACCCCGGCCGACCTCGACCGCGAAGTGGCCTCGGCCGGGCCGCTCGGCATTGCCGATCCACCGTGGGTGCAGATCGACTTCGTGGCCGACGACGAGGAATGGCCAGCCGGGTCCGGGTCGTACTGCCGGTTCGCCTTCGACACGGGGGACTCCGGGAACGGGCTGTGTACCGGGGCCGTGCAGGAGATCGCCGAGCGATTCGGGCGGCACTTCGGGGTGCGGGGCCGGGCGAGTTGGGAGGCCGACGCCTAACGCCGCACCAGCAACGTCATCGAGCGGTAAGCGGTAACGGCGAATACTATTCCTTTTGCGAGGATCACTTCGATGTTTCGTTTTCTCTTTGCTGGCGCGATGCTGTCGCTGATGGCGACCATCGCGGGGGCGGTACCGAAGAACGTTGTTTTCCTCGTGGCAGACGACCTCGGCAGGCAAGTCGGTTGTTACGGCGATGCCGTGGCGAAGACGCCGAACATCGATGCGCTGGCGGCCAGTGGCACGCGGTTCGTCAATGCGTTTGCGAGTGTGTCTTCGTGCAGCCCGAGCCGCGCGACGATGCTGACGGGGATGCCGACGCACATGAACGGGCAGTACGGCCTCGCCCATACCACGCACAACGCGCACAGTTTCCGGAACGTGAAGGGGCTGCCCGCGTTACTCGCACCGGCGGGGTATCGGTCCGGCGTGGTGGCCAAGTTGCACGTGCAACCGAAGGAGGTGTACCCCTTCGATGCCGAGATTGCCGACGCGGGGAGGAACCCGATCAGCGTCGCGGAGAAGGCGCGAAAGTTCATCGAAGGTGCCGCGGGCAAGCCGTTCTTTTTGCACGTCGGCTACACCGATCCGCACCGCACCGCCAAAGGGTTCGGCAACGAAAACAAGTACCCCGCAACCGTACCGGTCGTGAAGTTCGACCCGGCAAAACTACCCGTGCCGTACCATTTGCCCGATCAGCCGGAAGTGCGTCAAGACTTGGCCGAATACTATCAATCGGTCGCACGGATGGACCAAGGCATCGGGTTGATGATGAAAGTTCTCGAAGAAACGAAGACGCTCGACGACACGCTGATCGTGTTCCTCAGCGATAACGGCATCCCGTTCCCCGGTGCGAAAACGACGCTCTACGATGCGGGCATTCACCTGCCGTTAATCGTCAAAAAGCCCGGCCAGAAAGCGGGTGTGGTGTCCGACGCGATGGTGAGCTTCACCGACCTCGTACCGACGGCCCTCGAATGGGCGGGCATCGCGAAACCGGCGGTGCTACCCGGACGTTCGCTGTTGCCGATCCTCGAACAACCCAAGCCGGACGGCTGGAACGAGGTGTACGCTTCGCATCAGTTTCACGAAGTCACGATGTATTACCCGATGCGAGCCGTGCGGACGCGCACGCACAAGTTGATTCTCAATCTCGCGCACGAACTCGAATATCCGTCGGCATCGGACTTGTGGGAATCGCCGACGTGGCAAGGCGTGTTGAAGCGAAACGACGCGATGATGGGCCAACGCCCGACGAAGGATTTCCTGCACCGTCCGAAGGTGGAACTCTACGACATCGTCGCCGACGCGAACGAGCTAAAGAACCGTGCCGACGAGCCGGGAATGAAGGCGGTTCGCGATGAGTTGATGAAGAAGCTAACCGATTGGCGTGCGAAAACCAACGACCCGTGGCGAATCAAAGATCGCCACGAGTGAGAGTGGCACGTCATCCGAATAACGCCCGCACGGGCGTACCTTCCGTCAGAGCGATTTCGCGACCGAGGCGATCCGTTACCAATTGCTGCGGGTCGATCCCCAATGCGTGGTACATCGTCGCGGTCAGGTCGGCGGGCGAGACGGGGTTCTCGGCTGGCTCGGACGCAATCTTGTCGCTGGCACCGTAGATGCTTCCTCCTCGGATGCCCCCACCGGCCAGCACGGCGGAATAGCACCTCGGCCAATGTTGACGTCCGCCGTTACCGATGCGTGGAGTGCGACCGAATTCCCCCACCCAGACTACGAGCGTTTCGGACAGCAAACCGCGAATGGAGAGATCGTCGAGTAGCGCCGAGAACGCTCGATCCGCGGGCGGCATGAGTCGATCCTTCAGCGCCGGGAAGTTGTTGCCGTGCGTGTCCCAAAACGCTTGGCCATCGTCGGGCCAATTCACCGTTACGAACTTCGTCCCCGCTTCGATCAATCGCCTCGCGAGCAAACAACTCTGTCCGTGCGAATGGCGGCCGTATGCGTCGCGCGTCTTCGGTGTCTCCGAGGTCAGGTCGAACGCCTTCGCTACCGTCGGAGCCATGAGCAGATCGAACGCCTTCTTGCGCAGGCCGGAATTGGCGTCGCTCGGCCCACCGGTGCGATCGAGCAATCGGCAAAGTTCGGCGCGCGATTGCAGTCGCTCTGCGGGCATGTCCGCCACGGGAGTCAGGCCGGAAATGGCGAAGTTCGGCACGTTCGGGTTCCCGGTAATGAGGAACGGATCGTAGCCCGCGCCGAGCCAGCCGCCGTTCTGGCCCGGTGCCTGCCCGCCCGGTGCGCCCGGGTGCGACACTGCCCACGGCAGCGTCACCGCGTTCGGCAACGCCCCTTGGGGAAAGTGCTTCTGCACCACGGCTCCGAGGCATGGGGCATCGGAACGACTCGGGCCGTCATCGTCCGAATTCACCTTGGCGGCTTTCCGGCCCGTCATGAGATGGTGCGTCGGCGAAAGGTGTGCGGGATCGGTGTGCGTCATCGACCGCACGACGGTGTAGTGCTTCGCTCGCTTGGCCAGTTCGGGGAAATGCTCGCCGATCTGCAAGCCCGGAACCGTCGTCGCGATCGGTCGGAACGAACCGCGCACTTCCAGTGGGGCGTTGGGCTTGGGATCCCAGGTATCGATGTGGCTCGGGCCGCCCCACATGTACAGGAGAATCACCGATTTGGCTTTCGCCACCTTCGCCGAAGGGGACGCAGCCGACGCCAACTGCGAGGACAATCCCAGCCCCAACGGAGCGAGACTGCCAGCTCGGAGAATCTCACGGCGACTCGGGCCACGGCAGATTGGTTGCATTGACGATGCTCGAAAAGTCTCGGACGGGAAAACCGGCAGACCCGTAGATTACCAGTTTTGTAAGCGTCGAGCAAGCGTTGCGTAAATGGAAATTAATGAGCGCCACGAGTGAGCGTGCGTGGCTGCCACACGCCCGTTATTGCGAAGGCGGCGATCGTCTCGGCGAGGCTGTCGCCGATGCCGGGGATCGCTTTCAGGCTCTTCGGCCCGGCGCGGTTTACCAGTTCGACGATTTCGCAGTCGAGTGCCATCACCGCCGTTACCGCTTGACGGAATGCCCGCACCCGGTACAGATTGGTGTGCGATTGCGTCAGTTCGTTGGCGTAAGTTCGCAGTTGTTGGACGATGTCGGCGTTGGTCATGGCGAATCCTCCGGTTAGTGGTGCGTTGATTTCGCCAGATTCGGGAAAGTGTTGCAAGGTCCGTAGCCGGAAGAAAGGATTCTGCCGTGGCGGGTTTCCGCACGCACGTCGGTGAAAGGTAACGCTTCAGCCTGCGGAAGTTGTGGCTTGGGGTAGGGGCGGGAGTTGGCCGGTGGTGATGTAGGTTCGCAGTGCGGCTTCGGT
>JAYVQG010000406.1:0-42359 GCA_043757025.1 Limnoglobus sp.
ATAATCGGAGATTTTTTTCGGGAGTGAAAGCGTCGGAAAATCCGTCGCCTAGACGATTGCGCGAAGTCAAAAAATCCGAGGCGATCCGACGTAAGTCGAAATTCGCGACGTGCACGGAGTGACGCAAAAGTGTCGCGAAATGACACGGAATTGTCGCGTCCGGTCGATTTTCGGTCAATGTTGGTCGATTTTCGGTCGCATCCGGTCGATTTTTGACCAGTCGTTTCGGCTGATGCGAAATCGAGAGCCTCGACGCAAACCGCGACAAGATTGCAGGATACCGCAAAACCCCTCGAAACGGATCGGCGATTGGCGATCAAAAAGTGTCGTTTTGAGACCGAAAAACACCCGAAAAATCGGTTTTTGAGCGCTCGCAATTGCGACTTACGTCGATTTTATTTCGCGCTCAGCTGATACCATTCGAGCGTTCGGCGTAAACCTTCGTGGAATGTCACGCGGGGGCTGTAGTTCAGCGCTTCGCGGATACGGGCGATTTTCGCGCGCGAGAAGCGTACGTCGCCCAATCGGGATGGTGCGAATGTCGGTTTCACATGCGTACCGAGTAGCGAATTTAACGAGTCGATTAAGTCGAGGACGGAGATACTTCCGCCAACGCCGACGTTGAACACTCGCCCAGAAACACCAGGGACATCGCCCGCTTTCACGACGGCTTGCACCGCATCGACCACATAGGTAAAGTCTCGAGATTGACCGCCGTCGCCATGAACGACCGGCACGCGGCCCGCTGTCATCATGCCTACGAAAATCGCGATTACGCCCGAATAAGGGCTATCGGCACGTTGGCGCGGTCCGAAGATATTGAAGAAGCGCAGGCGTACGGTTTCGATGCCGTACGTGGCCGCAAACGCTTGCAGGTACAGTTCGCCCGTGAGTTTTGCGGCCGCGTACGGCGACAACGCGCAAAGTGGCGTATCTTCGTCTTGGCCATCGGGGTCCGAGGCGGAGCCGTACGCGCTCGAACTAGCGGCATAGACGATTCGGCGAACGCCGGCTTTCCGAGCGGCCACCAGCACGTTCAGCGTTCCCGTCGCACAGACCGCATGGCAGCCAAGCGGATCTTCGATGCTCTTCGCCACCGATGCCATCGCACCCAGATGATAAACGACACTCGCACCCGCCAAGGCCCGTTCGACATCGTCCCGTTCGGTCAACGAGCCGCGGATTATCTCCGGCATCGGCGACAGATGCGCGAGGTTTTCTTCCAGTCCCGTACTGAAGTTATCGAACACGCGAACTCGTCGGCCCATTCGCGTCAGTTCTTCGACGACGTGCGAGCCGATGAAGCCAGCGCCACCCGTAACGACATACAAATCGGACATCGACAATACCTCGACAAACAGAGAAATCTCCCACCAGTTGCAACTTAGCACCGTAATGGTACCGTTGCGACGAGGTGGAAGATTTCTGCTGGAGAGTGAGGAAACTACTTCACTTGAACGGTAGGCAGCGTGGGAATTACGAGCAGTTTCACTTCCGGTACGGTGAGCGTACTGGGCGCGACGATTTGGATGTTGTTCAGCACGGGTATGCTGATTGGAATCGTCGCTTTCGGGACGGGAATTACGATGTCGTTCTTTGCGGTATCGACTTTCGGAATCAAGAGCGCCGGAGGCGGTGACCGAAGTGAATTCTTCTCTACGGGCTTCTTTTCTTCGGTCTTTTTGTCGTCCTTCTTTTCGCCGTTTCCGTTCTTGTCATCTTTTTTGTCGGCATCCGTTGGCGCGGGAGCCTCTTCTGGGGTCGAAATCGTTATTCGCGTTGGGGCGGCCTCGTGCGGTTCACCGCACGCATCGGCCCAGGATCGCCACTGCGTTTTGTGGAACCCGAAGCAAGGGCCACACGGCGAGATCGTCGGCCCGGTGAACTGCTTGATGTAGCGGTTCTCGAGTACGGGATAGATTTTCGGCGGCACGGATTTCGTCTTGTGGCCGAACAGCGTGGGAATTTCGTCTGCAACGGCAGGAGTCGAACTCGCAGCCATTACTGCGAGTGTCGCAAGAGCCACTCGATGAAGAGACAACAACGGACGCATTGGAGAATCCTTTCCAAAATAAAGTGCAGAGAGTGTTTTTTACCGGCGACCGCGACCACCACCGCCCGCGTTGCCGAAGTTTTGACGGGGGCCTTGACCGATGTTGCCACCGCCGATGCCATTGTTGCCCATGCCGCTTCGACCGCCGGATGATCCGAAGCCGCCGCCCGACCGATTACCACCGCTACCGCCGCCGCCCGCTGAGAAGTTGTTGAAGTAGTGCGAATAGAAGCCGAACGACGCACCGTTGCCGGTGATCGGGCCGACGGTGTTATCGCCATTGCCGTTGCTGAGGCCCTGAATCGATTGATTTTGCGTCGAAAGCTGCTGTTGCAGCATTCCCGATTGCTGTTGCAGTTGCTGCTGAGGGCGGATGATCCCGTAGTAATTCGTGACGGCATTGCCACCGCCGCCGTTGTTGTTTCGGAGCAGGTTTAGGTACGGGCTAAAACTCGGCGAGCGAGTGGGGCCAACGCCCGGTTGGGGCTGCGCGTTAGCGATTTGAAGTGACGACAAGCTGAAAAACGCCACCATCGCGAGTGTGGTAATTCCTAACTGTCGCATAATTATGCTCCTTCGAGTACGATGCGCCGATGTTGCGGACAATCTTTTATGCTAACGCAAACATCGTGCCCGTCAACTGGGCCATTCCTGGCCACGTGACTGCGACTAACAAAATGAATCGACGGCGGGCAACCCCCTGATGGAGTCACCCGCCGTCGTTATTTTCGCAAACTCGATGTTGCGGAGGTTATCTTCGTTATTACCGTCAGACTATCGTCCGGTACCCGTGCCGGTGCCGAAGTTCTGGCCGTTCACAGACTGGATGGTCGAGGCTCCGAGGAGCGTGAACCCGAAGGCTCGTTCGGCGGGTGCTAACACGCGACCGAAGTAGGTGTCGAACTTCGTAAGCGGTTGCGACATCACGAACACGCGGTCGCCGGGGAGAACCTGATAGTTGGTTCGCGTCTGGCCGCGGCGAGTGATACCCTTCCAATCGACGGGGAGAATCTGGTCTTGCGTCCCGGCTGGTGCGGGGCGAGCGATCCAGATCTTCTTTGAAGAGACCGCAGAGAGGCCGCCGATCTGGGCGATGGCATCGAGTACCATCTCGTTACCGGTGCAAGGCAACCGGGCCACTTGCTCGCCGCTACCGGCGAAGTCGGTAATGACGTAGTACCACTTGCTGTTGAACGCGAAGACATCGATGCTGATTTCGGGCTTGAACAGGTAACGCGACAGGTGCTGTTCGATCGCCGCTTTCGCCTGGTTGAGGCTCATACCCGCAACGTAGACGCTGCCGTAGATGCCCATGCCGACGGTACCATCGGGCCGCACGAGGTGCTGGCCGGAGATTTGCTGGCCGCCACGCGATTGAGCCAGCGAGACTGAAACTGAAATATTATTGACCTGTTTGAGAAGGAATGCAGTCAATCGTTTTTCGATTTCCACTGTCGTCATGTCAACGACCTTAAACGAACCACCGTAAGCAATTCCTAAATTGACCGTACCATCGGGATCGACCGGGTAGAGTCCCTGGATCGGATCGCGTTCGAGGGCATTCGGACTGTTCAAGAACAAGACATCCAACGGCTGCACACGGTAGGGTGGCAGCGGAATGACGCGGATGGCGTCGATGAGGAGGATGTCTGGCGATTCGACGGTATACGTCGGGAGCGAAACCTTGTTCAGCTCCTTGGGCAACTGAAGATCGGGGATCGGCTCGACGTAGGTCTGACCCGAGTGGCATCCGACGCCGGCCAAACCAATGGCGACCCCGAGAGCAGCGAACAACAAGCGAGTCGCGATGCGGGCGCGGAACATGCCAGTTCCTCCTAAACCGTGACGAAAGCGAGAAAATTTGCCAGGTTCTGCCGCGCGATACCGCCCGACGCCATTGAACCCAACTAGCCTAATCCATCGTCATTTCCGGCTAACCGGTACAACGAAACTTCCCAACTCTGTCGATACCACCGGAATTCGCTAAAATATGATCGCAACCCATTCGACAGGAATTACGAGACGAACCGCATAATCAGCAATAGTTCGTAAACTATGCCTAACTGGCGCACCCGTTTACAATTGCTTCGCAAAGTTGACAAACTGGATGAAAGTCAAAGCCTCGGTATGAAAACGCGGCCCGCGATAAAAACTTTCCGAGAATCGTTTACCTTATGCAATACGGTGAACTAGATTTTCACTTCGGGGTGATGGGCAAAAGGTTTTCACTCGTGTCGCCCTGTTGGTTTCGTGCGGCATAGAAGATGCGGTGACGGGTTCGTCCGCGATGTCAAGCTCCGTTCTCCGAACGGTAGCGATGACTACCGTAGATCCCCGCTATCCGTCACGGAATGTTTGGAATCCTCGTACGGTCTGCTGGGAGCTAACAGAATGCGCCGTCCTCAAGAATACGATATGAACTCCGGTAATCCGCTTGCGCCGTACTCCCCGCCGGTCTACAACGTGCCGACGGGTCCATACAACGCCCCGTCGCATGGCACGGCGATCCCGCCACCAGCGCGGACCGTCCCCACGCTCATGGGCTTGCTCAACGCTTTGAAACGGCGTTGGGTACTCGCGAGCTTCCTCGGTTTACTCGTGGCGCTCGCCGCCGCCGCCGCACTCTGGATCTCCTCGCCGACTGGCAAACACCAAGTGAAAGCCGTCGTCGAGATTCTGCCATTGCGGACGGGCGCGAACAGCGGTCAGGGCACGTATGAAGAGAACTTCGACAACTTCAAGAAGAATCAAGAAGCGATCGTAATGACGCGGATGATTATCAAGCGCGTCGTGGCGAACCCAGATGTGGCTAATTTTGCAATGATTGCGAATTCGGAAGATCCTGTGAAGGTCATCCAAGATTTGATCGTGCTTCGCTGGCCAACGCCTGACCTGATGTCGGTCGGGATGAACGGAGATAACCCCGATCAACTCAAGGTCATTCTCGAGTCGTTGATCAAAGAGTACGTGAGCGAATCGAGTTCCGGGTTACAGCAAGATCGCAAAAAGAAACTGGACGATCTGAAATTACTCAAGGATGAACTGCGAAAGCGAATCGAATCCGAAGAAGCTAGCCTCGACACGCAAAGCCAGAATGGAGTGCCGACGGAACACACTCAAATCGGCCCGCTGATGACGTTACTAACGACTCGTGTCGGTGCCCTCCACGCCGAAATCAGCGTTCTAGAAAATAAAATCAACGACTATAAGAGTCGTATGCGCGCATCGAACGATGCGATCGAGGGGGTGAGAAATAAACCGCTGTCGGACGAACTCCTCGACACGGAACTCTCGAAAGACCTGAATTACAGGGCGATTCTGTCCGATTTGAGCCTAGAGCGCAAAGCCTACGAAGAAGCGAAACGGCGAATCACCGAACCGAATCATCCGTCGCTCAAGCGTTACGAAGAGAACATCAAGAAACTTCAGGTTGCCAGCACGGAATCGAAAACGGAGAAGCGCGTCGAAATTGAGAAGCGATATCGATCCGAAACGGTTGCCGCCGAGGAGAAAGAATCCGCGATTGCCAAGAGAGAACTCGTAATCGCGGAAGAATCCATAAAGATCAAAAAGATCGCGCTCATTGAAGAGCAAGAACGACTCACGATCGTCACGAAGCACGGTGCGAAAGCGGCGAGAACGGCCGAAGACCTCAAGCCGCTCAAGGAACAACAAGCGAACATCACCAAGCAGATTCTCGAACTCACGTTGTTCTCGAAGAACACGGAAGGTCGCGTCAAGGTTCGCGAAGACCCAGCTATCGTCATGAACTACAACGTGAAACAAAAGTTTATGTTGAGTGCGGCCACCGGCGTGATTGCATTCTTCGGCGTTCTGACGCTCGTTGCCTTCCTCGAATGGCGGAACCGCCGCGTCGATAGCGTCGATCAAGTCGTCAACGAACTCGGTTTGCGAATCATCGGCACGATTCCTGCTTTCCCAAGTCGGGCGAGCCTGAAAGCGGGCGAAGCCGACCAGAACCAGAACTGGCGATTCATTCTCAACGAGTCGGTCAACTCGACGCGAACGATGCTTCTCCACACGGCGAAGACGCAGTCGATGCAAGTGATTATGGTGACGAGCGCGATGCAGGGCGAAGGCAAGACGTCGCTTTCGAGCCAACTGGCCACGAGCATGGCGACCGCCGGACTTCGTACGCTGATCCTCGATTGCGACCTCCGCAACCCGTCGATGCACCGCCTGTTCGACGTGCCGCTGACGCCGGGCTGTTCGGAAATTCTGCTGTCCGAAGTCGACGTGAGCGATGCGGTGCAACCGACGACCGTGCCGAACCTTTGGCTGATTGCGGCCGGACAATGTTCGAACCGTGTCGTGGCGGCGTTGGCACAGGGCCACCCGCTCGAAACGCTGTTCAACCGGCTTCGCGGTCAGTTCGACTTCATCGTCGTCGATTCGTGCCCCGTTCTTCCGGTGGCCGATGCGCTGCTGATCGGTCAGCACGTCGATGGCGTGCTGATCTCGGTGCTGCAAGACATCAGCCAACTGCCGAAGGTTCTGAATGCCTCTGAACGATTGAGCCAACTGAACATTCCGCTACTCGGTGCGGTGGTCAACGGCGTTAAGACCGACATTCATGCTTACGGTTATAACTACGTCAAACAATTACCGGCGTAACGATTTCGGGCTGGTTCCCGCGTGGTTCCAGACACACCATTTCGGACGTAAGTCGTTGGTGTGTTAGGTTGATTCCGAAATCGGGAATGATTCCAGGGATGGGTGGGTGGGTAAGTGGTGGAATCATTCACTGCCACCTAATATCGCCGAGATTGGAACGTATGAGAGGTTCGTTCATGAAGTTTGTTGTCGTGGCAATTGCCGCGGTCGTGTTGCTCGCAGCAGGGGTGTTCCAAGCATCCCAGACGTGGGGAAGAACCGATGCCGCCGTGGCCGAAGTCGTTCAAGCCAAACTCAGTGCGATCCCACTGGCCGGGAAAGACTGGGAAGGCGAGGATGTCGAATACGATGCGAAGCAACTGAAGCAAACGCAGGCGATCGCGCACATCCATCGCGTGTACCGAAACGCGAAAACGGGTGAAGCGATCTCCGTGCTGATTCTCGCAGGCGATTCGCGAGAGATCGGGGCGCACGACCCCGAACGCTGCTACGACGGTGCCGGTTACCGTCCCGTCGGTCAACGACTGAGGCGAGAGATGCTCGACCCGACGACCGCGAAAGAATCGAGTTATTGGTCGGCCCGCTTCGACACGGATACCTTCCCGGCGGTATCTCTGCAAGTGAACTGGGCGTGGACGCTCGACGGTGTCTGGGTGGCGGCCGAAGAAGCCCGCACGGAGTTCGTCGGGCAACCGATCCTTTACAAGATGTACGCCACGCGGCGGCTCGTCGCACTGGACAATGCCCAGAAGACGAACGATACGACCGAACAGTTTTTTGTGGAGTTTTTACCTGCGGTTCGGAAAGCAATTGCTGGCAAGTGAGTTCGACGCTGAAGGTCGGTGGTTCGCCCCCAATGATACGCACCCTTGAGGCCAATGTGGCAATGTCCCATAATAGTACGAGCACATCGGACAATCCGATACTACCGAAAACGTGTGGCACGTTTTGGCCGGAAATCGATAGTCTGCCACCCACATTCGTCGTGGAAGTCGTACCCGACAACTCGTGGTATGCGGCTTCGAAGTCCGTTGTCGATTATTTGATCGCCGTCGCCATATTGCCGTTCGCATTACTCCTGATTGGCTTCGCGTATGCCCTAGTACGCTTGTCGTCGGCTGGCCCCGGTTTCTACAACCAAACGCGGCTTGGGCGCGGCGGCAAGCCGTACAAGATTTTGAAACTGCGAACGATGACTTACAACGTCGAGAAAATCAGCGGCGGGCCGGCGTGGTCGCAGAAAAACGACACGCGAATCACGCGGGTCGGGAACCTGTTACGCAAGACGCACCTCGACGAACTCCCGCAGATTTTCAACGTGCTGATGGGCGATATGAGCCTCGTCGGGCCGCGACCGGAACGCCCCGAGATGATCTCACTCAAGAAGCTCAACGACGAAGTCCCCGGCTACCCGCACCGCTTGCTCGTGAAACCCGGTGTCACGGGATTATCGCAGATTCAGCTGCCCGCCGATTCGGACCTCCTCAGCGTTCGGCGTAAGGTCGTTTACGATCTGTATTACATCGAAAATTCGAGTTTCTGGTTCGATATGCGGATCATCGTCGCCACGCTTATGAAGGCGGCCGGTTGCGGCCCCACGTGGCTCCGCAGGCTGTTCCTGTTGCCGCGCCGGGATGTCGTCGGCGAAGTGTTCCTCCGTCATGTGACGACGCCACAGTCCCAAGCCGTCACGACGCTGTTGCCAGCGTAATTCTCGTTTCCAGCGATTGCAGCCAGTCTCACCCACTGGCCAGAGAGTGCTATGTCTTCTCGCGTACTTTACATCACGCACCGCGTCCCTTTTCCGCCCGACAAAGGCGACCGGATACGCAATTTCCACCTGCTGCGGCAACTGGCACGCCACCAAGCCGTTGATCTCGCCTGCCTCGCCGATGAGCCGGTCAGCGATGACACCCGCACGACACTAGGCGAACTTTGCGATCGCGTGTCGATCGTCCCCATGAGCCGATTTGGCCGACTCGCCCAAGCGGGACGATCACTCGCATGCGGTCGGAGTTTGTCCGAAGGCGCGTTCTGGTCGTCCGAATTGCAGCGCATCGTGCAAGGCTGGCACCGCGAGAAACCGTACGGCGCAGCCATCATCTCCGCGTCGAGCCTCGTGCCGTACTTGCGGACGCCAACCTTTGCCAAAGTGCCCGCGTTCGTCGATGTCGTCGATCTCGACAGCCAGAAATGGTGCGACTTCGCCGCCACGACCAGTTGCCCGAAGTCGTGGCTGTATCGCTGGGAAGGTGCGCGAGTGCGAAGCGTCGAGGCGGACTTGCCGAAGTGGGCGGAGGCCGCCACGCTCGTCAGCCGCGCGGAAGCGGATTTGTTCGATACCGTCGCCGGTGCCGGTGCCGCTACGGTTGCGACGAATGGCGTCGATCTCGAATATTTCCAACCGAGCGATGTGCTGACGCAACGCGCGTGTGCGTTTGTCGGCGCGCTCGATTATCTGCCGAACGTCGATGCGGCGATCTGGTTTGCGGACGAAGTCTGGCCGCAGTTGCGTGCGAAACACCCCGATGCGGAGTATTGGCTGATCGGCCGCAAACCGACAGCGGCGGTGCAAGCCCTCGCTTCGCGGCCCGGCATTCGGCTCGTCGGCCAAGTACCCGATGTTCGCCCGCACCTCGCCGCCGCCGCCGTTGCGATCGTGCCGATGCGACTCTCGCGCGGCTTGCAAAACAAGGTGCTCGAAGCACTCGCGATGGCAAAGGCTACCGTCGTCGCCCCTCCCGCGCTCGCGGCACTGAAAACCGTGCCGGGTACGCATCTGCTGTCTGCCGAAAGTGCCCACGAGTGGGTCGAAGCCGTTTCCGGTTTGTTCGACAACCCCGCACGGCGACGCGAACTCGGGTTGGCGGGCCGGCAGTTCGTCGAAGAACACCACCATTGGGAAACCTGCCTGAAACCGCTGACGGATCGCATTCAGGCCGCCGCAAGCCTGCACCCCGCGCTCTCCTTAGCCAACTGAGATTTCGACCGATGACATCGACGATGCAAGTATCGAACGCGCCGCGCGTGCGAACCGGACGACGGGCTGCACCGCCAGTCGTCTTCGATACGCGCGTCGTCACCGGTTCCGGTGGCGGCCCGGACAAAACCATTCTGAATTCGCCGCGATTCCTCGAACCGCTTGGCTACAAGATGCTGTGCGGCTACCTCTACCCACCCGGCGATCCGGGGTACGTGGACATTGTCACCAAGGCGGAAAAGTACGGCGCGCCGCTGATCTCGATCCCGGATCGCGGGCCGTGGGACTGGAAAGTCGTTCGCGGTTTGCTCGATGTTTGCAAGCGGGAAAACGTCGCGATCTGGCACGGTCACGACTACAAAACCAACGCGCTCGGCCTCTTGCTCAATCGCTTCTGGAAGATGCGGCTCGTCACGACCGTTCACGGCTGGGTTCACCAAACTGCCCGCACGCCGTTGTACTACCGCATCGATAAATTCTGCCTGCCCCGTTACGAGAAAGTCATCTGCGTTTCGGAAGATCTCTACCGCGAATGCCGGAGTATCGGCGTCTCGGCCTCGAAGTGCGTGCTGCTCGAAAACGCGATCGATGCCGATGACTACCGCCGTTCGCTGACGACTGCGGAAGCGAAGACGAAACTCGGGCTGCCCGTCGATTCCTTCGTGATCGGCGCAGTCGGACGGCTCGCCGAAGAGAAAGCGTTCGACGTGCTGATTCGCTCGGTACACACCCTGCGCCAAACTGGCCGCGATGCGCGGCTGGTGATCGTCGGCGAAGGTGGCGACCGCAAGCGGCTCGAAGCGCTCGCCGATGAACTCCACGTACGGCCATACATCACGCTCGCCGGCTGGCAGTCCGATGTTCGTACCTACTACGAAGCAATGGATGTCTTCGCACTCAGCAGTCTGCGCGAAGGCTTGCCGAACGTGCTTCTCGAAGCGATGGCGCTCGAAGTGCCATCGGTGGCAACGCGGATCAACGGCATCCCGCGCGTCATCGATAGTGGCAGCAATGGCACGCTGGTTGCACCGGGTGATCTGCCCGGAATGACGGCTGCATTACTCGAACTCGCAGTACGCCCCGACTTGCGAGAACAGTACCGCGTGGCCGGTCGACGGTCGATCGAGTCGCGGTTCAGCTTCCCGGCTCGGATGCAAAAACTCTCGGCAATTTACGACCGGATGCTCAGCCGCTCGTGTTCGTAAGGAAGACGATCATGCGTTGCGTTGTTACGGGTGCGGCGGGGTTCATCGGCTCGCACCTCTGCGAAGAGTTGTTGCGGCGCGGGCACATCGTCGTCGGCGTCGATTGCTTCACGCCTTACTATTCCCCAGTGCTGAAGTCGCACAATCAGGCGGTGGTACTCGCACACCCGCGGTATCACTTTTCCTCCGCGGACTTACGTACCGATCCGCTCGACGCCATCGTCGAAGAAGCCGACGTGGTGTTCCACATTGCCGCACTACCCGGAATGCAAAAAAGCTGGACTGATTTCGACAGCTACTGGACGTGCAACGTGCAGGCCACGCAACGGTTACTCGAAGCCGTACGACGTGCATCGGGGCAACTGCGTCGTTTCGTGCTGGCTTCGACATCGAGCGTTTACGGCAAACTCGCGCTCGGGAACGAATCGTCGCAGCCTCGGCCGATCTCGCCGTACGGCGTCACGAAACTCGCGGCGGAACATCTCGCGCAAGCCTACGCCGAGGCGTTCGGAATCCCGCTCGTTACACTCCGTTACTTCAGCGTCTATGGGCCACGCCAACGCCCCGATATGGCCTTCAGCACGTTCATCCGCGCGATCTTGCGCGGCGAGCAAATCGAAATTTTCGGGGATGGCCTACAGGTTCGTGGCAATACGTACGTCGGCGATTGCATCGACGCGACGATTGCCGCCAGCGATGCCCCCGTCGGCGAAATTTACAACGTCGGCGGTGGCGAATCGGCAACCGTTCTCGAAGTGATCCGCAAGCTCGAAGCACTTTCCGGGCGCACGGTCGAAGTCGTCCACAAACCGGCACTCCTCGGCGATCAGCGTCAGACGTTCGCGGAGTTGCAGAAGATCCGCAGCCACATCGGCTGGCAGCCGAAAACGCGGCTCGATGCGGGCCTCGCGCGGCAATGGCAGTGGCAATCGGCGATGGATGCCGAGCTATCCGAAACGAGCACGACCATCGTGCGAATGCCGACCGTTGGCACGCACCCAATTTCCGTCCTATCTTGACGAAGATGAACCATCAACACGCCCGTGGAAACACGATGATTCGCCTGCATAGCCCGCACGCCGAAGCCGCAATTTCCGTTGCCGTCCATACCGCGTCTTCGTTGCGGAGTCGCCTGCCTTCTCTTGCCGAGTTTGCCACGCACCGTGCGAATACGGCGCTCGGTGCCGATCCGAACTGGCTGATGGTTTTGCATAACGGCCTCCAGCACGACGTGTTTGCGGTTGAGGCGACAGCCGAAGGCCGCACGTGTGGTTACCTGCCGCTCGCTTATGTCAACAGCATTTTGTTCGGCCGATTCCTCGTCAGTTTGCCCTACCTCAACAGCAATGGCGTCGTCGCCGATTCGCCCGATGTGCAGATGTTGCTGATCGATCGCGCCGTCGAACTCGCCGACGAACTCAACGTCCGGCACCTCGAACTTCGCCACGAAGCGCCGATCGAACACCCCGAACTCAACGGCAAGATGACGACGAAAGTCCACATGCGGTTGGCCCTGCCGAAGACGACCGATTTACTCTGGAAGAAGCTCGATACGAAGGTCCGCAACCAGGTCCGCAAGGGTGAAAAGAGCGACTTGACCGTGACGTGGGGCGGCGAGGAACTTCTGGGCAAATACTATGCGGTGATGAGCCAGAACATGCGCGACCTGGGTACGCCGTTGTACCATCGCGATTTCTTCCGCGAGATGCTTCGGACCTTCCCTGGCCAGGCAGAAATCTGCCTCGTGAGTGCGGGCGAGCAGCCGGTTTCTACCGCCATGCTCATGCACGGTCGCGGCATCACCGAAGTTCCCACGGCATCCTCTCTGCGCGAATTCAATGCGACCTGCGCGAACATGCTCATGTACCGCCACCTCCTCGATCGGGCCGTGGAACGCGGCCAAAGCGTGTTCGATTTCGGGCGATCGACGCTCGACGGCCCGACGTTCAAGTTCAAAAAACAGTGGGGAGCCGAAATGCACCCCGCGACGTGGCAATACTATCTACGGTCGGGGGCATCACTCGGCGAAATGCGCCCCGAGAACCCGCGCTACCAAAAGATGATCCGCATGTGGCAACGCCTGCCGATCCGCATCACGCAGATGATCGGCCCGCCGATCGTGCGCGGCATTCCATAGGTTGTGGCATAGTTCTAATCGCGGCGATTTTGGGTAGCAGTGAGAATGATTCCACCACTTACCCACCCACCCTTCCCTGGAATCATTCCCGATTTCGGAATCAACCTAACACACCAACGACTTACGTCCGATTTCGGTCGTTTGAATCCACGCCAGAATCAAAGTTTCGGTGGCACTTTACGGCAAAACTGCGATCAGCATATGAAACATGCCAACTGATGCAATTCCACGATTGCGAGCGCCGCATCTTTCAGGCTTCTATTTGCACCGGCATAATTTTCAACTCGCACAACGATTGTTGACTCCGCACAACTGACGTTCGACGGAATCGTAACGTCGTTCCCATCTTTCCTCTCTGATAGGTGCTATTAAACGTCAGTTGGGTTTCGATTACACGAATTTTTAGCAGACGCGCAAGATGTCCGAACGCAGTCTCGAAACGCTGGTTACTTCGCGAAAGCAGTTGCTGCTATCGGGGGATAGCGCGAATTGTCTCGTTCACATTTACCCGACGAATCAGTCGATCGGTCGACGTTACCCGCTCGGCATGGACTCCCTCCGGTTGGGTCGCGGCGACGATAACGACATCCGCATTCACGATAACTCCGTGTCGCGCCGCCATGCGGTGATCGAACCGGACAGCGACGGATACCTCGTACTCGACCTCGGCAGCACGAACGGCACTTTCGTCAACGATCATCAAGTCACGACCCCAACCGCCTTGCGGGATGGAAACTTCTTGCGGGTAGGCAACTGCATTTACAAGTTCCTCACGGGCGGGAACATCGAAGCGGACTACCACGAAGAAATTTATCGGCTCACGATCACCGATGGTTTGACGAACATCAACAACCATCGTTTTCTCATCGATTTCTTGGATCGCGAATTGGCACGTTCGATCCGCCACGAACGCCCGCTTTCCGTGCTCATGCTCGACCTCGATCGCTTTAAGCAGGTGAACGACCAACACGGGCACCTTTGCGGTGACAGCGTGTTGCGCGAACTCAGCCATCGTTTGAAATCGTTCGTTCGCCGCGAAGATTTGTTCGCACGGTATGGCGGCGAAGAATTCGCAATGGTTCTCGTCGAAACTAACAGTAATGAAGCGAGTGCCGCCGCCGAACGGGTACGGGTCGCCATCAACAATCAACCGTTCCGAAACGATGGGATCGTGCTCAACCTCACGGTCAGCATTGGCGTTTCGACGACAATTGGTGGCGAGGACGAACTCACGCCCGCCAAACTTCTCAAGCGGGCCGATGTCAATTTATACAAAGCCAAAAACGCCGGACGCAATCGCGTCGTCAGTTCGTGATTGGTCGGCCCTTCGTACAACAACTCTGCCACAATGCGGCACACTCAAAATTCAGGTGATGAATGCGTGCGGTTGTTTTCGATCGGTGCGGCTCGCCTGCTGATGTTCTGAACGTGCGCGATTTACCCGTACCTACGCCGGGGCGGGGCGAGGTGCTGGTGCGTATGCTCGCCAGCCCGATCAACCCGTCGGACCTCATGTACATCCAGGGTCAGTATGGCATCGCGCCGCGTTTTCCAGCGACGCCGGGGTTTGAAGGCGTGGGTATCGTCGAGAAAACCGGCGGCGGGTTGTTGGGCTGGTTGCGCAAGGGGAAACGCGTCGCGGTCATCAACGACCGCATCGGCAACTGGGCCGAGTACACCGTGACGGCCGCACGCAAAGTCATCCCCGTACCCGACGATATTACCGACGAAGCCGCCGCCTCGTTCTTTGTGAACCCCGTCACGGCCATCGCGCTGATCGATCACGTTTTGAAGGTGCCGCGCGGCGAATGGCTGCTACAGTCGGCTGCGGGAAGTGCGCTCGGAATCATGATCGTCCGCCTCGCGCACCGCCGTGGCATTCGCTGCATCAACATCGTTCGTAGGCGCGAACAGGTTGCGGAACTGAGCGGGCACGGTGCCGAATTCACGCTCGTGGAATCCGAAGGTTCGTTACCGGACCGAGTGAAGGAAATTACGGGCGGCAGCGGCGTGAAGTATGCCATCGACCCCGTCGGCGGCCAAACGGGTAGCGATGCGATTGCGTCGCTCGCGCACGGTGGGCGTGCCATTTCCTTCGGCACGCTTTCGGGGCAACCGCTGACCGTCGAGCCGCGCTTCCTGATAGCGGGAGCGCGAAGCATCGAAGGATTCTGGCTCGGCGAGTGGGCGAAGAATCAATCGATCCCGCGAATGCTGCGTACGTTCCGCGAAGTCCGCGAACTCTATCGCGATGGCGTTGTGGCCACCGATGTCGCAGCCACTTACGCACTGGAAGACGTGGCAAAGGCCGTCGCCCACGCGGCGAAACCGGCAAAAAACGGCAAGGTGATCCTCCGAATTGGGGTTCGTTAATCGGCCGCGTTCGACGAAACCGCGCGGGTGACTGTCGCGTTCGCCATTCAATCCTATAAAGCCTTGAATCACCCACAGCCACTCGCCGAGATCATTCATGAGCGAAATCGAATTCCGTCCCGGTCTGGAAGACGTTCCGGCCGCGAAGTCCGCGATCAGCTTCATCGACGGCAAAAAATCGCGGCTCGAATATCGCGGGTTCCCCGTCGATGTTCTGGCGAAAGAAAGCCGTTTTGAAGAAACCGCGTGGCTGCTACTCAAAGGCGAGCTACCGACGCAGAAGCAACTTGCGGACTTCGACCACGACATGCGACAACGCCGCGCGATCCACTTCCGTTTGAAAGACCTCATCAAGTGCATGCCCGCAACGGGCCACCCGATGGATGCCTTGCAAGCCTCGGTGGCGGCGCTCGGCATGTTCCATCCGTGTCGGCACGTACACGACCCCGCGAAGAACTGGGACGCCACCTGCCGGATTTTGGCGGCAATGCCGACAGTTGTCGCCGCATTCGCACGGGTACGCCGCGGCGAAGAGATTCTCGAACCGCGTGCGGACCTCGACACCGCGGCGAACTTTTATTACATGCTGTTCGGCAAAGAGCCGACGCCCGCCACGCGCAAGGTACTCGATGCCTGTTTGATTTTGCACGCCGAACACGAGATGAACGCCAGCACGTTCACGGCCCGCGTGACGGCATCGACGCTCGCTTCGCCGTACCAGGTGATCGCCGCCGCCGTCGGTTCGCTATCGGGTGCGTTACACGGTGGGGCGAACGAGGAAGTCCTGTTGATGCTCGAAGAAATCGGCAGCCCGGCGAACGTGAAATCGTGGCTCGATGGCAAACTCGCGAAAGATCCGAAGTTCAAAGTGATGGGCCTCGGCCACCGCGTGTACAAGGTCAAAGACCCACGCGCCACCGTGCTGCAAGAACTCGCCGAAAACATGTTCGTCGAAACGAGCCGCCCGAAAAACTATGAAACGGCACTCGAACTCGAACGCATCACCGCCGGAATTTACGGCGTCAAAGGCGTCTACCCGAACGTCGATTTCTACTCGGGTGTCGTTTACCAATCGCTCGGGATTCCGACCGACGTATTCACGCCGATCTTCGCGATCGGTCGCACCGCAGGCTGGCTGGCGCACTGGCTCGAGCAACTATCGGGCAACCGCATCTTCCGCCCCGGTCAGATCTTCGTCGGCAAAACCGACGCGGCGTACGTCTCACTGGAAAAACGGCCGTAAGGATACGAAATGGATTCACTGTCCCATTTGACCGGGATGGCACATGGGTTGCGTGAACTCATGCAGTATTCAGCCCATGATTTTTCTTCTTTGCGTACTCTGCGGTTAATGTTTTGTTTTTCGTTTTGGATCGCTGCCCAGATGGGACAGTGAATTCAATTTAGGTGCTAACTCGGAGACGACTTGCGATGACGCTTCTCCGTGTGTTCTTTACGCTCGCGATTGCACTCGTTGCCGGTGAGGTGCGTGCGGAGCGACCCGCGTCGTTCGCGAATGAAGTCGCCGCGATACTCAGCCGCACGGGGTGCAATGCCGGCGCGTGCCACGGGAACTTCAACGGCAAGGGTGGTTTCCGGCTCAGCCTTCGCGGCGAAAGCGCCGCGTTCGATTACACTTCGCTCACCCGCGACATGCTCGCTCGCCGCATCGATTTGGCCCACCCGGACGAAAGCCTACTCCTGAAGAAAGCGAGTGGGCAGGCTTCGCACGAAGGCGGCGTGCGCTTCGGGCGAAGCAGTAGCGAGTATGCGATCCTCCGCAACTGGATCGCCGCCGGCGCGAGCTTCGATGGCGACATCTCGCCAAAATTAACGAAGCTCGAAGTCTCTCCGCAACATCGCGTGCTGGTGTCTCCGACCGACCGCGTGGCACTTACGGTAATGGCCCATTTCGCCGATGGCACGCAGCGCGATGTGCGAACGCTGGCCGCGTACGAAACGACGAACATCGGCGTTGTGAACGTGCAACCGAACGGCGAAATCGTAAAGCAAAAGAATGGCGAAGCCGTCGTATTGGTGCGCTACCTTTCGCAACAAGTTGCCGTGCGGCTCGCGTTCATCGCCGATTCGGGGTCGCCGAATCTTTCCATCCTGAGCACCGGCCAACGCCTCGATGCGCTCGTTGCCCAACAACTGCAGGAACTGCGGTTGCAGCCATCGGAGTTATCGTCGGATGCGGCGTTCATTCGCCGCGCGTACTTCGATGCGTGTGGCATACCCCCTTCGCCGGAAGGCGTGCGGGCGTTCATTGCCAATCGCGACTCGAACAAACGCGAAGCCCTCATCGATCATCTTTTGGGCAAGCAGGAGTTTGCCGAGTTCTGGGCGATGAAGTGGTCGGACCTGTTGCGCAACGAAGAGAAATCGCTCGATCGCAAGGGCGTACAAGTCTACTATCGCTGGATGAAAAGCCGCTTCGAGGCCGATCTGCCGTTGAACGAATTCGCGAAAGAGATCCTCTCCGCACGCGGTAGCACGTACGAAAACCCGCCGACGAACTTCTTCCGTGCCGTCCGCGACCCGCTCCAGCGCGCCGAGAGCGTCGCCCAGGTTTTCCTCGGCGTGCGCATCAGTTGCGCCCGTTGCCACAACCACCCGTTCGACGTCTGGACGCAAGACGAATACTTCCGCTTCGCCGCATTCTTCCCGCGAATCAATTACCGGATTTTGAAGAACGACCGCAAAGACGATCTCGACAAACACGAGTTCATCGGCGAGCAAATCGTGTTTGCCGACCGCAAAGGCGAGACGATTCACCCGCTCACCGGTAAATCTGCCGCACCGAAGTTTCTGGGTGCCGACACGCCGGACTTGATGGGCGATGCGGACCGCTTGGGTGCGTTGGCCGAGTGGATTGCGAAGCCGGACAACCCGTTCTTCGCGAAGGCGCAGGCAAACCGCATCTGGTTTCACCTGATGGGCCGTGGCCTCGTCGATCCGAACGACGACTTCAAGGTGACGAACCCCGCATCGAACCCCGAACTGCTCGACTACCTGGCAACGGAGTTCCGCGCGGGCGGGTTTCGTTTGAAGCCCCTCGTGAAGCAGATCATGATGTCGGCGACGTATCAATTGTCGTCGCGAACGAACGACTCGAACGAATTCGACGAATCGCACTTTTCGCACGCACTCATTCAACCGCTCGAAGCCGAGCCACTGCTCGATGCGATGAGCCGCGTCTTCGATGTGGCCCCGGAGTTTCGCGGTTACCCGAGCGGCACGCGGGCCGGATCGTTACCCGCGATGTTGCAAGGTGGCGGTGGCCGTCGCGGGTCGGCAACGATGAGCGAGCGCTTCCTGAAAGTCTTCGGCAAACCGGAACGCCTACTCACATGCGAATGCGAACGCAGCGATGAACCGGGCGTCATACAGGTCTTCCAGATGATTAACGGCGAGCAAGTGAACCGGATGTTGCGAGCGGAGAACAACCGCATCGGCCAAGCCTTGAAGAAGGGCGTACCCGATGCCGAACTCCTCGAAGAACTCTTTCTCGCTGCCATTAGCCGTTACCCGACCGACATCGAGAAGTCGAAATTGCTGGCGACCGTTTCGACCGCAACCGACAAGCGAAGCGCCTGGGAAGACATCGCCTGGGGACTCGTCAACGCGAAAGAGTTCCTGTTACGTCGGTAGGTACGATCCGTTCAACCGCAGCACATCGGAGATGCAAATGGAACTGTCGCGAAACTTAAAAGTGGATAGCGTGTCGCGGTTGAACCCAACGCCGCCGCGCGAGATCGAGGCACATCGCCCCGTGTCCGATGCGATTGAAGCGATGCGCCGCGATGGCGTCGGTTGCTTACTGGTAACGCAAGACGGGCGGCTCGTCGGCATCTTCACCGAACGCGATTTGCTCACCCGCGTTCTCGCCACCGGGAAGATACTCACGGTGCCGGTGCAAGATGTAATGACGCGCGACCCGGTGACGGTGCAGCCAAAAGACTCGATCCGCACCGCCGTGAAACGAATGCAGAACGGCGGCTACCGCCACCTGCCCGTCGTCGACGATCGCGACAGACCATCGGGGATTCTCTCCGCAAAGCGGATCGTGCGTTACCTCGTCGAGCATTTCCCCGAGACGGTTTACAACCAACCGCCCAACCCCAACACCGCACCCGATTCCCCAGAAGGGGCATGAATTACGGCGCGATGCGGATCGCGAGTGGGTCTTGCCAGTGTTGGCTTTCGGGCTGGTAGTACAAATAGGCGCGGCTCGCGGGGCCGCGAAATTCGCCGGGAACGTCGGCGATCGCGTCGAAGTTTAACTCGATAATCTGCTTCGGTTTCAGGCCGCGCCAGTAGAGAATCAGTTCGCGGCCACGCTGTTCCCAGTAGTCGATGCCGCGCTGCTCGCGCAGTTGTTTCATGTCTGCGGGTAGCTTCAGCCCCGCCGGTATCCCGATGATCGCGATGGCCATTCCTTGCTCGGTTGCGGTCGCATTTTCCACCCGCACGCGCAATTGCACGGTCTGCCCCTCGGTGGCTTCGAACTGGCTCAGCGACGTAGTCAGCTTGACGGGACAATCGAGAAACGTCTCGGGCTTCAGCGATCGCGCGGTCCACGCCACGCTGAACGGGTAAGCCGCTGTTGCGGTGGTTTCGAGGCGAATTTCCTTCGCACTTTCGCCGAAAATCTCGTCGGCGAACTCGACCGCAATCGGTTCGTTACTCGCCGTGTCGAATCGCTGCTTTGCCACGATTCGATCTGCGATGCGAACGATGAGTTCGCCTTTCTCGGGGGCCGCGTTCTTCAATCGTGCCTTTTCCACAAGGGCTTTGAGCGTCAACACGGTCGCTTGCGTCGCGCCGAACGCGCCGAATGGCGTTCGTTTCGCGTTCAGCCACGCGGTGGCGTTCGCTGCATTTGCTGCGAATGTCATCGGTGGTTTCAGCCACGCCAACGCGGCGAGTGAAGTCGTCTCCGTAACGAGGTCGATACCGCTCGAACGGGTGATTGTCGTCTCGGCGGCGGGTAGTGCGCCGTCTGCGTTTTGCAAACTCGCGAGCGCCTTGCGTCCGACGTCGCCGCGCGGGTCGTTGCGGTTCAACAGCGCGTTCGCGACGAGTGCGAGCCGGTACGGGTCGTTCGATTTCATCGCTTCGGCGAAGGTGGCCGTCAACTCGATTTCGAGTGGCGTCGGCTTACCGCCGATGCGGTCGGCTTCGGTGATCGCCCAGACGATATACGCATTCGCGACCGCTTCCGGCACGGCACCGAAACTGTGATTATCCGCACTGCGCTGGAAGCCGCCACGGCCATCGCGGCGCGACAATAGAAACCCGCGCGTGCGGTCGATGAGCGTCTGTTCGACGGGGTAAACGCGCGACATATCGGCGAGTTGCATGAGGCCGAACGCCGTCAGCGATTCGTGTGCGGGCGACTTGCCGAACCACTCGAACCCCTCGCGGCCATCGGTCGCTTTCGGCACTTCAAAACTGACGAGTTTGGCGTAACCGCGCTCGAGCATACCCTTCGCACGGTCGGCCATCGCGGGGTCGGTCTTGCCCGATTCGCGTAGGGTGTCGAGCGCCAACACGTTCGGATAATTCGCTGCCGAGGTTTGCTCGAAGCAGCCGTTCGGCTCGCGCAGCAAACCGCTCAGTCCCGACTGCACATCGGCCATCGCGTTGGCGTAGACGGTGATTTTGCCGCGCAAACTACCTGGAACCAGTTGTGCGGGAAGCGACAATTTCGCGTTAGCGTTTTGCTTGAGTATCGCGTTCGTCGTGCCCGCGACGGGGAAGCCATCGGGGACGATGGCCGTCGTTCGTTCGAGCGAATCGCCGAGCGTTCCCGCTTGCACCGCGAGCCGTAGTTTGGCGGTGCCGCTGGTGATCGACGGCTCGAGTGAGACGTTCACACGCACCGCTGACATCGCGTTGACAGCGATCGTCCGCTCGGCTTCCGCTGCCAGAATCGGCAAGTGGTCCGACCATGCGGTGAGCTTGACATTCATGGCTGTCGCCGTGCCGTTAGCGATGGAAACGGGAACGACCAAACGGTCCGTGGCACTGATTTCCAAGGGCAATTTGATATCGACGGCGAGCGGCTTGCGGACTTCGATGAGGCCCGTCACCGAACCGAGGCGACCGTCGAGCGTGTGCCCGGCGATCCGCACGCGATACGGGCTGAGTGCATCGCTTAGCTGAAACTCGACGCGGCCTTTGCCATCTTCGGGCAGCACCAGCATCGGGTGCCAGTAGACCGTCTCGGTGAAATCGGTGCGGGTGTCGTCGCCAATTGGCGCGACCGGTTTCGCGTGTGCGTATTCGCGAACGACGAACGTCCCCGACCGCGTCAGTGCTTTGGCGACGCGCTTGGCGGCATCGAATTCAGGCGGTGTGATCGCAGCGCGTTCGCCGCGGACAATCTTCTCGACACCAGCAGCGTTGACTCGCGTCGTGCCGAGCGCTTCGTCGGCGGTGAAACCGTTCGCGAAGCGAACGCCCTTCGCGGGAATCGTGTCGCGCGTGAGTGCGAACGGGTCGTCGTTCGAGACGATGCGGTTCGATGGCTTCGGCGTGTGCGTGGACGTTTTGCTCGCCGATTCGAGCCTCCAGCGTCCATCGTTTGGCTCCGGAATCGGTTCGGGCACGGCGACCGGTTTCGGCTCGATAATCGTCGCAGTACCGATGTCGCCACGGGTGTTCGCGTACATCGCCATGAGAACGACCGCGAGCACGACAAAAGCAAAGCCGCCGAGGCGAATCGCACGCGATCCGCGAACGATGCCGAGTAAGCCGATGAGTGCGAGTACGCCCGCAAGCCACGGCGTGCGGCTATGGATCGCGTCGCGATAGTGTGCGAGTTGGCTGGAATTCGCGGCAAATTCGGTGGCAACCGCAGCCCGATGTTCAACGGAAACCTTACGGGCTTCCTCGGCTGCTAATAGCACATTGCGGTAATTCGCGGTCGCTTCATCGAGTGCTTTCGAGGCGGGGTCGAACTGAGGCAAGTAACGCACTGACACCGGATCGTCAGCGAGTGTGCCACCGCGAAGCCACCTCGACTTCATGCCGTTTGAAGCGCGGAATTTGTCGGCATCGACCGGTTCGGTCGTCGTTTGGAATCGCCCCGTTTGTTCGGCGAATCGCCGCCAGCCTTGTGTGCCGAGAAGCAAGTCGAGCGCGACGGCGGCCTTCGGATGCAACGTCAGAAAGAAGTCCGAATGTTCCAGCAACTCGGGCTTCTGGACTTCGCCATTCAGCAAGAAATACGTCGGTAGTAGGCGGTCTGTTTTGTCGTCGGCCATCGTGGCGACGCTCTCGT
Organism: Limnoglobus sp.; assembly: GCA_043757025.1. GTDB lineage: Bacteria > Planctomycetota > Planctomycetia > Gemmatales > Gemmataceae > Limnoglobus. The sequence goes on from JAYVQG010000406.1 coordinate 22,675, forward strand.
TGATAACGGCGGCCCACAGAATCGCGGCCGTGGCCGCACCGGTTTCGTTCGTCGCCGAGATATCCAGCTTGGCACGTTCGCCGGGTGCGTACAGATCGCTGTTTGCCTTGAAATTCAGGATCAATTGCGTTTTCGGGCGGCGGAATATCAGCCGTTCGGCAAGCGGTGTGGCATCGGATTCGTCGAGGACTGTCACACGGGTGACACCACCCGGCGAACCGGCCACTGGCATCAGTATCAGATCGACGGGTTGGCCCGCTATCGCCTTCACTTGCTGTTGCGCGACGACGATACCCCGCGTATACGCCCCAACGAACAGCGTGCGATTTCGCGTCGATGTAATCGCAACGCGAATCGGATCGTTGGCGTCGACGACGCCTTGCGAGATTCGCAACAGCGTGCCATCGGGCTTGGCTTTCAAGGACTTTTCATCGACTGACACCGCACTGACACCTTGCGGCTTCATGAGCTTGACACTGTAAATCTTGCCCACTTCGGGGCTGAATGTAAATACGCCGAGGCCCTGGTTCGCACCGGGTTGATCGACATCGGTCATGGTCTGCAAGTCGGCGACGTTTCGCGTACCATCGTGAAGGTGGCCGACGATGTCCGCGGGGCGACCGAGTTTCGTGGTGGCGCGGAAGTAGACGCGGTTCGGTAACCCCGCAACGAGGTCGCCGCCTTCGGGGAAAAATTCGACGTTGAGTTGCTTCGTGGCAACGGGAACTTTGCGAACGATCGACTCGGGGAACTCACCGCCAACAGTCACTGACAGGCGCGTGTCAGCAGACTCCGCACCAGGCGGGAGCGTGAAGCGAATGACGGCACTGCCGTTGACATCGGTCGTACTCGGAAGCGTATTCGGATCGAGCGGCAGCCCATCTTTGCCCACGAACACCTGAATGCTCAGGCGTGCTTTGGGAAGTGGGCGGCCACCATCGTTGACGGTGACCATCGCGCTGACCACGTCGCCGACACCGAAACGGACCGCGCTGAATTCGAGCCGCTTTTGCAGCTTTTCCGGCGTGTATTTGTTGACGAGGAACTTTCGCACCCCCACAATCGGTGCCCCTACGGGAGGTAAGTCGCTCGACCAGCCGTTCGGTAATTCGGTGGCAATCAGCGTGTATTCGCCGCCCGGAAGTTCGGCGGGTAACGCGAACGTTCCGCAGGAGACGCCGCGTTGCGTCAGGCCGGTGAGTGTCGCGTTCGGAAGTGGCTCGCCATTGGGCGTGCGAATATGTACCCGCAAAGTACGATCGGCGGTCGGTGGCAGGAACCGCGTGCGATCGAGGGTCAGCGAACGGAAGAACACCGGTTCGCCGGGTTGATACATCGGCTTGTCGGTCACGAGGAACGTCGAGTAAACCGGTGCCAATAATCGAATCGGCTCCGCGAGTTCGGCCTTCTCGCCGGTGGCGTCCGCAGTCGCGACGATTCGCAATTCGAGGTCGTTCGCACCGGCGGGGAGTTTCTCCCAAAGCGTTGCCGGCAGTTTCAATTTGGCGGGGGCGTCCTTCGTGGCAAGCGATTGCTTCCAGTACACCGTGCCGCGTGCATCTTGCAAAACGGCTTCGATGTGCGCGGCGGTTTTCGTCGTCACGCTATATTCGTTCGCGGCCCCCGGTGTGGCCGACACTGGCCCGGAGACATCGATCGTGAACGTCTGCGCGCTGCGATCCGCCACGTCGGCGGTCACCCATTCGCGGATGACGGTATCGTGCGTTTTCTGTGTGGCGACAACAATGGCTTTCGCCGCATCGCGTGGCTTCGTGTCGGGTTCGACGGGTTCCGCGTTCAACTCGGCAAGTTCGGCTTGGACCGTTGGTTTCAGTGTTTGATACGCAGCCCAATCGCGGCCGGTGAAACTGCCGATACCGATAGCCAACAGCACGGCGGCGGCCACCGCCCACGCGGTGATGCGGTCGCGAAGCGGTCGAGGCGCGGGCCGCGCGACTTCGCTCGGCGGTTGGAAATGGACTTCGGGGAAAGACACTTTCGCGGCGCGAGCGAACAATTCTCGGGCGGTCGCGGCTTCGGCTTTGGCAGTGGCACACGCCGAACAGGTGGTAATGTGCGCAGCGACATCGGCTTCCTCGACCGGGTCGAGCAACCCGTAAAGAGAATCGATCAGTCGTTCGCGACACACTTCACACCGGAGCATGAGACCACTCATAGTTGGGAATTCGTCAATTGTCCGCGTTGGGTTCGGCATCCCGTTCGGGGTTCAGCACTTTTCGTAGCTTGGTAAGGGCGGTACGCATCTGCGTTTTCACGGTGCCAACGGGGGTATTCCGCAATTCGCCGATCTGCTCGTAAGTCAGTTCGCCGTTCTGCCGGAGCAAGAATACCTCGCGCTCTTCGTCTCGCAAGTCCAGGATTGCCTGGCGTAAGCGGGTCACGTTTTCGTCGTCTTCCATCGCGTCGGCCACGGGGAGATCGTGGGCGGGGAGCAACACTTCTTCGGCGATCAGCTGGCGGGAACGCTTGTTCCAGCCGCTGCGTTGATAGTCGCGGGCGGCATTCAGACCGATCCGGAAAATCCACGCACGCACGTTTTGCACGTCGACCAGCGAACTCTTTGCACGCCAACACTTCAGGAACGCCTCCTGCGCGGCATCCATGGCATCGTCGCGATTGCCGAGGAGGTACGCGAGGGTGCTTACGAGTTCGTCGCGAATCTGGCCGAAGGTGGCGACCAGAAGCTGTTCGTGCGGTTGCGAGTCTGTCACGGGCTTGGGGGGAGAAGGCCCAGCGCTCTCCGAATTTTCGGGAGACGAGTCGCGCGGGTCCGGGGGCTTGTTCCGGTTATCTCCGCGTTTGGCCATTCGCTCCCTACCAGACAGACGAAGATGGTGCCATCATCGTTTTGGATGAAAATGAAAAGTAGGTGGGATCGGTGTAGACAGGAAAAAGCGGGCCGTGTAGAAACCGCGCGACCCGCACAAACTGCCGATATTACTTCGCTTTGTCCAGGTTCGCGGCGACGGCGTCCCAGTTCACGACGTGGAACCACGCCTCGACGTACTTCGCGCGGAGGTTGCGATACTTCAGGTAATACGCATGTTCCCAGACATCGCAACCGAGGATCGGGGCCGCGCCGCCCTCCATTTGCGGGTTGTCTTGGTTCGGCGTAGTCACGATCATCAGCGGCTTGTCTTTACCGGGAACCAGCCACGCCCAGCCACTGCCGAACCGCTTCGTGCAGGCTTCGGTGAAAGCCTTTTTGAAGCCGTCGAGCGTGCCGAACGACTCGTCGATCTTCTTCAGAAGGTCGCCCTTCGGAGCGCCGCCGTCTTTCGCCATCACGTTCCAGAAGAACGTGTGATTCCAATGTCCGCCGCCGTTGTTCCGCACACCTTGACGTGCCGCTTCGGGCAACGCCTTCAGATTCGCCAGAACGTCTTCAATCGATTTCGACAGCATTTCTGGCGCGTTCTTCTTCAGCAAGTCGTTCAGGTTCGTCACATACGCCTGATGGTGTTTCGTGTGGTGGATCGTCATCGTTTCGGCGTCGATGTGCGGCTCGAGCGCATCGGGGGCGTACGGCAACTTGCCCAGTGTGAATCCCGCAGCGGCTTCGTCGGCAGCGCGGCTCGCGGCGGGTACCAAAATCGCGGCAGCAGCACCTGCGGCCACCGTCAACGCTTCGCGGCGGGTCATCATGGCGGAAACTCCGATAAGGGAATGGTCGGTTCAACGACACCCGAATTGTACGTCTGCCGCATTAAGTGGCGATGCCGAGGTCCGACCAATACGCCGGTAGTGGCGCGTCGATGGCCAATCGCACCTTCGTGAATGGGTGATCGAGTTCCAGCCGACGCGCGTGCAACGCGATGACGCAATCGCGTGGCTCGGCTGCGGGTGGACCGAATGCGCGCGGTGTAGCGTACCCCATGTCGCCCAGAACGGGGTGCCCGCGCCACGCCGATTGCACCCGCAATTGGTGCATCCGCCCCGTGATCGGCGCGAATTCGACGAACGTACAATCGGCGAGCGTTTGCAGTACGCGATATTCGAGTACAGCGAGTTTCGCCCCCGGTTCGCCTGCCACTGCCTTCACGACTTTCGCTTCGTCGGGCAGTTTGCGCAAGCAATCGTCCCAAATGCCGCTCGCCGGTGCGACGATGCCTTCGACGATGGCCCAATACGTTTTGCGAACGGTACGTTCGTGAAACTGCGCATGAACCCGTTGTGCGGCCTTCGTGTTGCGGGCGAAACAAATCGCACCCGTTACGGGACGATCCAGCCGGTGCGGCACGCCGAGATACACCCCCGCCGGCTTGGCATACTTCACTTTGATGTACTCTTTGACCATCCCCTCGAGCGACGGTATCCCCGACGGGGCCTGCGTCAGTAATGGCGCGGGTTTATTCACGATTAGCAGATGGAAATCTTCAAACAGCACATCGGGCGACACGGAAACCTCGCAAGAAGTGACGCGGAACGGAATCAGAGTGCCGCGAAGTTGGCGAGCATCTTCAAGCCGATGGCTTGGCTCTTCTCGGGGTGAAACTGCGTCGCGAAGATGTTGTCGCGCCAGATCACCGATGCGAACGGCGTGGGGTAATCGGTCGTGGCCGCCACGATGGCATCATCCGTTGGCACGGGGTAATACCCGTGTACGAAGTACACCGACGGATTCGGCGGCAAGCCTGCGAACAGCGGGCATTTCGGCTCGCGTATCGTCAGCGTGTTCCAGCCCATGTGCGGCACTTTCAGCCTTGCGCCGTTGCCATCGAGCAGCGGATTCGCGTACGGCACCACTTCGCCATCAAAAATGCCCAACCCCGCGTGCAAGCCGTTCTCGTGGCCGCGCGCGAACAGCATCTGCATTCCGAGGCAGATGCCGAGGAACGGCGAACCGTCGCGAATTTTATCGACGATGACGCCATCGAGGTGCGTTTCGCGCAGTCTCGCGATCGCATCGGGGAACGCGCCGACACCGGGGAGTACGACCTTCGCGGCGGTGGCAATCCGGTTCGGATCCGATGAAATCTCGGCGGCGTGCCCAACCGCTTCAAACGCTTTTTGCACGCTCCGCAGGTTCGCCATGCCGTAATCGACGATGAGAATTTTCGCCATGCCGTCACCCGTTCGTTGTCTCGACTGGCCCGCGTCGCAAGACGAGTCCCATTACTAACAGGCTACCCCCAACGACGAACGTCAGGAAAAGTAGCATCACGGAATCGAAGAACGCAATTCGCATCAGTTCGCCGAGCCAGGGCCACCCGAGCCAACACGCAGCGATCCCGAGCGCAATCCCCGGCCCGAATGGCAGTTCGCTATGTACTTCTTTACCCATCAGGTGCTGGATAATCTTTAGCGGCACGACGATCGGCAGCAGGATCATCGCCCCGGCGGGCAGCGACAGTACCGCGATCTGCCAGCCGAGGAACGCCCCGGCCATCATCATCAGGTCGGCATCGCCTAAACCGAGCGAATCGCGACGGAAGCCGATCTCGAACAGGAACTTCACGGCACGGCCCGCGAACTGCCCCGCCAGCGCCCCGAATACGCCCGTAAGTAAGCCCATCTGCCAACTGCCAGCGGGTGCCCACGAGGGTGGCGGCCCCCAAAATGGCCACAACGCCAAGCCCGTCGGGATCTTTCCTTGCCACTGCGGAAGTATCCACGATGGGTTGCCAACGAGGCTCGGCAACGCCGATGGTTCGCTCGGGAATGGCCACGGGCAGAACGTGGACACCGCAATGCCGACCAGGGTTCCCGCGTACGTCAGTTGGCCGGGGATGATGCGAAACTTCAGGTCGATCATCGACGATGCGAGCAATATCGAGAACAAAAACGCCAGCGACAGGAAGTGAATGCACGCCTTTGCGGGCGGCAACGCATTCATGCCGGTGAACGGATTGAAGTTCAGGCCGGGGATCGCGTGCCAGTTTCCCAGGATTTCGAGCACGAACAACCCGAGGAACATCGCGCCGGTACCGAGTTCGATCCAGAGGTAGCGGCTCGAAAATGTCGTTCCGCAGAATCGGCAGCGGCCGCGCAAACGCAAGTAGCCGACGATCGGGAGATTGTCCCAGATCCGCAGCGGTCGCAGGCAGGTCATGCACCGCGAACCGGGCCAAAGGACGCTTTTTTCGTAGGGAAGCCGTGCGATGAGCACGTTCAGGAAACTACCGATGCCTAGCCCGAATACGAAGACCCAGAAGCACCAAACGACGATGGGGATGTTGTAAAGCCACTCCATGCCACCAAGATAGCGTTCGCGATGGCATCCGGCGATGCGGCCGCATCGAATCGTGCGTGAGCGGTCGATCGGTACAGCGGTTCGCGGGCCGCCATCAGTTCCACGACTTCGCGAAAACCGCCCGTTGTCAGCGTCGGCCGACGCTCTGCCGTCAGCGGATCGGTCTGGATTCGCGGCCACACGAGTTCCGGCGTCGCATCGAGCCACGCGACAAAACCGCTCGCCATCAAGCGTTCGCGGTTCTCCGCCCGCAACACCACGCCGCCACCCGTCGCAATGACGTGTTGCGGCTTCGCGCAAAGGTCTTGTAAAACCGCTGTTTCCAAATTGCGGAACGCCATCTCGCCCTCTGTGGCAAAGATCGCCGCGATCGACTTGCCCGCAATCGCCTCGAGCACACTATCCGCATCGAGGAACCGCCAGCCGAGCCGATCCGCCAGTTCGCGACCGACGGTCGATTTGCCGCAACCGCGATAGCCGATGAGAAAGATCACGCTTTACCTCGCTCTCAGAATCGACGTAAGTCACAATTGCGGACACTCCAAAACTGGTTTTTGGGGTGTTTTTTCGTCTCAAAACGCCACTTTTTGATCGCAAATCGCCGATCCGTTCCGAGGGGTTCTCCCGTATCCTGTCATCCTGTCGTGGTTTGCGTCGAAACTCTCGATTTCGCATCAGCCGAAACTACTGGTTATTTCGCGACCGAATGCGACCGAAAATCGACCGGACCCGACACAAAATCGACCGGACTCGACAATTCTATGTCATTTCGCGACACTTTTGGGTCACTCCGTGCACGTCGCAAATTTCGGGTTACGTCAAATCGCCTGCGATTTTTTGACTTCTGGAAATCGCGTGGGTGTGCCCAAAACTTCATTCGTGATAGAAAATTATGCATATTTTGTCTGATCTGTCCAGCGGAGCTGCATTCGCGGCACAATCATGACAGAATCCGTGTAAACACGGTCATAAAAATTTCGCAGCCAAATGCCTGTAGTGAAATCTTCCGCTTGATGCAAGAGAATACACTTGACTCTTGTGCTTAGCCTGATTAGTACATTTCTAACACATTACATCAGACTCTTCGAGTCAGGTTATGGTCGCATTCCATCGCATCCTCATCCGAAACGGAGTTACCGTGGTCGTAGGCCTATTGGCCACGCTCCTCGTAACCACCGCCGTACTCAAGCTCGGCGGTGCCAACGGATCCACACTCCCAACAATGGGACTTCTCAGCACTCCAATCGTGCAGCAAACTGTAGCCGTTTGGGAACTCACGCTGGCTGCGTGGCTGGTGTCACGCGTTGTCTCAGTCTGGTCCTGGTCGGTCGCTGTCGCCACGTTCGGGTCCTTTGCCGTAGTGAGCGGCTACCTGACTTGGAAGGGGGTAAGCGACTGCGGTTGCTTCGGCACCATCAAGGCCAACCCATTGGTGGCATTCCTGATCGACCTCACGGCCTTGATTCTCCTCGCCGTTGCACGGCCGCGATGCGTACCGAAAGCGGTATGGGCGGCGGATGGTCGCCGACTGGCCCCTGTAGCTATGGGTGTCGGAAGCATGGTCGCCGCCGTGGCGATCTATGGGCAGATAGTTTACGGCTCCCCGGTCGCGGCCGTCGCTGCGCTACGGGGCGACGAGGTGTCGTGGCAACAATCGGTCGATTTCGGTACCACCTCACCCGGTGGCATAACAACGCGAGTCGTTCGCGTCATCAATCTGTCTGCCTCCCAACTAACGATCGTCGGTGGCACATCGGACTGCTCATGTGCGGCCCTTCAGAGCCTACCCATCCATATCCCGCCCGGCAGTTCGGGTGAGGTAACCATCGACTTACGCGCGCCGGCCACCGCCGGCGTGTTCACCCGCACCGCAATGCTCCGGACGGACAGTCGGAGCGCCCCGGTCCTCGGCGTCACGTTGAGCGTCGAGGTGAATCTGTCCACTCCAGTACTTGAGGTGAAGTGATGACGGGCAAATCGACTCAGTGGCTACTTCAGTCCGCCTGCGCTGCCGCGGTGACGCTGGCCGTCCTGGCATCCCCGCTCTTCGCTGCGTACTTACCTGCGGTGCCTGATGAGACCTGTGCGCAGGCATGCACCCGTTGGGGTGCGAACGGTTTCCCAGAGTGCCCGGCGGGTGCCGGCAACGCTGTCTGCAACGCCGGTCTGGTGACCGCTTGCAATACCGCATGTACGACCGGCAGCGCCCCAGTGGGCTTCAGTTGTGACAGCGGTCAGAATTCGCCCGGTGGCGCAGTCACTGGCGGTTGCGTGCCGACCCCCAATCCGACTCCTGGAGCCGGTGGGTGCAGCAACGGATGTTGGGCGAACGGCGCGTGCGCTAACACGGTCTGCTCGCGTGCGCCAATTGGGGACGCTTCCCCAGGATGCAAATGCTACGACAAAAAGTTGGTTGCTGTCGTGGACGTTCCGAACCCAGTCGTGGGTACCGAGTAAGTCCACTTCCACCAGGAGCGAGCGATGCGGATCAGTTGGCCAGTGCTAGTAACGGTAGCCCTATTCGTGCTGACCACGTGCAGCGTGGTCGATTCGGCTGATCCCGCTTTGCGCGAGGTTCTAGATCGGGCCAAGCCCATGTGGGCAAGCGTGCGGGCCGCGAGCGACGAAGCGGTCACATACCGCATCGTGAGACGCATGGCTGGCGACCCCGCGTTTGTTGCCAAATACTATCCCCCGTTGTCCGTAGGCGATGTCTGCTATGACTTTGCCTACGGGCCGGGGTTTGTGCTGAGTGAGACGAGTCTGAAATCCCCCGGTGCATCTGTTCGAGGTGTAAACGTAAACTACGAGTTTCAATTGTTACCGGGGAAAGGCCGCTCCAGTTGGATTGTAGGGAGCGTCACCCGGATCGCGAATGAGCAGCATCTAGCAGATGTTGGCAAGCGGCTCGGAGAGGATATGAAGAACGCGATTCTTCGCCACTATGGTGTTCTGCTCGACGAGTTTCTGAGTCACGACTGCGTCAAGCAGGTCAAGGTATCCGATGATAACGGCCTTGTTAAAATCGAGTATGTGTTCGACTTCTCGGCTGTGAAAAAATACCCGTTTCATCCGGGTGGTGGAGAAATTCAGAAGGGCACTTTATGGCTCGATCCTCAGCACCACTACGGGTCGAAGCGAGAGATTGTGCACGTCAAGGTTCCTGACGGGGTGTACACACACGAGATCCGCAACGAGTTAGACAAGACCGCCCAGGGGATTTCCTACGTCAAAACGATGGAGCGATATAAAAGCGACGTATTGCAGATCACAATTACGAACGAACCAATCACTGCCGGTCGACCGGTGAGCGACGCGACGCTGACCCACTACGGCCTGCCTGAGCCGGAATGGCTCGTCGCCCGTCAGACACAAGCCCGATACCGATGGCTGACCTACGCGGCAGCAGCTGTCGCGTTGGCGTCCGCCGCCATATGGCTACGTAAACACCTTCGCCGTCGCGCCACCTGATAGCGTCACCAACTTACCGGGAGACTGCCATGCCCCGACCTGCCTCCGCCCGCCTGGGGTTCACCCTGATCGAGCTGATCGTTGTCATCGGCATCCTCGCGATCCTGAGCGGATTGATTCTGAGTGGGGTTCAGCGAGTGCGTGCAGTCGCCGCGAGGGCTGAATGCGCGAACAAACTCCGCCAGGTCGGCTTGGCCCTGCATCACTACCACGATAGCTATGGCCAACTGCCGCCGGGGAACGTAACGGCCGAGGTGCCGACGCCCATGGCCGGAATGTCGTGGCTGGTATTCATCTTGCCGTTCATCGAGCAGGAACCGCTCTGGAGGGAGGCCCAGCGTGCGCACGCGGCGGCCCCCATCTACACGACAGGCAACCGGTTCACAGTCCCGCCGCATACGGCGTTCGCCAAGTCGGTCAGCTCATTCATCTGCCCGGCCGATGGCCGCCCCGGTGGGCCGGTCTATTCGCCCTACGCCAAAACCGATGTCGCCTTTACCTGGTATCTGGGGGTAACTGGGGACAATTACTTCTGCGAAGTTGACGCCGGTATCCGAACCACGGCTGGCAAGTGCGGGCTGTTCGGCACGGGGTCTAAATATCGCTTCGCGAACGTGCGGGACGGGCTGTCGAACACGCTATTCGTCGGCGAGCGGCCGCCACCGGCGGAGAACGTATATGGTTTCTGGTACGGTGGCTTTCCACATGGCGACTATCTCGGGGCGGTGAATACGTCGATGGGCGTCACCGAGTTCGACTTCGACAATTACACGACCGACACCCATTGCATCTACCCCTTTGACGCCGACTGCGAGTTAGAGTCGCATTATCAGCCAGGCAGCCTGGCGGTGTCCACCAGCCGATTTCACTATTGGTCGTTCCACCCAGGCGGGGCCAACTTCGCGTTCGTCGATGGCAGCGTGCGGTTTTTGCCATATTCCGCTCGCTCGATGATGCTGGCACTCGCCAGCCGGTCGGGCGGGGAAACCGTGACCCTCGGCGATTAAGTTGTAGTTGCGAATATGCGCCCTTGGTTGTATCGATAGTGTGGCTGAACAGTCGCGCCGAGAACCCGCCACTTTGCCACTCTTTCAGCAAGCGTGGTCTGCGGATTTGTTCGCGACTTGCGGCCCAGTACTACGGCCAATCGCACCCGCGCAGGATACGAGATCGTTTCGAGGTCGGCAGGTACGGTTTCCTTCGCCATCGCTACACCCCTCACGCTTCGCCCGCTTGCGTGGCTTCTTCTTCGAGTTGCTTCGTGATGGGCGACAGGGCTTTGCGCATGATCTCGCGCATCTTGGCCACGTCGGGGATCTTGTCGGTGAATAGCTCGAATTGGCGGGCGGCTTGCCGGACGAACATATCGACGCCGGTGATGATCTGGCAACCGCTGCCCTTCGCTTCGCGGAGGAGCAACGTCGTCTCCGGAGTGTAGACCGTGTCGAAGACAATCTTGCCCGAATGCATCGCGCTGCGGTGGAACGGCGACTCGTCGACTTTCGGGTGCATTCCCACCGGCGTGCAGTTGATGACGACGTCGTAATAGACGTTGTGCCGTCCGTGCCAATCGAGGAACTTGCAGTGAACTTCCTCGGCGAGCTTGCTCGCTTTTTCGTCGGTACGGGCGACGATCGTGAGGTTCGCACCTTCGCGGTGCAAGGCATGTGCAATCGCCCGCCCCACACCGCCCGCACCGAGGATCAGTACCGCGAGTTGGTTGATTTGCGTTGCCTCTTCGCCTTCGGTCGCCTGCGCGATCAGGTGTGCCTTCAGCGATTCCACCGCCGCGGAATAATCCGTATTTGCGGCGAAAAACGTGCCGTTCGGGCGGCGCACGAGCGTGTTGGCCGCGCCCGAGAGTTTCACGAACGCCTCGGATTCGCCCGCCAGTTCCGCCGCCGCTTGTTTGTGCGGAATCGTCACGCTGTAGCCCGACACCGGCACCGCGTCGAATGCTTTCACCATCTCGGGCAGCGTGCCGACCGGTACGCGGAACGGCAGATAAATCGCGTTCGTTTTCGTTCGCAGATACATGTGGTTGTGCAAAACCGGGCTGAAACTGTGGCCGACGGGGTCGCCGATCACACCGAAGATTTCCGTCTCGGAGTTAATCGAACGCACGGGGTACGTCGTCTTGAAATCGTCGACCGATGGCAGACCCGGTGCGATGCCGCGTTCCTTGTTGAATGCGGCGTAAATCCACGGCGCACCGAACTTCAGCGAGGTGTATCGCGTCGGGATGCCGATCTCGCCCATGCCGAACGCGACGGTCGGTTTCGGTGCGGACTTCTGAATTTTGAGGATGCGCTCGATGTCGGCGGCGGTGTTCGCCATGACCGCGATCTTGTAGACGTCGCCATCCTGCGCGAGCATCCGTTCGTAGATCTCGTCGAGGTTCGCGGGCGTTTCGGTCATGTTGTGGTAGCTGATGATCCGCTTCACCGCGCCGAAGCGCCGAATCTTGTCGGCGATGTCGGTTTCGAGATCGACCCAATCGAAGCCGGAAACGATCGCCTGGCGAAGCACCGCCTGCCGGTCGTCTTCCTTGCCGGGCCAGCGTCCGCCGTCTTGGGGTCGCCGCAGTGTCGCCACCCACGGGCACTTCTTGTGCGGCAACATCCGCTTGAAATCGACCGCTTTTGCGAGGAAATCGAGACGCACTTCGAGGAACGAATTACCGCGTTTGACGGCTTCTTCGAGTTCGATGGCGACCATCTTGTGACGTGTACGACCGATCACAGCCAGAACGCGATCGAGGCCCGGAAAGGGAGACATGAGCTGACCTCAAGCGTGCAGAATGAATGATATGTTTCTACGGTAACGGGCGAAGGGTGTCGTTGCAAGTGCCGCGCGCAGTCGAACCGCGAGCAATGTTCGCAGCCACGTTGCACTTGGTTGGTTGTAGCTGGGGTCTCTGACCCCGGAAGCACCGGCTCGATAGAGGCCAGAGCACCGGCTACATTAAAACGGTTGCACTACAGCTTGCCGGCTTCTTTGTACATCACGTGCTTGCGCAGAACGGGATCGTACTTCTTGAGCGAAATCCGTTCCTTGCTGTTATTCTTGTTCTTCTGCGTGAAGTAGCAGTGGTTGCTTTCGCTGCTGACGAGCTTGATGATGTGCCGCGCTTCTTTACCCTTCGCCATGACCCGATCTCCGCTGAGTATTTATTCCGAATGGCACATCTTACGATTCGAGCATCCGCCGTCAACGGTCGCGACGCAATGGGGTATCGCCCTCCCGTTACGAATGTTCGTTGACTCCGATGGCTTCGTTTTCTAACATCGCTGAATCCTCTCTTCTACCGTGCTCGACTCCTGCCGGAGGTTCCCATCGTGCGCCGACGTCACTTACTTGCCGCGATTGCGGTTGGCTTGGGCCTGCCCGCCGTTTGTTTCACCGGCTTCGGCTGCAAGGGCAGCGATACCGCGACTCCGAGCGATACGGGTACGATTAAGATCGTGTCCAGCTTACCGCGGACCGGTAGTGCGAAGGGGCAAACCGATACGATCGTCAACGGCATCAAGATGGCCTTGGAGGAAGTCGAGTACAAATCCGGCAACTTCAAGATCGTTTACGAAGACCTCGACGATGCGACGGCAGCGGAAGGCAAATGGACGCCGGAACGCGAGACGGCGAACGCCGATCAAGCGGTCAAGGACTCGGATGTGATGGTGTACATCGGCCCGTACAACTCCGGTGCGGCGAAGAACTCGATGCCGATCACGAACAAAGCGGGGTTGTTGATGATTAGCCCCGCCGTGACGTGGCCGGGAATGACGAAGCCGGGCAAGGGCGATCACGGCGAACCGGAAATGTACCGCCCCACGGGCAAAGTGAACTTCACCCGCGTCGTACCCGCCGACGACCTACAAGGTCCACTCGGGGCCGCGTGGGCGAAGTCGATGGGCGTCAAAACCGCGACGATCCTCGACGATAACGAAGTTTACGGCAAAGGCATCGCGACGCTGTTCAAGGAACACTGCGAAGTCATCGGCATCAAAATCCTCGGCAAACAAGAGAGCATCGACATCAAGCAGAACGACTTCAAGTCGCTCATGACGAAGATCGTCACGGCTCCGGTGAAGCCCGATCTCATCTACTTCGGCGGCACGACGCAGACCAAAGCGGGGCAGATCGCCAAGGACATGGTCGAAGCCGGCCTCGGTGGCAGCAAGCTAATGGTGCCCGATGGTTGTTGCGAACTCGCGTTCATTCAGTCGGCGGGGAACGACGTCTTCAAAACGCTGAAATGTTACGTCACGTTCGGCGGCTTGCCACCCGATCAGGTGACGGGCAAGGGCAAAGAGTTCGTCGAGAAGTACAAGGTCAAGTACGGCAAGACGCCCGAAGCCTACGCGGTCTATGGCTACGAGGCCGGCAAGGTGGCACTCGAAGCGATCAAGCGATCCGGTAAGAAAGACCGTGCGGAAATCTTGAAGGCGTGCCTCAGCATCAAAGACTACGACGGCGCGCTCGGCAAGTGGTCGTTCGACGAGAACGGCGACACGACATCGCGCACGATGAGCGGCAGCATCGTCAACCCGGCGAAGGGCGATTTCGACTTCGTGGCGCAACTCGATATCCTGCCCGTGAAGTAACCCCACCGCTTGGAGATGGCTTTGGACCTCGTTCTATTCGCGCAATCGTCCGGGAATGTCTACGCGCAATCGCTCATCAACGGCCTGACGTTCGGCGCACTCCTGGCGCTGATCGCGCTCGGCTACACGATGGTCTACGGCATCGTCGAGCTAATCAACTTCGCGCACGGCGACTTGTTCATGCTCGGCACGTTCTTCGCGCTGACGGTGCTGTCGATGCTGAGTCTGACCGGTGCCGGTGCAGCGGGGGCGAGTAGCGTGCAACTCATCGTGGCGTTCGCGCTAATGATCTTGCTGACGCCGATATTTTGTGCGGCGCTGAATTGGTCGGTCGATCGCGTCATTTACAAACCACTCCGCAACGCGCCGAAGTTGGCCCCGCTCGTCTCGGCCATCGGCGTGTCGTTCTGTTTCATGAACGTCGGCATGTTCTGGAACGCGATGATCCCCGAAGACGGCAAGACCGTCCCATCGGCCGCCGACCGCAACTTTCCTTCGCTACTCTCGAACGACAACCTGTTGCCCGATAACGCCTTGAAGTTCACGGTAAAAGACGCCGTGGTGATCGGGGTTACGATCCCGATCATGGTCGCACTGACGTTGTTCGTGAAGTACACGCGGCTCGGCAAGGCGATGCGCGCGACGGCGCAAAACCCGACGGCGGCGCAGCTCATGGGCATCCACGTCGATCGTGTCATCGGCGCGACGTTCGCCATCGGCGGGGCGCTCGCCGGGTTCGGCAGTGTCGTCTTCTCGCTCACGGTCAACACCATCGGCTTTCAGATCGGTTACCAGAACGGCCTTTACGCCTTCACGGCGGCGGTACTCGGTGGCATCGGCAACATTCCCGGTGCGGTACTTGGCGCGGTAATTATCGGCCTCATCCGCTCGTTCGGGAGCGTCATGATCGGCGAAAAATGGACGAGCGCACTCGTGTTTGCGATCCTGATCGCGATCCTCGTCTTCCGACCGACGGGCTTGCTCGGGTCGCGCGTCCGGGAGAAAGTATGACTCTCCGCAAACTCCCGTGGGATCTCATTGCCGTCGGATTATTAGCGATGTTGCCACTGGTACCGGGGCTGGTGCCGGGCATCGATCGTGCGTTGAAAGTGCCAATCGGCAGCGAACTGACGACGCTATTTATCATGGCGATTCTCGCGCTCGGGTTGAACGTCGTCGTCGGTTACACGGGGCTGCTTCACCTCGGTATCGGCGCGTTCTTCGGCATCGGCGCGTATACGACGGGTATCCTGATGGTGCCGTCGTACCCGTTTCAGGTGGGCTTCCCCGTTGCGATTATCGTGGCCACATTGACGGCGGCTGCGGCCGGCGTGTTGCTCGGTTCGCCGACACTGCGGCTACGCGGCGACTACCTCGCGCTCGTGACGCTCGGCTTCGGCGAAGTGCTGAAGTTCGCGATCAAGAACCTCGATGAAATCACGAACGGCACGAAGGGATTGAACCCGATCCCGTCGCCGAAACTACCGGGCCTCGACGCCGACTGGTCCGCCGATTACCGTTACTATTATTTCTTGAGTTTGTTCGTGTTGTTCGTCGTACTGATCGTGTTGCGGAACATCGAGAATTCGCGAATGGGCCGCGCGTGGGTGGCACTGCGGGAAGACGAACTCGCGGCCACGTGCATGGGCCTCGACACGACGAAACTGAAGCTCGCCGCGTTCGCGCTGGGGGCTGGGTTAGCGGGCCTCGCGGGCTGCCTGTACGTGGTGAAACTCGGCAACACCGCCGACCCCGAAGCCTACGGCTTCAACCGCTCGATCATCGCGCTCTGCTGCCTGATTCTCGGTGGCCTCGGCAACCGAACCGGCGTGCTCCTCGGCGTGTTTCTGGTTCTCGGGTTCGATAACATCCTCGCGCCTGTCGCGGACAAGTACATGCAATCATTGCGGCCAACGGGCGCGGAAGTTAAAGACTACACGACCTTCAGCTTCTGGCGGCTGATGGTCTTCGGCCTCGCGCTGATACTCGCGATGCGGTTCCGCCCCGCCGGGTTGCTCCCCGCGAAGCGAAGCCCGACAGGGTAAGCGATGGCAACGTCTTGTTAGCCCGACGCGCTAGCGAGGGAGTTGAAACGCCTCAAGGTCACCCAGGGGTACGACGAAGCGTCTAACCCTGGTCTGTCAGATCGAACCCCGTTGGGGTAAGAATTCGCTGTGCAATGACCCAATCTCTGGTGGCATACTTCACAGGTGACGCGGTGCCCGTACTCGAAGTCGAAAAGCTGACGATGAAGTTTGGCGGCATCACGGCCGTCGATGGCGTCGATTTTGCCGTCGAACCGGGGCAGATTTACTCCGTCATCGGCCCCAACGGTGCGGGCAAGACGACCGTCTTCAATGCCATCACGGGCATCTATAACCCGAGCGGTGGCCGCATTCGGTTCGAGGGACATTCTGCCGAACGCCCGCTGACTTTTCGCGTACTGTTGCACTGTGCGTTCGTTGGCTTACTGACTGCGATTCTCGGTTTCTTCGCGGCCGTCGGTATCGAGCCGCTTTGGAATGCCGCGATCAAGCGACCGCTTGCGAACGGCGTCGACAAGTTCTCGTACGGCGAATCGGCGAAGGCCGCGATGGCGTACCTCAATGGCGAACTGGCCATCGAGAAACAGCGTCGCGGCAGCCGGTGGCGGATCGTCAGTGCGGAAGGTTCGCAAGAGTTCGCCACCGCAGCCAACGAGACCGATGCGCGCGTCTTGCGCGATACGTTTTCTTCCGCACTTCGCGATCCGCAATCGCCAATTCCGACAGCCGACGCGCCGGAAATTGCCGCGAAGCTGGATGCGCTCCGTACGAAGATCCGCACCGATCGCGCGGTGCTGATCGGCGCGACGCTCGGCGGGCTGTTACTCGGGGCGGCGGGGTCGTTCGTCATCTGGCGTCGCAGTAAACGCTCGGCGGATTTTCTCTCGCTTCAGGGGATCGCCCGCACGTTCCAGAACATCCGGTTGTTCCAAAATATGACCGTGGGCGAGAACGTGCTGATCGGGATGCACCGCTCGATTCCCGGTGGCTGGCTGTCGGCGGTGTTGCGGCTTCCGAAGCAACGACGGCGCGAAGCCGAGGCGGCGACGAAAGCGCGCGAATTGCTCCAGTTCATGGGGCTGGCCGGGCGGTACGACGACCTCGCGAAAAACTTGCCGTACGGGGATCAACGCCGCCTCGAAATCGCCCGTGCGATGGCCACCAAGCCGAAGTTGATCTTGCTCGACGAACCCGCCGCAGGGATGAACCCGAGTGAGACGACCGGCCTGATGGAATTGATTCGCAAGATTCGCGAGCGCGGCATCACGGTGCTGCTCATCGAACACCACATGAACCTCGTCATGGGCATTTCGGATCGCATCGCGGTGTTGGACTACGGCAAAAAGATCGCCGAAGGCGCACCCGCCGAAATCGCCCACAACCCGAAAGTGATCGAGGCGTACCTCGGCAAGGAAGAGGTCAGCTAAAGACTGGAAATTGAGTTGCGTGACTTGATGAAGAATTTTAACCGCGGAGTGCGCAGAGAACGCGGAGTAAAAATTTATATTCCAATACAAGCGGAATGCGGCTACCCAGAGTGAACCATCCCATGATTTTTCTTCTTTGCGTTCTTTGCGACCTCTGCGGTTAATGTTTTGTTTTCGTTTTCGATCGCTGCCCAAATTCAGGTGCTAAATGTCTGCGTTGTTGACGGTGGATCAATTGCGTGCGGGTTACGGGCCGATCGATGCGCTGCACGACCTCAGCATCGAAGTGCAGGAAGGCGAGATCGTCGCGCTCATCGGGGCCAACGGCGCGGGCAAAACGACGACGCTGATGAGCATTTCCGGCCTCATGAAGGCACGCTCGGGTGCGATTCATTTCAACGGGCAGAACATCACGCGGACTCCGAGCCACGAAGTCGTGCGGCTCGGCCTCGCGCAGTCGCCCGAAGGCCGCAAGATTTTCCCGCGACTGTCCGTGCTCGAAAACCTCGAGATGGGCGCGTTCACCCGCAACGACACTAAGGGGATCGCCGACGACATCGCGACCGCGTTCGCGATGTTTCCGATTCTCAAAGAGCGAAAAAGTCAGCCGGGCGGCCTGCTTTCCGGCGGCCAACAGCAGATGCTCGCAATTGCTCGGGCACTGATGATTCGCCCGAAGTTGCTGTTGCTCGACGAACCCTCGCTCGGCCTCGCGCCGCAAATCGTCGTGCAGATATTCGAGGTGATTCGCGATCTGAACCAGAAGGGCATGTCGATCCTGCTCGTCGAACAAAACGCCCGGATGGCGCTAAAAGTGGCACACCGCGGCTACGTGCTCGAAACCGGCCGCGTAACGATGACCGATAAAGCATCGACGCTGCTCGACGACCCGCGCATCCGCGCCGCGTATCTGGGGGA
This sequence comes from Limnoglobus sp., assembly GCA_043757025.1. GTDB lineage: Bacteria > Planctomycetota > Planctomycetia > Gemmatales > Gemmataceae > Limnoglobus. The sequence goes on from JAYVQG010000406.1 coordinate 41,354, forward strand.
GTAGCAGAGTTCTCACGCAGCGACGATCTCGGCCGGATGGCGACACAGGTACTCTCGCACCTCGCGCTGCATCCGGTCGATCTCGGCCAAGAACCCCGACACCGCAGCCTTGTAATTGGTCGGGTTCGGCTCCGATCGTCGCATTTGGGCCACCTGCTGCTGAAACCACGCGATCCGTTCGACCGTCGTGGCCATCTCACTGTCGTCGGTAATCATGACACCTCCGGGAGAATTTCCACAATGCCGCGAAGGCCGCGAATCGGGTTACTTTGCCTAATAACCGACTACCCAACCAATATCTGGCCGACCGCTTGCACTGGCTCGCCCTCGCCCTCCATGTGGGCCGCAACTCGTTCGTTGCCTGACCACCACGCGGCAGGCGGCCACTCCGCGGCCTCGTCGAGCGATGACTCTCCCAACTTGAGCGTCCGCCGCCGGAACTCCGCATACCCGACCAACCCCGCAAGCACCGCGTTGCGATATACCGGCGAAGCCGAATCGTGAAAGTGGAAGCGGATGCCCTTTTCTTGCGAGAGGGACAGTACAAACACACCGTCCTCTGGGCCGAGCACTGGGAAACTCATCAAGTCCTCGGGAAGCCTGACCCGCCTTGAGTCCTCGCTGACCGCCCCCAGACGTCGCAGGATATCGGCGACGATATAGGTCTCGATCCCGGCAACGGCTGTGTACACCCGACCGATGTTTTGCCGTGTCTTCGATTGCGCGAACTTCGGCTCGGCAGGAGACGGGAGCCACATCGCGTATTTACCGGGCGGCAGCGGGTCAGGACCATTACGGAAAGTGTCGAGGAAGTCGTGCATCCGCGCGTCCTGTGCTAACGAACCAACAATGCTGCAACACTTCGGATGATTGCATGGGACATCCATTGTTATGTCAAGCTTATTTCTCAAAGCGGCATGGTTCAAAAGTGGGTAGCAGTTATGCGTTTGTTTGCGATTGCGATTCGGCTATCGTAAAGTGCCTGTTTCTCCCAGAATGTGAGTTA
>JAYVQG010000407.1:0-13459 GCA_043757025.1 Limnoglobus sp.
CGCGCCCCCCGCGAGCCCGCAAACGTACGCACCTGCTACCCAAAACTACCGCGATTTGAACCATGCCTGAAAGTGTCTCCAAGTGTCGTGAGAATGTCGTGGTCGGTCGATTTTGTGTCGTGCTCGGTCGATTTTATGTCGCGACTTGCGCCGATTATCGAATCGAGAGCAATCGACACAAACCGCGACAAGAGTTCGAGATACGGAATACGGAACAGCGAAAGACGATCAAAAACGCGACTTTTTGGGCCTCCAAAACCGAAAAAACACCCGAAAAAACGGTTTTTGGGCGTCCGCAATTGTGACTTACGTCGATTTTACTTCGCCTTTACGAGCTGATCGAGCGAGACGCGGACGTTTTCGCGGCTGCCGACGATGACGTAAACGCGGTACGCATATTCGCCCGCAGGCACCCCATCGGCGTTCGCGACTCGATAGACGACGTTCCACTTCACGACCTTCTCATTCGCGAAGTTCCAACGGCCATAACCTGGCCCCGTTTGCCCTTTTGCAGTGGGCAAACCCGCGATGGCGGCCATGGCGTGCGAGCCGGACTTCGTGCTGAACACGACGGGCCACCGTTGTTCGCCAGGGCCATCGGAGAGCGGCGAAAGTTGGCCCGTTTTCGGGTCGTACGTCTCGAAAGTGCGGAACTCGGGGGGCATGTATCCGGTGATGGCTTCGAACTGCGCGAGCGTGTGGCGTTCGCCTTTCGGCACCGCGAACGTCACGCTGTAATCGATGGCATGTGCGATTCCGGGAGTGCCGATCGTCACCGTTTTCGCGTGCATGTAGTTCGACAGCGCACGGTCGTTCTTCGCCGGGTAGCGATCCGACTTCTCGCCGGGATTCAGCCAAAACGCCATCTGCGATTGCGTCTCCAGCCGATTGCCTGCGGCCTTGATTTGCAGGAGTTTGCTCGAAGATTTCGCGCCGACCGCATCCTTTCGGCTGCCCGCTTCGGTAGGGTTATACGCCTCTGCCCAGAACGGTTTCTGACCGCAATCGAGCGAACACGCCGACTGAAGTTGCCGGCCGTGATCGGTACTGTCGATGAACTCTTTGCCATTCCACGCAAGCGAATGAATCGCCCCCGCCAGCCGATCTGTCGTGGTGATGACGATGTCCGATGGCCCCGCCTTGGCGCGAATCGTCGCGTTCCCCGAAACGGGCGGCAAAGAGGCGAAACTAACCGCAACGATAATCAGTGGCAGCATGAGTTTATTTCTTCGCGACTGGCAGTTCTTCAATCTGGATGTTCTTGTAACAGACCTTGGCTTTCGCGCCGCCATGAATCTGCAAGCCGATGATGCCATCGCGTTCGATTTTGTCGTCGGCTTCGGTGTAATCGACCGTCAACTTACCGTTGAGATGGAGCCGAATGCGTGGCCCTTCGCAGCGGATGACGTACTCGTTCCAGTCGTCGAATTTAACGAGATCGTCGATGAGCGTCTTTTCGGGTTTCGCAAGCACTTTGTTGCGACGCGACTCGTCGTAAAGCGCGCCCCAGTAGTCTTGGCCCGCATCGGCCTGAAAGCCCGAAACTTCGTGGTGGTTCGGGATCCGCTTCGTGCGAAACTGCACCCCCGCATTGGCCTTCGCCTTATCGCCGAGGAGTTTAAACGTCACTTTCAGCTCGAAATCGCCGTACGTTTTCTTCGTGCAAAGAAACTCGTTTCGCGGAACGAGTACATCGAGCGACCCGCCGACGATGCTGCCATCTTCGATCTTCCACGTTTTCTCGGTGTCGCCGTCCCAGCCCTCGAAGGTTTTGCCATCGAACAGCGGCTTCGATTCCGCGTTGGCCAACGACGCAAACGCAAGAGTACACAGAAGAGCCACAATCGTACGCATCGGAATCTCCCTGAGCGGCAAGGTGAAGTTAGTCGAAGTATACGAAGAAACGCGGCCAGACTTGGCCGCGTTTTGAATGAATCGTATATTCTAACGATTCGCGCCGCCCGCGCCGTTGTTGCCGAAGCCGCTACCGACGCCGCCTCCACTACCACCGCCACCCGGACCGGCTTTGAATTCTTTCTTCGGCGGTGGTTTGCGATAACCCGATTCGGGCGGGTTGTTGAAGCGTGCCTCATCGGGCGGAAGCGTATATTCTTCCGGGTACGACACTTTCAAATTGTGCTTGTCGTGGTGGCACCCGACCAACAGGACGAGGATCAGGCCAACCGAAGCAAACATCGTGCGGCGCATACGCACTCCCAACGGAAGGATTCGTGTATGCGTGCGGTATACCAACATCCCCGAACGCCGCAAGTCGAAGTTAGCACAGCAGACCGCCGCCTGGTATAGTAAAAAGGAGATCGCGGATCGACTCGAACTGAGTATTGAGACAGTCGAGAAATACGGGGCGAGAGCGATGGAGGATTTATCATGGCTCTTACGGCCACGCAAATTGCCGACCAAAAGAAGCAAGTCGAAGAACTGCTCGGTACGGTCGACAAACTCGGCTTTGCGAAGTCGCTGTTTTTCGGCAAAATCCGCGCCAACCTCATGTTCCCGTACCCGACGTTGCCACCCGAACAACGCGCCATCGCCGATGTGGCTGCCGCGAAAGTGCGGGCCTTCGCCGATGCCCATATCGACGCGGCTGCCGTCGATCGCGATGCACGGATTCCCGATTCCGTAATCGACGGTCTCGCCCAACTCGACGTCTATCGCATGACGCTACCGATCGAGTACGGTGGCCTCGGCTTCAATCAACAGCAATACTTGAAGGTGATGGAAATCCTCGGCGGGCACTGCGCCAGCACGGCGGTATTCGTCAATGCGCACCATAGTATCGGTTGCCGGGCGCTCGTCCTTTTCGGCACGAAGGAACAACAAGCGAAGTGGTTGCCGGGCTTACTCGATGGCACGAAGTTGTGTGCGTTCGCGCTCACCGAACCCGAAGCCGGTTCCGATGCGGGGAACGTGCAAACGACCGCCACGCCGACTGACGACGGCACCGCATACGTACTCAACGGGACCAAGCATTACATCACGAATGGCGGCATCGCACACGTCCTCACGGTGATGGCCCGCACGCCCGATGGTAAGGGCGGCAGCAAAGTGTCCGCGTTCTTGGTCACGCCCGATTTGCTTGGTTTTGAAGTGCTCGAAGCCCGTGCCGCGAAGTGTGGCATTCGTGGCACCGCAACCGGCAAGATCCGATTCACGAACATGCGCGTGCCGAAAGAGAACGTCCTCGGGCCGCTCGGTCGCGGGTTGCAAGAGGCGCTGACGGTGCTGAACTTCGGTCGCACCACGTTCGGCGCGACTTGTACGGGGCACGCGAAAGTCTGTCTGAAAGCGATGTCGAAACATGCGAAGTCGCGCAAGCAATTTCAACAAACTCTCAGCGAATTCGAGTTGGTGAAGAAGAAGATCGCGTTCGCCGCCGCACATGCGTTCGCCATGGAAGCGACGACCGCGCAGTGTGCCGCGCTCATCGATCGCGGTGCCGACGATTACATGCTGGAAACGGCCATTTTGAAGGTGTTTGCGACCGAACATCTCTGGACGATCGTCAACGATACTTTACAAGTCTACGGCGGCAAAGGTTACTTCTGCGATCAACCCGTCGAACGTTGGATGCGCGATGCCCGAATCAACACGATCGGCGAAGGCGCGAACGATGTGCTGAAGGCGTTCATCGCGGTTGTCGGTTGTCGCGCACCCGGCGAATACCTGAAAAACCTGCGCGACGATTTGACGCACGGACGCTGGAGCCTCGGCAAGATTGGGGCAGCGATCGGAGTTGGGGCCAAGCTCGTCGTGCCGTGGGCGAGTACGCCAACGATACCCGTGCAGGCAAAGGAACTCGAAGCCGACGCGAAACGGCTGGCGCGTTTGGTGAAGGATTTCGGACTCGAACTCCCGCACATTTTCTTGCGATTGAAAGATGAAGAAACATTCGTGCAAAGCCAACTCATTCACGAACGAATCGCGGACATCATCATCGATATGTACGTCGCGAGTTGCGTTTTGTCGCGGCTCGATCATCTGATCGCGCACCCGAGCGACGACCTTTTCGCAGCCATCGGCTCTGGGCGGTATTTCCTCAAAATCGCGTTTCGCCGAATCGCAGCCCAGTTCGCCGCACTTTACGATCACGATGATGCCGCGTGTGTAGCCGCAGCGGATGCGTTTCTGGGCCGCGTATGATCTGCTACGGCGGCGATGAAATTGGCTTGGTGGGCAGTATTTCGACGATGGCGTCGAACAGTTCGCCCTTGCGTTTGCCATCGCGTGCGATGTCGAACGCGACGAGATGCACACCCGGTTTTGTGCCCGGTGTAGCGGTGAAGCGAACGGTAAACTTCGCCCGCGACTCGGCTGCAAGTTGACCTTCGAGAAATTGCGGTTCCGCGATCAAGCCCGGCGGCGTGTGAATCTCGATGCGATGGGTTTGAACGTGGGTTTGAAAGTTACGCACTTCGATCTTCAATTCGATCGTTTCCCTGACTTTGACCGTAGACCGATACGGTTCTGCGCGGACCCAGAACGGATCGAACCAGTAGCGGTAGTCCTTTTCGGAACTGAGCGTCTGTAACGAATCGCGCATTTCGTACGACCATTTTCGGTAGCGTTCGATGAACTCGGCCGGGCGATCCATCACGAACGAGTGGCCGCCCATCAGCAGATCGGGCTTGAGTTTTTTCAGATATTCAGCGCCGTAAATGTATCCTTCCTCGAAGATCGCGCTGTTGTGCGCGACGACGGCTTCGTGGCCGGTCTGCCGAGGATCTTCGGGGTCGCCGAAAATGTTATCGCCGGTAAATGCGACTTTCCGGCCGTCAATCTGGCCGTGGATACAGAGCGCGAATTCCGTCTGGCCGGGCATCCAGTCGATGGTGAACGTGTGGCCTTCCCACTCGAAGGTTTCGCCCGATTTGAACCCGCGATCCACGCGCACGCCACGAAGGGGGGTGCCATCGGCGGCTTTCTTCCCGTAGGCCTGAATCGGGGCTGCGTAGTCGAACCGTTCGGGGTGCTCCATCTTTTCCACCATGCGGTCGAGTGCCCAAATCTTCGTCCCCCACTTCTCTCGTAGGTGACTGGCTTCGAGAAAATGGTCGCCGTGCATGTGGCTGATCACGACGGCATCGATCGCTTTTAACCCGTAATGCTTCCGCATTCCTTCCAGCGATTCATCGAGAAACTTGACATCCAGCAGCCCGCAATCGACCACCAGTGCCCGCCCGCTGTCGGCGAGAATCAGGCCGAAGTTCGGCCAAAACTTCTTGCGCTTGAACTTGAACAAGTGCGGCGAAACTTGCGCGACGTCGGGCACGACCGTCGACTTGGAAAGCGTGTCGTGAAACGCCGATGGATCTTCGACGCGGTAACCGCGTACGTAAAGGGCCTCGAATCGCTGCAATTTCGCCTGATATTCGCGGAGTTGTGCTGCCGGATTCGGCACCGCGGGTCCGTGCGACGGCAGCAGCCAGGCCGGCGCGGAATCCGTAAGTCGGGCCACCGATTTCCGCAACGCCCGGATACCCGCGGCGAAGCCGTAGTCCCATTCGGTGTCGAACCACGTGTGCATTTTCGCGCCGTCGAGCATGACATCGCCACTGAACGCGATTGCGTGGCCATTTTCTTGCAGCCGGTACGTCATGCCGCCGGGACTGGTGCCGCGCGTGTCGAGGCACGCAATTTTGCGACCGTGCCAAACAAACGTCTCGTCGATCGCAAACGTGCGATCGAGCGGGATCGGCTGGATCAGCGGGCGTAGGTAGCTGGTACCGTGAATCGCGAACGCATCGCGAAGGCTCACGTTCATTTTGCGGAACTCCGTTGGCGTTTCAAAGAACGCCTTTTCGATTTCCGGTGCAGCGACTTTGGTACCGCCTTCCCCACGCACGAGCTTCGGCGTGCCTTGGCATTGCTCGCGATGATGGTCGGTGAACAACACCCAATCGACCCGTTTCACGCCGATTTTCGCGAGGTTTTCGAGCACGCTCCCATCGCCGAGGTTCACCAACAATGCAGCATCTCCATCGCGCAGTAACCAGACGTTACAGGTGTCCGTCCAGACGAACAGATTGGGTAGTGCCTTCGCGTCCGGTTGAGAAAATTCAGCAGCGGTCAGCGGGCCGCAACCGACGACGAGTAGGATCGAAAGGAGGATTTTATTCATTGAAAACGACCGGATTGATGAGATCGCAACTTCAAAAGTCAGTTGCATCGGTTCTACCACGTTCAGAATCATCACACGTTCGCGCGTTTCGTGTGCCAGTCGGTGGCAGCTTCGTACATTCGGGCGATGCGCAACATCTTCTCTTCGTCGAAAGGCGGCGACAAGAGTTGCAGGCCGATTGGTAGGCCGCCCTTCGTGAAGCCACACGGAATGCTCAGCCCCGCGATGCCCGCAAGGTTGCACGAAATCGTGTAAATGTCGGACAGATACATCGCGAGTGGGTTATCGGATTTCTCGCCCATTTTGAACGCCGCCGATGGTGCGGTGGGCCCCATCACGACGTCGCACGATTTGAAGGCGTCGTCGAAGTCGTTTTTAATGAGGCGACGGACCTTCAATGCCTTCAAATAATAATCGTCCTTGTAGCCGCTACTCAGCGCGTAGGTGCCGAGCATGATGCGGCGCTGCACTTCTTTCCCGAATCCTTCTCCCCGCGACTTGGCGTACGTGTTGATGAGGTCAGTTTTGACTTTCGTGCGGTGGCCGTAGTGCATTCCGTCGAAACGCGCGAGATTCGACGATGCCTCGGCGGTGGCGACGATGTAATACACCGCGACCGCATACCGCGAGTGCGGCAACGACACATCGACCAGCTTCGCACCGAGTTTCTCGTATTCCTTGAGTGCCGCTTTGATCGAGGCTTCGACTTCGGAATCGAGGCCTTCGCCGAAGAACTCTTTCGGCACACCGATGCGTAGCCCTTTTACGGGGTCGTTCAGCGTCTTCGTGTAAGCGGGTACGGGGACATCGACGCTCGTGCTGTCCTTCGAGTCGTGCCCGGAAAGGACTTCCATCAGGAGTGCGTTGTCCATGACGTCGTGCGTGAACGGCCCGACTTGATCCAGCGAACTCGCGAACGCAATCAGACCGTAGCGACTAATGCGGCCGTACGTCGGTTTGATGCCGACGATGCCACAAAGGCTGGCCGGTTGGCGGATCGAACCGCCGGTGTCGGTGCCGAGCGAAACGGGTGCCTGACACGCCGCAACTGCTGCGGCCGAACCGCCCGATGAGCCACCGGGAATGCGCGACAAATCCCACGGGTTTCGCGTGGTTTTGTACGCGCTGTTCTCGGTAGACGAACCCATCGCGAACTCGTCCATGTTCGTTTTGCCGAGCAAAATCGCATCGGCGGCCTTCACCCGTGCGACGGCGGTTGCGTCGTAGGGCGGTACGAAGTTCTCGAGGATTTTGCTGCTGCACGTGGTCGGTACGCCCTTCGTACAAAGCACGTCTTTAATCGCAATCGGCACGCCAGCAAGTGCGCCGAGTTTCGCACCGCTGCTCCGCTTCGCATCGATCGCGCTCGCCTGTTCGCGGACGCTCGCCTCGTTGACGTACATGAACGCATGGACCTTTGGCTCGCGTTCGGCAATGCTTGCGAGGAAGGCATTCGCGATCTCAAGTGCGGAGGCTTGGCCGGAGGTTTGTAGCGAAATCAATTCGCAGACGGTTTTTTCGATTAAGCTCATTTTCGTTCTCAGTAGGACTATCACAATCGATTTACGAGAGTTGCTACGATTGGAAACGGAGTGGTTTCTGTAATTCTCGCATCGCGACTGTGTTCTGAGAGCAACTCCCGAGGAAGTGCCAATGCGCGTATTGATGCTGATCGTTCTGTTTCTTTCGAGTCTGGCTTTGCGAGCTTCAGAACCCGAACGCCAAGAGTGGAAGGTCGATGGCGTCATCCGCGAAGGGTTAGTTTGCGCACCTACTGCCGCGAAAACGGCTTCTACGCCTGTGGTGTTTGCGTTCCACGGGCATGGCGGCACGATGAAGCACGCCGCCCGCTCCTTCGCGTATCACACCGAGTGGCCCGAGGCGATTACGGTGTACCTGCAAGGCCTGAACACGCCGGGGAAGTTGACCGACCCCGAAGGTAAAAAGCCCGGTTGGCAGTCGTCGCCAGGCGATCAGCAAGACCGCGACCTGAAGTTTTACGATGCGGTGCTTGCGAGCCTGAAAAAGGATTACAAAGTCGACGACAAACGCGTTTTCAGCACGGGGCACTCGAACGGTGGCGGTTTCACGTACTTGTTATGGGCCACCCGCGGCGACACACTCGCAGCAGTCGCCCCATCGGCGGCGACATCTGGCCGATTCACGAAAGATCTCAAACCGAAGCCCGTTTTGCATGTGGCCGGGGAGAAAGACACTCTCGTGAAGTACGACTGGCAAGTGCGAACCATCGACGCACTTCGCAAATTGAACGGCACCGATAGAGACGGTCAACCGTGGGAGAAACTCGGCAAGCTCTATGCGTCGAAAACCGGTACACCCGTCGTCGCATACATCCACCCCGGCGATCACGCCTTCCCGAAAGAAGCCCCCGCACTCATCGTGAAGTTCTTTAAAGAACAGGGCAAAAAGTAACTATCATAATCGACGTAAGTCAGAATTGCGGAGGCTCGAAAACCGGTTTTTGGGATGTTTTTCCGGTTTTCGAGGTCCAAAAAGTCGCGTTTTCGATCGCAATCCACTAATCCGTATTCCGTATCTCGAACTTGGATAGTGAGTTACGCCGATGGTCATTCGATTGGCTCTCGCCGTAAGTACTGACCAAAAATCGACCGAGCACGACATAAAATCGACCGAGCACGACATTCTCACGACACTTCGCGACACTTTCATAACACGTCGAAAAGTCAACTTACGTCGGATCGCCTTGGATTTTTTGACATCGCGAAATCGTGTGGGTGCCATGGGAGGGGACTACGTGGGGCACGTTTTTTACGTGCCATTTTCAACGATGGCACGTAAAAAACGTGCCCCACATTTTCACCGGTCCAGAACGGTGCGGACGGTGCGGGCGAGCGAGCCGGGGGTGTAGGGTTTGTCGAGGAAGGTGATGCCTTCGGTTTGCAGGCTGTCGCGGTCGGCGGAGTAGCCGCTGGCGAGGATCACGGGCACTTTTGCGTTCAACTTGCGGATTCGCGAATAGGCGTCTTTCCCCGATAGATTGGGCATCGAGAGATCGAGGATTACCAGATCGAAACGCCCGCCGTCCTTCTCGAACTCAGCGACCGCTATCGCGCCATCTTCGGCGAGTACGACTTCGTATTTGAGCTGTGTGAGGATGGTGCTGGCGAGTTTACGGATCATCGGTTCGTCGTCGGCGATGAGGATGCGTTCGCCGTTACCGAACGGTGACTGGATCGCGGCGGGTGTGCCGTGGAGTACGGCCTTCCCGAAATGCCGGGGGATGTACGCATCGAAGCGGGTGCCGGAGCCGGTCTCGCTCTCGCACTGGACCCAGCCGCCGTGCGCCTCGATAATTCCGAAGACGACGGCGAGGCCCAGCCCGGTGCCTTGGCCGACCTCTTTCGTCGTGTAGAACGGCTCGAAAATCCGCGACTGGACTTCCTCGCTCATGCCTGTGCCATAATCGCGCACCGTCAGCCGCACGTAATCGCCGGGGCGGGCCGACGGATTGGTTACCACCGTTGCGGGGGTGAATGTCACGTGCCCCGTCGACAACATCAAGCGACCCCCTTGCGGCATTGCATCGCGGGCATTCAAACAGAGGTTCATCGCGATTTGATTGATCTGTCCAGGGTCCGCAAGTACCGCCCAGAGTTCCGGCCGCGTATGAACTTCCATCGCGATCCGCGGGTCGATCGTTCGGCGTAACAGTTGAACCGTCTCGCGCAGAACGCTCCCGAGGTCGGTCGGTTGCAGTTGCAACGGCGTGCGGCGCGCGAAGCCCAACAATTGCGAGGTCAACTCGGCAGCGCGTCGGGCGGCCCGTTCGGTGCTCTTCAGCAGTTCATCTTGTGGCTGGCCGCGTAGTTCTTCGCGTGCTAACTCGATGTTCCCGAGCACGACCGTCAGCAAGTTGTTGAAGTCGTGCGCCACACCGCCCGCGAGTTGGCCGACGGCCTCCATCTTCTGGGCTTGTCGGAGTTGATCTTCGAGCCGTTTGCGCGATGAGCCATCGCGACCGATCGCGACGATACCGATGATTTCGCCGGAGTCTTCGCGGATCGGGGAAAACTGCCAATCGACGAGGACATCGCGGCCCGATGGGTGGCGGACCCATTCTTCCAAACGAGCAGGCTTACCCGTGCGAAGGGCACCCGCTTCGGCGACTCGGCAGCGGGCGGCCCACTCTTGCGGGAAAATCGCTTCGCAACCTTTCCCAATAATCGCACTCATCGGCATCGACGCAAACTCTTCAAATGCCGCATTCCCACCGATGATGTCCAATTCGCGATTCTTGTACAAAATCACGTCGGGGATCGAATCGAACAGGGCGCGAAGTAGCGCGTGCTGTTCGCGGAATTCGCGTTCGGTGCGGGTGCGATCGGTCACGTCGCGGTAGTTGAACACGACGCCATTGACGTCGGGATTATCGAGTCGACTGACGGCGGTCATTTCGATGTTGCGCCAACTGCCACTGGCGTGCGCCATCCGCACGCGCCACACGACGTCTTGTCCCGGTCGGGAGATCGACTGCAAGAGGTTCTTACGCGCTTCGGCACGATCGTCGGCGTGAATCGAATCGAACAGACTGCGGCCTTCGATAACGGCGGGCAGGTGGCCGAGAATCCGTGTCAGCGTCGGGCTGGCGTACTGCACCTTGCCCCGCGCATCGGCGACCAGAATGCCATCGCCGGATTTCTCCACCATCGCCCGAAACCGCGCTTCGCTTTTCCGCACGCCCGCTTCGGCGAGTTGCGCGCGCCCCAACGCATCGCGGCGTTCGGTGTCGTCGCGCACAGTGTAGAGCGCGTACGTGGCCGGCTTCGCGTGCAACCGGGTAACGGTGATCGTGACCGGCAGCCAGCCCGGCGACTGCCGCACGCGCAATAGGAAACCGCCCTGCCCGTGGAACAGCGTCGTCTTCTCGGTGGCTTCGCGGAGGGGATCGGAGTTGGTTTTGGCTTCGTCGAACCGGAACAGATCCGACGCCTGACAGCCGTTGAGTTCGTGGCGGGGAAACCCGGTCAGACGCAGCCCCGTTTTGTTGACGAGTAGTATGCAATCCGATTCGGGTTCGATCAGGAACAGCGCATCGCCGTTTTCCTCGAACAAACGCGAGGCGAAATCGGGCTGGCCGAACACATTCGCCAAGATGGCGTCGGTACTGGAAACGTCTGTATGCAATGGGTCGAGTGAAGTGACCGCCATAGGATATACTTAGCACCGATAGTGACGACGATAGAAACTTTCCTCAAGCTATCGTACGCGACATCGATCCGCAACGAAATTCACGAGAACAACCCATGGCGACGATCATCGACCGGCGTACCGTTCTAGCCGGGGCGACGGGCGGAATCCTCGCCGCAACGGGGTGGACGGCCGCCTCTGCCGACGAAGCCAAACCCGCCGAGCCGTTCCGATTCTGTTTAAATACCAGCACAGTACGCGATAATGGCAAGTCGCGGCCAATCGTTTCGCTCATCGAGATTGCATCGAAGGCCGGCTATCAGGCGATCGAGCCGTGGATTTCCGAACTCGATACTTACGTGAAAGAGGGCGGCTCGCTGAAAGATCTCGGGACGCGAATCGCCGATGCCGGACTGGTCGTACCGAGTTCGATCGGGTTTGCCGAATGGATCGTCGACGATGAAGGCCGACGCAAAAAGGGCCTCGAAACCGCGAAGCGCGACATGGACTGGGTTCGGCAGATCGGCGGGACGAAGATCGCCGCGCCGCCGATCGGCGCGACCGGCGGCACCAGCAATCGCGACGACCCGAAGGCGAGTCAGCCGGTCTTCGATTACGTCCTCGCGGCAGATCGTTACCGCACGCTTTTGGAACTCGGCCTCTCGATGGGTGTGACGCCACAAGTCGAAATCTGGGGGTTCTCGAAGACGCTCAAACGCCTCGGCGAGGCGTTCCTGATTGCCTCCGAATGCGGCAAACTCGGCGGGTGCATTTTGCCCGATGTGTACCACCTGTACAAAGGCGGCTCGGAGTTCGCGGGATTGAAGCTCATCGGCGGCGCGGCCATCGGCATCTTCCACGTCAACGATTACCCGAAGAAAGATCGCGGCACCATCAGCGATGCCGACCGCGTCTACCCCGGCGATGGCGTCGCCCCGCTCGGCGACATCTTCCAAACGCTCCGCGACATCGGCTATCGCGGCTACCTCTCGCTCGAACTCTTCAACCGCGAATACTGGAAGCAAGACGGCCTAACCGTGGCGAAAACGGGGCTGGAAAAGATGAAAGCCGCGTTGGCGAAAAAGTGAGCACGCCAGAATCGAAGCCGCAGAAACAGACGAACCCGGCTCTCCTTCGGAGGCCGGGTTGCGTGGGTCGCCCCTTCGACGACGAGGGGGCTTTGGCTTAGTACTTCGTCATTTCGTTCAGGATCTTCTTCTGCATGTCGGGGTTGGCCCCGACGTACAAGTGAAGGTGATCCTTGTCGATGTAGATGACCTGCGTGCGTCGCTTCTTGACGTACGTGGGGAACGGGTAGCTCGATTGCACCGTTTCGGTGTAATAGATCACGTTTTCCCAGTGACAGTGGTGAAGTTGCGCCATGCCGACCAGCGGGTAGAAGCGCGGTGGATCGATCGTGTCCACGAGGCGGTTCTTGACGATTTGCACGTCGCCGCGGAATTCTTCGTAGACGTACGGCATACCGCGTGCGATCCGCGGCAACGCCCGCAAGACTTCCTTATCGCTCGGTGCATCTTCGCACAACGGCATCGGGTAGCCATCGCGGATCGGCCCGAGAATCGGCGTTCGCGTATCATTCGTATGCTGATACTTTTCCTCCATCCGCTCGGCGACCCACGGTGGTGTTGGCACCAGCAGGAACGCCATCGGGTGCAGGCCACAACCGGTGGCGGCAGGAATACCCACCGCGACCAGGATTAACAGTTTGCGTCGGACCCAAGACATCGCTTCCCCTCCGAAGAATGACGGCGACCCCATCAAACGCACCCCCATGCGTTCGACCACGCCGGTTACCCCGAAGGGTGGGGTCCGGCCGGTGTCGCCCAATCGTCCTTGGCTAAGGGTTGTATCGACAATAGGGCCAACCGAGTTGAAACAAAGTGCCGAGCAAACCGTGTAAAATGTGCGAATCGCCGCGAAGTCGATCAAGATGGGGATTTGAGGGGAGATAGGTTACTCTAAAATCCTTGAGTCTCATGAAGTCGCGCTGTTGCCCTTACAGTTTTGTTAGCCCGACGCGCCGTGTTGGGACACGCACGCGCAGGAGAATGTACGCCTCAAAACGGTGTTGGCCCCAACGCTCGATCAATCGTTTTCCGCGCTCGTGAACGATCTCGACGAACGCGGGAT
>JAYVQG010000408.1:0-13380 GCA_043757025.1 Limnoglobus sp.
TGATTCCGAAATCGGGAATGATTCCAGGGATGGGTGGGTGGGTAAGTGGTGGAATCATTCCCTGCTACCCAAAATCGCCGCAATTGAAACCAGGCCCTCCAAATTGGAAATAGCCTAAGCCCGCGCAAGATATATTCTAATGTTTGAAGTGATACGGCGAATTCGTAGCCCAAGACTATTGAGATTACAGGTAACCCATCGATGCCACGGTTGAGCGTGATCGTCTGCACCTACAATCGTGCGTCGTTCCTTCCGGGGTGTCTGGCATCGCTCCGCGCCTCTGGCGTGTCGCCATCCGACCTCGAAATCGTCGTCGTCGATGATGGCTCGACCGACGATACCAAGTCCGCGATCGACCAACTCGTCGGCCCCGACATTCGCTACATATACCAAACCAACCAAGGTTTATCGACGGCGCGTAACACGGGCATACGAGCTTCCACCGGCACTTACATCGCATATCTCGATTCGGACGATCTCTGGCTTCCCGGCGTGGCCCCGAAGATGCTCGCGTTCCTCGATACGCACATCGAAGTCGGGATCGCTTTCGCCAACGCGAAAGTCGGCAACGACAACGAAGGCTTTTCGCCGTGGGACGAATGGGCGGGTAGGGACGAGTTCAAGCAACTCGCGGACACGCCTAGCGACGGTTTCCGCATCTTCGAGCGCGCCGCGTTCCACCGGTTGCTGATCCGCCGCAACCTCGTGTTTACCGGGGCGGTCTTCCAGCGTCGCGACTTGCT
This sequence comes from Limnoglobus sp., assembly GCA_043757025.1. GTDB lineage: Bacteria > Planctomycetota > Planctomycetia > Gemmatales > Gemmataceae > Limnoglobus. The sequence goes on from JAYVQG010000408.1 coordinate 744, forward strand.
GATTGCGGCCGGGATGTTCCAGCCGAAGCTCAACGCCGCCGGCGACTGGGAACTCTACCTGCGGCTCGCGGCCTCGCATGTCTTCGCGTACCTGCCCGAAATGCTCGCGATCTATCTGCAACACCCCTCGCAAATGACCACGGGCGTCGATCGCATGGCCAACGAGTTTTGCGAAACGCGACGTTCGCACCTCGCCAGCGTGCCGAACCTCGGCGTCGAAGAGAAACGCCTCTTGCGGAAGGCACTTTGCGAAGAGCAGTTTTACTACGCGTACCTCGCCTACGACCGCAAGGAGTACCGCGAGGCGCATCTTCGTTACGGGCAACTGCTGCGCGAAAGCGGTTTCCACCCGAAGGCGGCGCTCTATTGGGCCGTCACGGCGTTACCGAGTTGGACGGTGCAAGGTATCCGTTCGATGTGCAAACCGTTCGTCCGCAACGATGGTCTTCGCGTCGGCCCGCAACCGTGGGCACCGGAGGCGCGGGCCATCCACAAAGAAGCGCTGCGAAAAGGCTAACCGCGATGGCGTCCACGTGCGATCCAATTCGTAAGATTGTCGTTGTACGTTTTTGTAGCTGGGGTCTGTGACCCCGGATGTTTACCGGCCTCACAGAGGCCAGCTACAGTTGATTTTGCAATGAAAGCAGGACGGCATGAGTCGGCGATACGTCGAGCAGATGCGCGATGGCGATTCGATCGACGAGGTTTACCTCGTCAGCGACAAGCAACTTCGATCTAACCGCAACGGCAACCTTTACGTGCAGATCGAAATCCGCGACCGCACCGGTGGCATCTCCGCACGGATGTGGAACGCGGGCGACACCGTGTTCCGTTCCTTCGAGAACGGCGATTTCGTGCAGATCGACGCGAAAGTGCAGCTTTTCCAAGGTTCGCTGCAAGTCATTCTGAACCACGTCGAGCGTGCCGAAGAGGAAAAGATCGACCTCGCGGATTTCATGCCGCACACCGAGCAAGATGTCGGCAAGCTCATCGAACGGCTGCGCGGATACTTGCTCAAACTCGGGAACCCGCACCTGCGGGCGCTCGCCGAATGTTTCCTGATGGACGACAATTACTTCCGCAACTTCGTGGCGTGCCCGGCCGGCGTGAAGCTCCACCATGCGTACATCGGTGGCCTGCTCGAACATACCGTCACGATGATGGACATTGCCGAGCGATTGTTGCCGTTTTATCCCGGCATCGATCGCGACACGCTATTAATAGGCGTGTTCCTACACGATGCGGGTAAGGTCCGCGAATTGAGCTACGCTCGCAGCTTCGGCTACACCGATGAAGGCCAGCTTCTCGGCCACATCGCGATGGGCGTCGAGATGCTGACCGAGCAGATTGCGAAAGTTCCGGAACTCACGGGCGAACCTTTTCCCCGCGAACTCGTCATTCGGTTGAAGCATATGATTCTCAGCCATCACGGTACGCTCGAATACGGCAGCCCGAAAGTGCCGATGACGCCCGAAGCGATGCTCCTCAACCAAATCGACATGCTCGACACGCGAATGCATATGGTGCTTCGCGACTTGAAAGAAGACCGCAACAATCCGACCGCCTGGACCCCGTACAACCACAACCTGCAACGCCGCATCTATAAGGGCGGCGAGAATGGCGACATGTTCGGTGAAGTCCGCGAGTCGTTCGATTGACGGAAACCCCTAAGAAACCCCGCCGCGTGCGGGGAGAAATTATGACCGACTGGACGTCCCGGATTCTCAGTATCCTTTCCGAGCGGGGCTACCAACCGCTCAAGCCCAAGCCACTCGCCAAGAAACTCGGCGTCGTCGAGGACGACTACCCACAGTTTCGCAAAACGCTGAAATCACTGATCCAAGAGGGGCGAATCGACCTCGGGAAGAACAACGTTCTTCGCGCGGCCGATCAGTTCGGCAGCCTCGTTGGCATTTATAAACGCACGAACAGCGGGCACGGTTTCGTGCGACCGACCGCCACCGATGCGGCCCCGGTTCCCGACGTGTTCATTCGCGAAGGCAAGGATCGCGACGCATCGAGCGGCGACGAAGTGCTGATCCGAATCACGCGGCGCGCGACGCAAAATCACGATGCCGCGGGGGAAGTCGTTCGCGTCATCACACGCGCGACACGCAGCTTCGTCGGCACCTACTTCGAGCGCGACAACCAGGCGTTTGTGATCGTCGATAGTAACGTGTTCGCGCACAGTATCGCCGTCGGAGACCCCGGAGCCAAGGGCGTGAAGTCGCAAGATAAAGTCGTCGTGGACATGATCCGCTACCCCACGCTCGACGAGCGCGGCGAAGGGGCAATCGTCGAAGTCCTCGGCCCACTCGGCAAGCCCGGCGTCGACTTGCTCACGATCGTTCGCGGCTTCGGTTTACCCGAAGAATTCCCGAAAGAAGCGATCGAAGAAGCGCACTCGCAGGCCGACCGTTTCCGCGAAGTCGCCGATGGCCGTACCGACTTCACCGGCGATTGCGTCATCACGATCGACCCGAAAGACGCCCGCGATTTCGACGACGCCATCAGCGTGGTCATCGACCCGAAAACGAAGCACTGGATCCTGACCGTCCACATCGCGGACGTCGCGCACTTCGCCCCGATCGGCGGCCCTCTGGACACCGAGGCGAAAAAGCGAGCGACGAGTATTTACCTTCCGCAGAAGGTCATTCCGATGTTCCCGGAACTGATCTCGAACGGGTTGGCGAGCCTGCAACAAGATAAACTGCGATACGTGAAATCCGTCCGCATCGAGTTTACGGCGGCGCTACAGAAGGCCGATGTGTCGTTCTTCAACGGTGCGATTCGCAACAAGAAACGCTTCCACTACGAGGAAGTCCAAGCGATCCTCGACGGCACGCCGCAGGCCGAAGGCGCGGCCCCATACGACGCGGAAGTGTTGCAGTCGTTGAAGCGGATGCGCGACCTTGCGGGGCTGCTTCGCAAGAAGCGGCAGAAGCGTGGCGTACTCGAACTCAGCATGCCCGAAGCGGTGCTCGAATACGACAGCGGTGGCCGCGTGAACGGGGCACACTTCGCGAATCAAGACGAAAGCCACAAGCTCGTCGAGGAGTTCATGCTGACGGCGAACGAAGCCGTCGCCGAGCATTTTAGCCGATTGAATGTGCCGTTCTTGCGTCGCATCCACCCGGCACCGAAAGAAGAAAAACTCGAGCAGTTCGCACAGTTCGCCGGGCTACTCGGTTACCCGATGAAACGCGCCGAGGACCGCCATGAGATTCAGCGAGTCTTGCGACAAACGCTAGATAAACCCGAACGGGCGGCGATCCATTACGCCTTGCTGCGAAGCCTAAAACAAGCGACGTATTCGCCGATCCGCGACGAACATTACGCGCTCGCCAGTCAGGATTATTGCCACTTCACGTCGCCGATTCGCCGCTATCCGGACCTCGTCGTTCACCGCTTACTCGACCGCTGGATACGCACGGGAAAGGCCACCGCCGAAGAGGCGGAACTGAAAATTCTGGGCGATCATTGTTCGCGAATGGAGCGACGTGCCGAGACGGCCGAACGCGAATTAGTAAAGCTGAAACTGCTGCAATACATGAGCACGCGGATCGGCGAAAAACTCGACGCGGTGATTACCGGCGTCGCCGATTACGGCTTCTTCGCACAAGCGGAGAAGTTCCCCGCCGAGGGCCTCGTCCACATCTCGAGCCTGACCGACGATTTTTATCACTACGAAGAAGACGCCCGCGCCTTGTTCGGCGGCCGCAGCAAACGCCGTTTCCGCCTCGGCGACCGCGTACGGGTCGAAGTCGCCCGCGTCGATCTCCTCAAGCGGATGCTCGACTTCCGCCTCGAAAGCATGCCCGTAAAAGAATCGAACCGCCTTCCGAACATCCGCCGCAAAGGGCGATAGCCCATCGCATTTGGTTTCTCTTTTTGTAGCTGGGGTCTGTGACCCCGGTCTTTCGAGAACCGGCCTCACAGAGGCCAGCTACATAAGAAACGCAGACTTTTTGTAGCTGCCGTGGTAGCCGCAGTGGGTTCACACGGCACGCTTACGCGATGCCGCCCGTCACTTCTTCCGCCAGACGGTATCGAGCGGGACGTGCAGTTCTTGCATTTTCGCTTGAATCTGAGCGAAGAATCGCTTCGCATCGACGGGATAACCGGCCGTGGGGAGGATGCCCGGAACGAGCTTCGCCCAGTGGGCGTTGAACTGCGCCATCGCCAGTTCTCGCGTGGATTTGCAGATCATCGAGGCCATCGCGACGCATGCGGAATCGCCATCGGCGCGTGGCCGAAACGCGACTTCAATCTCGCGCGAATGGGCGGCAATCCGGTACCGGCTCTCGGCAGCCCCTTCCTTCATCGTGACGATCCAGCTATCGGGAAACGCCTCTTGCAGCATCGCGCCGTAGAACGCGCGGCCGCCTTGCTTGTCGCACATCGCGACCATGCGTTCACCGTGCGGCAAGATCGCGTCGGCGACTTGCAACAATTCGATCAAGCCGCGTGCCAGCACGGTTGCCTTCGAGCCGCTGGCATCGACTTCGCGATTGAAATCGACCGGTGACACCACCCTGACAGTTGCGGTGTGTACGAACGGTGCGGATGACAACGCGAGGATGCTGCGTTCGAGTTTCTCGAAGCCGTTCGGCCCCGAATATACTTTCTTCGAATCGTCGACGAGGATGCGGTCGTCCTCCGCTTCGCCGACTTTGCGAATGCGATCGTGCAGCGTCGCCCAGCCCGCGATGTCGTCGTCTGGCAATTGCATCGCGACCGATGCCTGCACGAGCGGCCCGAGGTTCGGCCCGTAACCGGCTTCATCGATTCCCAAAACCCACGGCATTCGACTTCCCCCACGCAGTTCCGCTTGCAACGCCGATACCCTGTCGGTATACGCGGTCACAGACTTGAACGGATTTCTTCAGAGGGATTCCCATGAAACCGGATACGGCACCGCGTCGGCGTTGGTTCTCGAGCCTCATGGTGGTAGCAATCGGTTCGCTCGCCATCGGCACGATGGCGAATCGCGCCGTCACGCAAGTTCCCGGGGCACTGCCCGCGACCGCACCGGAGCCGACGAACGTCGACCCGGCGAGCAAAGATTACGGCACGCGCGCCGTTGCGTACATCAACAAAAATCGCGTCGTTACCCGTGCCGAACTCGCCGAGTTCCTGATCGCGCGGGGCGGGTACGAGAAAGTCGAATTGCTCGTAAACAAGATGATTATCGAAGAAGCGGCGCGCGAAGCCAAAATCGCGGTCACCACACAAGAGATGGAAATCGCCTTCGCGGACGACCTGAAAATCTCGAACCCGCCGATTCAGAAGAAGGACTTCGTGAACGTCGTGCTGCCGCGTTACGGCAAGTCGCTTTACGAGTGGATGGAAGACGTGATCCGCCCTCGCTTGCTGCTGACGAAGATGTGCCGCGAAAACGTGAAGGTGAATCCGGAAGACCTCACGAAAGCGTTCGAGCGCGAATACGGCGAGAAGCGTGCGGTGAAAATCATCATCTGGCCAACGGGCGACGGCCTCAAGAACGTCTACAAAGTGTGGGGCACGATCCGCAATGATGCCGCCGAGTTCGACCGCGTTGCACGAGGTCAGGCGAACGCATCGCTGGCAGCGACCGCAGGCGAAATCAAGCCGATCGCGAAGCACATCGTCGGCGACGAAAAGGACAAACAAGTCGAGACGATTGCTTACGCACTCAACGAAGGCGAAGTCAGCCAGATCTTTGAAACGCAACAGGGTTTCATGGTGATGAAGTTGCTGAAGAAGCTCCCCGCCGATGCGACGGTGAAGTTCGAGAACGTCAAACAACGCCTCGAACGCGAGATGTTCGACATCAAACTCGCACAAGAAATCCCGAAGCAGTTCGCGAAACTGAACCTCGCCGCCACGCCACAAATCCTGCTCAACGGCCCGCCAACGCTCTGGAAGTTCGAGCAATCGGCAAAGGAAAAAGCCGAAGACGCGCTACGCCTCCAACAGGCAATTCAACCCGTCAGCGGCGTGGCAAAGTAAACTCAATCGGCGTGGCACCTGCCACGCCGATTTCTCATGTCAATCCATCGTATACGGCGTGTTTGGGTCTTTCTCGTGGCGGAGTTCGTCGACGGGATCTTGCTTCAGCCAGCCTGCGTAGAGGCGGTTTGCGCCGTTGAAAACGAGGCCGTCTTTATCGCCGACGTTCTTGTAAGCGTGAACGACACCGGCAGGAACGATCAAGGCGAAGGGCAGATTTTCGCCCACTTCTTTGACTTCTTTTGCACCGAACGTCGGGGACTCTTTGCGGGCATCCCACAGGTAGACGCGGAACGTCGAGGGGCCGAAGAAGCAAAAGTAATCGGCCTGGTCGATGTGCTCGTGCGGACCGCGACTGACGCCCGGCTTCGTTTGCGAAATGTACGCCATCACCGGGTGGAAATTCGGGTCGATGAGGTCTTTGCGAAACAGTTCGACGAGCCACCCACGGGCGTCGTTGAAGAACTTCAGCTGGATCCACTTGATGTCGTGGATGGCGCTCGGCTCGCAAAATTTCGGCAGGGCGACGTTCATCGGTTGCGTACCTTTCGTGTTACTCAAACAGATTCGGGCCGGGTTCCTTGGTCTTCTTCTTCGTCAATTCTGGCGGTGCCACTTCTTGAACCGGCACCACTTTTCTCGGTCGTGGCGTTACCGTTTTCGCGGGCGTTTTCGGCGGTCGCATCTCGAGGTTCGCCAGCACTTCCTCGGCACGCTGCAACACGGGCGATGGCACGCCCGCCAGCCGTGCCACGTGGATACCGTAGCTTTTGCCCGCGTTGCCCGGTGAGATTTTATGTAGGAACACGACATCGTTTTCGAGTTCGCGTACCTCCACGTTGTAGTTGCGTAACTGCGGCAGCGTCTCGGCAAGTTTCGCGAGTTCGTGATAGTGGGTGGCAAATAACGCGCGACAGCCGACTACCGAATGCAGGTATTCCGTCATCGCCCACGCCAACGATACGCCATCGTACGTGCTCGTTCCACGGCCGATTTCGTCGAGGATCACGAGACTTTGCGGTGTCGAGTTATTGAGAATGTTTGCGGCTTCGGTCATCTCGACCATGAACGTCGATTGCCCGCGGCTCAGTTCATCGCTCGCGCCGACGCGGGTGAAAATGCGATCCGTGATGCCGATCGTCGCCGATTTAGCGGGAACGAAACTGCCGATGTGCGCGAGCAATGTCAGGATCGCAACCTGGCGAATGAACGTCGATTTACCCGACATGTTTGGCCCTGTAATGAGCCAAAACATGCCATCGCTGACGCTGAACGTGACATCGTTTGGGACGAACGTGCCGGGGGGCAAAAGCTGATCGAGCACGGGGTGGCGACCTTCGCGTATCGCCATTACCGGCTCGTTGACGATCGTCGGCCGAATGTAGTTTCGCGATGCTGCGAGTTCGGCTAACCCGGCGAGGAAGTCGAGCGCCGCGAGTGTATCCGCCGTCGCTTGCAAGCGGTGCGTCTCGATGGCGATGTGATCGCGGAGCTGCAGGAATAGCTCGAATTCCAGGGCTTTACTCTTGTCCTCCGCCGAGAGTACCTTTTCTTCGTACTCCTTCAACTCCGGCGTGACGTACCGTTTCGCGTTCTTCAACGTGCGTTCGTGCAGGTAGTTTGCGGGTACGCGCGTCTCGTTCGCGTTCGTGATTTCGATGTAATATCCGATGACCTGCGTATACGCGACTTTGAGGCTGTTGATGCCGGTGCGCGTGATCTCCGACGCCTGATACCGCGCGATCCAGCTTTTGCCATCGCGCGACAGCAACCGCAGTTGGTCGAGTTCCGCGTTGTAGCCTTCGCGGATAATGCCACCTTCTTTCGGCAGGTACGGCGGGTCGTCGGTCAGTGCACGTTCGAGCAACTCGCGGAGGTCCGGGCAGAGTTCGAGCCGCTCTTCAAAATCCCGGAGCAGTGCCGCACGCCGCCCGCTCAGCTTCGCCTTGAATTTCGGCAGCAGTTTCAACGTCTTCGCGATGGCCGCCAGATCTTTCGGCGTCGCGCGGGCGGTCGAAACCCGCGTCGTCAATCGTTGCAAGTCGGACGACACCTGAAGCAATTCGCGCAAATCCGCACGCAGCGAATGTTCCCGCAATAGTTCTTCGACCGCATCGAGACGCGCCGTGATCGGCCCAGCTGCGTTCAGCGGTGCAAGGAGTTGATCGTGCAAAAACCGCGAACCCATCGGCGTCACGGTGCGATCGATCGCCGAGAGTAGCGAGCCATCGCGGGTGTTGTCGCGAAGCGTTCGGATCAGTTCGAGGCTACGCCGCGTGACTTCGTCGAGAACGAGAAACTCGTCGGTGCGGTGCGGGCGAATCCGGCGAATGTGCGCGAGGCTCGCCTTCAGCGTTTCGTGCAAGTAAACGATGATCGCCCCCGCCGCAACGAGGCACGGTTGCGCATCGTCGAAGCCGAACCCGGACATCGTCGTCACTTGGAATTGTTCGTAAAGGGCTTCGCGGGCAGAGGTCGGATCGAAATTCCAATCGGGCCGCGGCGTGATGCCTTTCGGCATGTTGCCGTTAAAGGCCGTGCGAATCGCTTCGAGGTCGGACTCAGGCAACAGGCACTCGGCGGCGTTCAATCGCGAGATTTCGTCGGGCAACAACGACAGCGTCGCATCGGAAGCGGAGAAATAACCCGACGATAGATCGACCCAGGCGATGCCGTACATTCCTGCTTTGGATTTGTAAACCGCCACGAGGTGGTTCGGGCGTCGCGGGTCGAGCAAGTCGTCTTCGGTGATCGTCCCCGGCGTCACGAGACGGTTCACGGCCCGGCGAATGATCTTCTTGCCGAGGCTCGCTTCTTCCATCTGCTCGCACACCGCCACGCGGTGGCCGCCGCGCAGCAGATGTCCGAGATACGTTTCCAGCTTGTGAACGGGGAACCCCGCCATCGGGATTTCCTTGTCGCGCTTGGTCAGCGTTAGCCCCAACAACCGCGAGCCGAGTTCCGCATCGCTCTCGAATAGCTCGTAGAAGTCGCCATTACGAAACAACACGAGCATACCGGGGTGGGCGTCCTTGGCCTCCCAGTATTGCTGCATCATCGGTGTGAGTGCGGAACGATCCGCCGGTTCGGCCATGTCGTCGTACGCCCTGTTCGACTGAGTCTGTTCTTGAAATATGTATCGCTGCCGGTCGCGAATTGAAATGTGCTTCGACAGAATCCGCCGACGAAACGCGACGTTTGTTCGGGTTGCTCCAATCGTGACGAAGCCGCGATGGGGAGAGCCATCGCGGCCACGTGAAATCGAACGAATCGTGGCGTTACTTCGCGACGGTGAACTTGTAGATCGTCGTTTGCTTGTACTCTTGGCCGGGGCGGAGGACAGCGTTCGATACGTCCTTCCATTCGGGCTTGTTGGCCGAGTCGGGGAACTTCTGTGGTTCCATGCAGAAGCCGTTGTACTGCTTGTAAACCGCCCCGCCCTTCCCCTTGTTCGTGGCATCGAGGAAGTTACCGCTATACACCTGCAAGCCGGGTTCGGTGGTGTGAACTTCGAGCACGCGGCCCGACTTCGGTTCGGTGACGCGGACCGCAAGGAACGGCGAACCGCCCGCTTTCCCGTCGAGGACGTAGTTCAAATCGTAGCCGACCGGCGTGCCGCCGACTTCCTTGATGCGCGTACCGAACGCAGTCGCTTTCGTGAAGTCGAACACCGTACCTGCAACGGGTGCGATCTTGCCTGTGGGGATCAGCGTATCGTCGGTCGGGGTGTAGTTCTTCGCCATCACTTCGACTTCGTGGCCGAGGATTTCGCCGGAAGCATGGCCGCCGAGGTTGAAGTAACTGTGGTGCGCGAGGTTGCAAAGCGTCGGTTTGTCGGTGGTCGCCGAATACTCGATTCGCAGTTCGTTTTCGTTCGTCAGCGTGTAACTCATGACGATGGACAAGTTGCCGGGGTAGCCTTCCTCGCCATCTTTGCTGGTATACATCAGCTTGACGCCGGGGCCGCTGGCACCCATGAATGGCTCGGATCGCCAGACCTTTTTGTCGAAGCCCGTCTTGCCGCCGTGCAGCGTGTGCGGGCCATCGCCGGGCTTCGTGACGGTGTACTCTTTGCCATCGATACTGAATTTCGCGTTCGCGATCCGGTTCGCACAACGGCCTACGTTCGAGCCAAAGTACGGGTGGCCCGCGAGGTAATCCTTGAGGTTGTCGAAGCCCAACGCGACGTCGGCGTACTTGCCATCCTTATCGGGCACGTGCAATTCGGTGACGATGCCGCCGTACTCGATCACCTTGGCCTTCATGCCATTTTTGTTGACGAGCGTGTACCCGGTGACAACAGTTTTGCCATCGGGCATCGTGCCGAAAGACTCCATGAGATACTGCGGGCCAACGCCAGGCTTTTCCGCGAGAGCAGACATTCCGAACCCCGTGAGGAGCAACAGCGCAGAGAGAGTGCGACGCATAGTGCGGTTCCCTTAAAAAGTGAGTGTCGCGAGACAACTTACCAGTTGTGCCGCGTTTCGGCGATAAGTTGGGGGTGCGTTTTGTCGTTCGGAATCGACGTAAGTCACAATTGCGGGCGCTCCAAAACCGTTTTTTCGGGTGTTTTTCCGGTTTTTGAGGCCCCAAAAGTCGCTTTTTTGATCGAGATCCACTGTTCCTTATTCCGTATATCGAACTCTTGTCGTGGGTTATGTCGAAAGGGGTCGATTCGAGAATCGGCGCAAATGGCGACATAAAATCGACCGACCACGACACAAAATCGACCGACCGCGACATTCTCACGACACTTGGAGACACTTTCACGACACTTCGAGACACTTCTGCGCACCGTGGAAAAATCGACTTGCGTCGGATCGCGTTGGATTTTTTGACTTCGGGGAATCGTGTGGGTGATGCCATTCCTCGCACTCCGAACGATGTCAGTTCCTGCCTCATTATTGTGAAGTCGGCTTGTCAGCGAGTGCGGTCGCGGACAAATTACCAGTTGTCCCGCGATTCGGCGATAAGTTTTGACGTTCGAAATCGACGTGAGTCAGAATTGCGGAGAGTCATGGACATCGGAAAAAATCATTTATTCCCATTATTCCCATTTATCGATTGACACCGCTTCAGACGCTCGTAAGAATGCGTTAGTTGTTTTGAATTGTACTCGAAACAAGAGTCAGCCACATGAATGACACCATATCCAGCAGCCAGCAGCCTGACGATTTTAACCGATTCCAGCGAAGAACAATTCCAACAGATCGTCAATGTCGGCATACTGTTCGTTGACCTGGCAAGTCCGCGGCTCGATGTGCGTGTCAGGGCGAACAATATCGCCGCGAACGTTCGATAATTTATGCTGTTCTGGAAACAGGAGAATCCTATGCGAGTATTGCATCCAGTAGGGGTTGTGTGGGTGTTCTGTCTCGTTGTGTCGCTGTCGGGAAATTGCGGAGCATCTGACTTAACTCCCGCCGAGATCATGGAAAAATGCAACGAAGCGATGAAGCCTCCGATTCAGTATCGAATTAAAGTAAACAAGGGCGTCGATTCCGTACTTTCACAACAACATGTATTAGCGGATGGGAGTGTCGCGACGAGAACCGAAATTGTCATTTTGAACATGCCGAGAATCAGCGTACAGTCGGGAACGGATATGTACGAATGGTACCCGAATACCAAAATTTGCATCGATACTCAATTGATCTATAGCGCTGTTAAGCAAAAGGCGGATGATGTCAAGAAGATGGTCGACAACATCAAGAGTCTACCGATATTAACGGCTCGTCCAAACGAGGTTGTGGTTGGGAAACCGTGCTACGTACTCGATCAGGAACCTTCTCAGGAAATGTTGGCGGCATTTAAAAAAATGATCCCGGGTGACGCGCTTCCACCGATTAAGAGAATGTATATCGACGTGAAATCGTTTCAATTCGTTCGAGTCGAGGATATTTCGTTCCGAACAAAAGCGATCGTTTCTGCAATGGATTATTTAGAGTTTAGTAGCGGGTCGAAGTTCGATCCGGAGATGTTTCTTCCACCGAACGGCTACGTCATACACAAACCAAAAGACGTTCGAGAGTATACTCGTCTGATCTCAAAAGCTATGCTCCCTGTAAACGATGAATTTTCTCTTCAAAAACGAAAAATGCGCGAGCCAATAGGCAAATTGAAAATCGACCCAGATACCGGTATGGTCATCTTACCCGTTTTTCCCGTTCCTCCAGGAATGACACGGGAACAATACGATATGATAATCGAGAAAAAAGTAGCGGAAGTAAAGTCCGGTCATGTATCGGATGAATCCGATAGTGAACTGGAACGCATGAATCCGGTACCAATCGATCCCAAAGCGGCTTTGTTACAAGCTTCTCCGAAACTATTATTGTTGTTGGTGACAATGATTATAGTGGGCTATGTCATCAAGAAGTTTTTCGCACCCACAAAATGACTGAGCAAAGGCGTTGTCATAACGATATGTTGTAGTCGGGGATGCCCTTGCTACCAAATCACCCAAAATGTGTGTAAGGGCTTCCATTTTGAGAGAGTATTTCAGCGAATCTGTACAATTTCTGTCACCGAAAACTTGTCTGTTGTGCCGGGTGTAATCTCGCCGTTGCGCTCGTTTCGTGCAATTTTCGTTTGGTATGCCGCATTGCGACTCGGGAGTTCGTTCCCCTTTTCAACGACAGCGTCC
>JAYVQG010000409.1:0-13314 GCA_043757025.1 Limnoglobus sp.
AAGATGGTGTTCGTCAGCGGGTAGCCTTTTTCCCGCTTCTTGCGAATCTCGCTGTCGAGGTCGTCGTTCGTGTCCTTCGCTTCCCAGTAGCCACGGCGGAGGAAGTTGCCATCCTGAAGCGTGCCGTCGGGGTAGATCGTCTTTGCGCCGACTTTCATCGCCTTCTTCGGGATGAGCGTCCAGCCGTGCGGCTTGGCAGTAACCGCAAGGAGGTGCGAGAACGCCGTCTCGGTGGCCCCTTCATGCGCTGCACCATGTTCAGCGTACTGCTGCAAGGTCGCATGATACGCGAGGATCGCAGGATCGGTCGCACGGACGTTCGTCAACTGGCTCATCAAAAATATCCTCTGCGTGAGTTGAGCATCTTATCATAAGTGAGAGCGAAGGGATAACTGAGTAGGCTCCGACACGCATCGCCCACGCGATTTCCAATTGTCAAAAAATCGCAGGCGATTTGACGTAACCCGGAATTTGCATCGTGCACGGAGTGACGCAAAAGTGTCGCGAAATGACATAGAAATGTCGGGTCCGGTCGATTTTGTGTCGGGTCCGGTCGATTTTCGGTCGCATTCGGTCGATTTTTGACCAGTATTTTCGGCTTGTGCGTTATAGATGACAATCGGCTCAACCCACGATGCACGTTCGAGTTGTGGCAAAATCGCCCGAAACAAATCAGCGAAAGACGATCAAAAAGTGGCCTCGAAAACCGAAAAAAGACCCCAAAACATGGTTTTGGAGTCTCCGCAATTGTGACTTACGTCGATTACGAGAAGCCAAAAACGGTCAATCGTCGATCACAGCGGGGATCTTCGTCGGCTTATTCGGGTTCAGCGGAGTAGGCGTGTCGTCCTCCGCTTCGATGGTAACCAAGTCCTTCGAGGCGTTCGGATCGAGTTCGACTTGCAGCGGTTGCGTGAACTCCTGGCCATCGACGTTCAACACGACGCGATAGGTGCCAATTGCCCCACGGCTACCCGGGCCAACGGGCCACACGACGCGGTGATAGTCGGCGGTCTTTTCGGCTTTCGGGAAGTCGATGATGCTCTTGCCGTTGACATCGACGACCTTGATCGTCAGCTTCTCTGCCGGTTTCGTCAGTAGGTATTCGATCGTCGCGCCGCTACGCGGATTCTGGCCGACGAACTTTCGGTCGCTGCTACTGTACGGCGATTCGCCACCGCTACCGGTCTTCCAACGTACTGCCGTGGCGGGCGCGAACAGCGTCGCTTTCGCCTTCATCGCATCGGGCTTCATCTGGCGCAGGCTGGCAATGTCGATCACCCACACGCTACGGCCGTGCGTCGCGACGACGAGTTCGCTCGCCACGGTCGGTTGCGCGAATTCATGCACCGCCACGGTCGGCAGATTCCCGCCGAGTTTGGTCCAACTCTGCCCGCGATTCGCACTGACGAACGCGCCGAACTCGGTGCCGCAATACAGCATGTCGGTGTTGACGATATCTTCGCGCAAACAGCGCGTGCTACCGAACGCAGGGAGATTCGCCACGATCGGCTTCCAGGTTTTGCCGAGATCTTCGGTCGCGAAAATGTACGGTTTGTCGTCGTCCGAACGGTGGGCATCGAAGCAGACGTAACAGCGGCCTTCTTTGTCCTTCGATGCTTCGAGCGTGGCCACATAACGGTAGCCCGGCAACCCGGCGGTTTTGATCGCTTCGGTGACGTTCGTCCAGGTGGTTCCACCATCTTTCGTTACCCAGACGAAGCCATCGTCGGTCCCGGCCCAGACGACATCCTGATTGACCGGCGACTCGCTGAGTGCCGTCGCGCTACCGGCTTTCGTGCGGGTGATTTCCGGTGAGATTTTGCGCAGGTCTGCACCCTTCTTAACCGAACGCCAGACGTATTCGCCCGCCGAATAGAAGATACTCGGGTTGTGGCTGCTGAGGATGTATGGCGTGTTCCAGTTGAAGCGCTGGATCGGGTCGCTTTGCTTCTGTGGCGGGCGAATGAAACCGCGTTCGCCGGTGCGGAAGTTGCGCCGGCTCATCATGCCGCCTTGGCTTTCGGTGTAAATCAAATCCGGGTCAGTCGGATCGACGCGGCAGACGAAACCATCGCCACCGTTGACGTAAACCCAGTCTTCATTGACTGCGCCGTAACTGCGCAGCGAGTTCGACGGGCCACCCCAACTGCCGTTATCTTGTAGGCCACCGTAGACGCGATACGGGCGCTTGTTATCGACCGCCACGTGGTAGAACTGGCCGAGTGCGACGTTGTTCAAGTGATCCCAATTCAAGCCCGCATCGTACGTGACGTAGTAACCACCATCGCAACCGATAATCAGGTGCTTGCCGTTCTTCGGGTTAATCCAGAGTGCGTGGTGATCGACGTGAACGCCCTTCGCTGGCCCCGTACGGAACGTCTTGCCGCTGTCGGCCGATTTCCACAACCCGGTATCGCTCGTGACGTAGATGGTCTTGTCGTCGGTCGGATCGACGCGGATCACGCTGAAATACATCGGCCTCGGGTTCAGGCTGTTGATGCGTTTCCACGTGTCGCCACTATCGGCGGAGACGTAAATACCGCCCGTTTGGAAGCCGTCCTTGCCCTGTTGCTCGATCGCGTTCGGTTGCTGTCCGCCCAACCCGAGCGCGTAGGGTTTGGTCGAAGTCGGGCCTCGCGTTGCGGGTGTTCCAAGGACGATTTCAAACTCTTTCTTTTCGGTGCCGCGAAGCACGCTCAGCTTCAGCTTGTCGCCGGGCTTGCGTTCGTTGCCGACGGCTTCGAGATATTCTTCGGGCGACTTCACGGGCTTTCCTTCGACGGCAACGATCTCATCGCCTTCTTTCAAACCGGCTTTATCGGCGGCCCCGCCTTCGATCAGCGAGCCGATCTTCGCTCCCTTCTCGCCCGCCGCAAGGCGGTAGCCCGCACTGACGCGCGGCCCGCGACCCGTACCGATACGCGGATTGATGCCCGTTCCCACAGGACGATTCGCAAGCACGACTTCGAGCACGACTTCTTTGCCGTCGCGCTTGACGGTCAACGCGAGTTTGTCGCCCTCTTTCTTCGTCTGAATGATTTGAATGAGCGCTTCGTAGTTTTCGAGCTTCTTGCCATCGGCGGCGATGACGATTTCGTTGGCCTTCAGGCCTGCCTTCGCGGCGGGTCCGTCTGCGGTGATTTCGGTCAGCTTCGCGCCGCCGCCTTCGACCGATTCGCCGGTAATGCCCATGTAAACCAGCTTCGGTGGATCGCCGGTGCCGACTTTTTCGGTATCGACGATCGCGTAAACGAGGCCCTTCGTTTTGGTCGAATAATCGAGGCCGATGCGCCCCGTCTTGACGGTCGGCAGGCCGTTGCCCGCGTTGGTCCTCGGGTCGTTGATCTTCTTCCAGACTTTGCCGCCGTCGACCGTTTTCCAGATGCCGCCACCGGGGCCGTGCGTGACGAGCGGCCCGTACATATCGGGCACGGGAGCCTCGCCGAAGAAGCCATCGAACTCGTCGCGTTTGCGTTCCCAGAGAGCGGCAATTAGCGTTTCGGGGGCGTTCGGATCGAGCCGCATATCGATGACGCCGGTCTTGTCGTCGACGACCAGCACGTTCTTCCACGTCTTGCCGCCATCCTCGGTTTTCCAGACGCCACGCTCGCCACCGACACCGTAAAGGCGACCGAGTGCCCCAACGTAAACGATCTCAGGGTTCTTCGGGTGAATGAGAATCTTCCCGATTTGGAACGATTTCTTCAGCCCCATATTCGCCCAGGTTTTGCCGCCATCGATGCTCTTGTACACGCCATCGCCGTACGAAACCGAGTTGCGCGGGTTCGCTTCGCCGGTGCCCACCCAAACGAGGTCCGGGTTCGTCTGGCATACCGCCACATCGCCGATCGAAACCGTCGTTTGCGTATCGAACTGATGGTCGAACGTCGTGCCATTGTTTACCGTCTTGAGCAACCCGCCCGATGCCGTCGCCACGTAGTAAGTCGTCGGGTCCGCATCGTAAACCGCGAGTGCCGTGACGCGCCCGCCCATGTTCGCGGGGCCGATGCAACGCCACGTCATTTTCTTGAGAATTGACTCGGGCAGCGTCCCTGCGGGCGGTTCCGGAATCGCGGGCGTCGCCGGTGTCGCGGGCTTGGTCTTCGCCTCCGCGAGCTTCTTTTGCAGGTCGGCGATCTGCTTTTCGATCGTCTCGATGTCTTGCTTCTGATCCGAGCGAACGGGCAAAGCCACCGCGAGGCCGAACAGCATCGCGAGGATGCCCACGCCGCCAAGTTTGCGAAACGGTAAAAAGCGATTCACGGATGGATCTCACGAGGTTCGAGGGTCGTGCGTTTTGGGCATCTGGGCAAAGCGGAGAAAGAGTACCCATTGCGGCGATTGTAAGGGCGATTGCCGATAATTGCCACATCACGCCGAGTGGGCGTGCATGTTTTGTACGAAATCGGTCCGCAAATCAGGAAGGCGCACATCACTTTGTCGGCGAAGTCGTGCGACTCCGACAGATGAGTGCTGGTTACGACCACCAAGATGTGTCTCCGTTCGTCCACTTTGCTCGCATTCCCTTCTCAGCGGCACGTTTGGGCGATACCATGCGAGTTCGGTTCGTCGGTCGGTAGGACGGTCGCTGGCCATTCGTGGCGAGAGGAAAGTCCGGGCTTCATAGGGTGCAGTGGTGGGTAACTCCCACCCTCGGTAACGGTTGGTACTCCCGGTGCCAATCGCCAACGGGCGGGACAGTGCAACAGAAAGTAAACCGCCGTGTGGAATTCGCATTCCGCAAGGTAAGGGTGAAACGGTGCGGGGCGCAAGCCCTTAATGTAAGAGCGCACCAGCGGCGGGGTGACCCGTCGGCTAGGCAAACCCCACTGGAAGCAAGGCCGAGCAGAGGTGAGGATCGACCCGATCCGTTTGAGCCTCGGGTAGGCTGCTCGATCGCACGGGTAACCGTGCGGCTAGAGAAATGATCGTCATCACCGCAAGGTGGGACAAAACCCGGCTTACAAGCCGACCGGCGAACCGAATCCGGGATCTTACACACTCGCACAGGACGCAGTATGCCGCGGCTCGTACTGGGTAGTCGAAACAAAAAGAAGTTGCGCGAACTGGTCGAACTGCTGTCGGACCTCGTCGAGGTCACCGATCTTTCGCCTTTTGCGAACGCTCCCGCAGACATCGAAGAAACGGGCACCACTTTCGAGGAAAACGCCCGCCTGAAAGCCACGACGCTCGCGCCGCTGTTGGGCGAATGGGTACTCGGCGAAGATAGCGGCCTCGTCGTACCGGCACTCGGTGGCCAGCCGGGCATTTACTCTGCAAGGTGGGCAGGCGATCACGGCAACGATGCCGCCAACAACGCGAAATTGCTGCAAGAACTCGCGAATTTTCACGGCGACAAACGCGCCGCTTATTACGTCAGCACGGCCGCGCTCGCCGACCCGACGGGCACGGTCGTTGCGGTCGTCGAAGGCCGATGTTGGGGCCGCGTCGCGATGGAGCCGAGCGGCAGTGGCGGTTTCGGCTACGATCCGCTATTCGTGATCCCCGAGTATCATGCGTCGTTCGGCGAACTCTCGAACGCGGTCAAACACGCGCTCAGCCATCGCGGTCGTGCCATCGGACTGCTTCGCCAAACGATCCGGCAACGCTTATTCGGGTGAACCCGCGATGTCACTCAACGAACTCATGTCGGATATCATCGCGTTTCGGCACTATTTGCAGTCCGAACGCGGCCTCTCCGAAAATACACTTCTCGCGTACAACCACGATCTCGAACGCTACGCGCAGTGGACGGTGATCGCGAAACTGCCGAACTATCTCGCACCGACACTCAGCGATTTGTCGCGATACATCGCGTTCATGCACGAGGAAGAACTCGCCGCCCCGAGCATCGCCAGGCACCTGGCCGCACTGCGAATGTTCTACCGCTTCCTGCGCCTCGAAGACAAAGCCGACCCGTCGAGTGTCGAGCTATTAGCGTCGCCGAAACTGTGGCAGCGCGTGCCGCACGTGCTATCCCCGGAGAGCGTCGATAAATTGTTGAATGCCCCCCGTGCGGGGGATCGATTCTTCCTGCGCGACCGGGCATTGCTCGAAACGCTGTACGCCACCGGTTGCCGAGCGTCGGAGGTCGTCGGGCTGAAGCGGCACGATTTGTACTTGGATTCCGCGTTCTGCAAATGTTTCGGCAAAGGGAGCAAACAACGTGTGGTGCCGTTGGGCAAACCGGCGATTGCCTCGTTGCGGGCTTACCTCGCCGATGCCGCTACGGCGGGTGGCGAGGAGTACGTCTTCACATCGCGTTCGGGGCAGCCATTGTCGCGAATCGTGCTGTGGATGCTCGTGAAGAAATACTGTCTGCGTGCCGAACTGCCAATCACGGTCAGCCCGCACACGCTACGCCATAGTTTCGCCACGCACCTGCTCGCCGGCGGGGCCGACCTACGCACGGTGCAAGAATTGCTCGGACATGCCTCGATCCAAACGACGCAACTCTACACGCACATCGACCGCACCCGCTTGAAAGCGATCCACAAGAAGTTCCACCCTCGCGGGTGAAGTTCAATCGGTGATGTTCGATTGTGGCCGACGCACGACTGGGCGCACGAGTTGGCGAACACAGTAGCTGATGACGATTACAGACGCGATGGCCACACCGATCGGAAAACGATCCGTATCGAGTTTCGCCCAAAATACAGCTGTGGATCCCGCAAACAGGGCGATGCCGATTACAAGAACGACGCTATACATGAGACCGCTGCCACGTGGTCGCATCATCAAGCCACAATCGCGGCACTCGAAACTGGGATAAGGGCTAACTTGGTCTTTCGGCAATTCGCGAATTTCCGACGAATCGCACCGCGCGCATGCCCACACTTGCGATTCAAAATACTCTCCTGGGCGAGATAGTCCGGTCTGAGGTGGTTTGAGTAACCGCAAGACGAAGCGTATGAACAGCACAATCCCAATCAGGAATATAACCGGGAGTACGAACCGAAGAACATCCATTGTCGGACCCTAGATATGGCGACCGCCGGTTTGCCCAGCGGTCGTTTCGTAATAGACGAAATCCTACTAACTAATTCGCCAGGAACGAATTGATGACAATTGGCAGTGGGTTCTTGTATTCGCGGGCGTAGCGGTTCTTCTTCTTGCGTTCGACTTCCATCTTGTTTAAGAACTCGATAATCATCTTCTCGGTGCCGAGGGTCGCGTCTTTGCCGAGTAAATCGACGCCCTTGAGGTCCGTGCCTTTAACGGTTCGGAGGAAGGTGAAGTCGAGTTTGTCGAGCTTCGGCGACGTTTTGCCACCTGCGACCATCACTTGATTCGTGAAGTACTTACAAGACAGTTCGCCTTCTTTGTCTTTGTCTCCGTGGACGAAGAGCATCGGCGTTTCTTTCCGCATGTCACCATTGGTGTCGCGACCGTATTTCGCGACCCAACCTTCGACGGCGCTCGTACTCACACTCGGATGTCGCGTCGGCGACAACCAGACGCCGCCGCCGTAATCGCGACCGGCAGGGTCCGTACCGTAGATGCGTCCCGTTGCGGAGACGAATCGCGGGAGTAGCGCAGGGATCGCAACGTTCGGGAGTTTCGCATCGCGATGCCATTCGCTCGTGATGAACATCATTCCCAGCGTGGCCGCATCGCCTGCCCCGACAAAGTAAACCGAGCTAGAATTCACTTCGCCCAAGTCGTTTTTGACATCGACGAGCGAACGAATCGCGGCGATGTCGTTGACGAGCATCGGAAAGTAGGCGTTCTTCTTCTCGAAGTCTTTGACGAAGATTTCTTTCGCAGGAGGGTTTTTGGTCGCTCCCTTCATGTGTGCCTTGTTCAAAACGCTCAATGCGTCATTTTTCCAGAACATTTCAGGCACGACATCGGTGCTCTTGCCGTGACCGCGGAAGTCGAAGCGAACGACGTTGAATCCTTCTTTCGTGAGCGCCTTGGCGAGGCCATCCCAATCGCCTTTGTTCGGGTCTTTCCCGAAGGCGTGGAGCAGTATCACGACCGAGCCATTCTTCTGAGCCGCCGCCTTGTAGAACTTGACGTCGAGTTTCACGCCATCGAAGGTGGTGATCGACTCGTCGCTCGGTGCCGTTGCGTCTTGCGACCGTGCATCCGGGCTGAAGAACGTCGCCAAACAGACGGCAAACGAGAGTAAGATTGCAATTCGGCGTCGCATATCGTGGGCCTCCCGGCAAAATGTCGGTGGGGAGAGTCGGTGTGTGTATAACGTATCTCGATTATACGCCGTTTGCGCGCGGAAGTCAGCGACTGTTTGGAAAGGATTCCTCCCCGATATGCCCAGTCTGTGCGAATCTCCGATAATTCGAGTGCGGACGCGGATTTCTCGCGAATTGGCTTGACATGAAATCGGTGAGTTCGTTATGGCGTCGATCAAGATGTTCCGACGAAATCGATTATCGCGTGCGATACCGACCGGTTTACTACTCGCACTGTGCGTGACGCTCGGTTGTCGATCGCGCGAAACGTGCGCGCCGACGGACAACTCGCGGGTTCGCCAAACGGTCCGGCTGGCGACGGCGAACCCGCCGGAAGAAATTCTCACGCCCATACCGGCACCGGCGTCGCCGAAAACGATGCTCGTGATTTCGGGTGGCGGCATGTACGGGGCTTATACGGCCGGATTTCTTTCCGGTTGGTCGAAGACGGGCACCCGTCCGCAATTCGACGTCGTGACCGGCATTAGCACCGGGGCACTGATCGCCACCGTGGCATTCCTCGGCCCACAATTCGATGAAGCCACACGCGAGTTTTACACCTCGATTCGCGCTGCGGACATCTACAACTCCCGCGCCTGGATCCTCATTCCTTGGGCCGGCTCGATTGCTTCGAGCGAGCCGCTCCGACGCCTCATCGATTCCGTCGTCGACGAGCGATTACTCGCTTACGTTGCCACCGAACACCGAAGGGGCCGTAGGCTATACGTGGGCACGACGAGTTTAACGACGCGAAAACTCGTCGTTTGGGACATGGGAGCCGTCGCGGAGAAGGGTGGCACCGTCGCCGTCGATCGGTTTCGCCGAATCTTGTTAGCTTCGTGTTCCGTCCCCGGCATGTTGCCTCCCGTTGCCATTACGAACGGAGCCAACGGGAAAACATCGGTCGAATTGCACGTCGATGGTGGAGCGACGGCGCAACTGTTCGCGCCGCCCGGTTCCTTACCACCACAACCGGAAGGGTCGACCGGCGCGAATGTCTACGTGATCATTTCCGGTAAACTGTTCACCGATCCCGCCCCCGTGCGACCTCGCGTGTTGCCCGTGCTGGCGGCTTCCGCAGCAGGCATTCTGCACGCGCATTGCCGTGCGGAAGTGGCCAGTCTGTTCCATCAATCGAGAAATGCCGGCGCGAATTTCCACCTGACCGCAATACCCGATAGCGATAACGGCCAGACGCTCGGTTTGAACTTCGAGCCGGCAGAAATGAGCCGACTATACGACGTCGGCTACTTCCACGGCGTCAGCGGCATCTGGATGTCCGCACCCCCCTTTGAAGGGGCCGCAACCGATCCACCGCGACAGTAACTCCCCGTTAGTCGGACTCACTTCCGGAAGTTTCCACATTGCATAAACGCGCGGGCAGGTAGCGAATCGCGTCGCCGACGGAATCTGCGTTGACGTGCCGATCGGTCTCAGGTATCGCTCGCACAATGTTACCCGACGCCGTGCCACAATTGCGCATCTACGACAGCGAGCCGGACCCGGCTTGCCGGATGGCGGCACGCGAGTTGTTGCGACCACCGTTCGAGCGGCCGACTGCACGCGGACTCGAACCGTTTACCCGCGGATGGTACGAGGAAATCGAACTCAAGCGCTATGCGCGGCAGGGCGAATGGTTGCCGAAACTGTTGGAGTTTCGGCGGCACGTCGGCGAATCGCTGGTCATGGTCGGCCCCGGTTTGGGGACCGATGCCATCCAGTATCGGCGGCACGAAACGCAAGTTACGATTTGCGCCTTACCGCTCGACGACACGCTCGCGATGCGTCGCAATTTCGAGTTGCGCGGCCTCAACTTACCGATCGTCGAATCGCCGACTGCGGAAGCGCTGCCGTTCGCGCGCGGTGCCTTTGACCTCGCCTATTTGAATGCGATCCACACGC
Source organism: Limnoglobus sp. (assembly GCA_043757025.1). GTDB lineage: Bacteria > Planctomycetota > Planctomycetia > Gemmatales > Gemmataceae > Limnoglobus. The sequence continues at coordinate 10,101 of JAYVQG010000409.1, forward strand.
ATCATGCGAACCTCGCGAAGGTGGCCGAGGAGATGTATCGCGTCCTGAAACCGGGCGGGAAACTGCTCGCACTTTTCCCCGCGTGGTACGATGTCAGTCGTTGGCAGCGATGGCTGCTGCCGCTGCAACGCCTCTACTGGCAAGCGCCGCCCGCACCGACGACCGGACCCAAGCTGACCGCCCACGAATTGCGAGTTGCGTTCTCCCGCTTCCGCGATTTCCGCGTCAGTCAACGGCATCTGCGGCGATCCGAATTGCCCCACGTCTGGCGATTGTTGCCGACGAGTTTGCTCGAACGGTTCCTCGGCCGCGTACTCGTTCTGAGAGCATTCAAACCGCTGTCTGCCGTTCGCGAAGAATCGACTGCTGCCGCGTAATCCAAACTCGACGGCGCGGCAACGACTCGATTTCGCTTGACGCAAGCCATTCGTTCCGTCACCATTCAGATGCCGGTGATCGATACCCACCTGTCGGCGTTCCAGACCGTAACACCCCACCCACCGTTTCGGGGTCCGTATTCATGCGCGTTCTCCTCGCCATTGCATTTGCGATTGGTTTTGCAGCAGGCATCGATGCTGCCGATGCCCCGCCCACGAAGCTGATCGTCTACCCGAACGCGGTCGCGCTGTCCGGCCCGCAAGCACTGCAACGGCTGATCGTGATCGGCGAATACTCCGACGGACACACCCGCGATCTTACCCGGTCGGCAACGTACACAGTGGCAAACGCGAAAGTGGCCAGCGTCGATGCGAAGGGAATCGTGCGACCGATCGGCGATGGTGTCACCGCAGTGACAGTGAGTGCCGGTGTCACTGCCAGCGTTCCCGTGACGGTTGAGAAATTCACTGCGAATCTGCCGGTGAATTTCCGTTCGGAGATCGTGCCGATACTCACGAAGGCAGGGTGCAATGCGGGCGGTTGCCACGGTGCCCAACTCGGCCGCGGCGGGTTTCGACTGTCGTTGTTCGGCTTCGATCCGTCGTTCGATTACGAACAGATCGTTCGCAGTAACGAAGGCCGTCGCGTCGTGATAGCGGACCCGGACCGGAGCATCGTACTGGCGAAGCCATCGTTGAACATGGAACACGGCGGCGGCGAGAAACTCCCCGCGAACTCGCGCGAATACGAAACGATCCGACGCTGGATGGAAGACGGTGCCCCCGAGCCGAACGAGAAAGATCCCGTTGCCACGAGCATCGAGATTTTCCCACGTGCCCGCGTCATGGTGCCCGGCGAAACGCAGTCGCTCGCCGTCACCGCGATATGGTCCGATGGTCGCCGCGAAGATGTGACGACGACGGCACAGTTCGACGCGCTCAACGACGCCGTTGCAAGCGTCACTCCGCAAGGCCTCGTCACCGCGAAGACGACCGGCGAGACGCATGTCATGATCCGTTTCGCGGGCCGGGCAGAAGTCGCGCGTGTGACGTTGCCGTATGCCACGATCGCGAATTACCCGAAGTTCCCCGCGAACAACTTCATCGACGAAAAGCTGGCGGCGAAATGGAAAGACCTCGGGCTGCTGCCGTCGCCACTTGCGACGGACGATGACTTCCTGCGCAGGCTCTATCTCGATGCCATCGGCACGCTGCCGACGCCAGATGAAATCCGCGCGTTCCAGAAAGACACCGACCCGAAGAAGCGAGAGAAGGCGATCGATGCCGTCGTCGAACGGCCCGAATTCATCGACTGGTGGACGCTGAAATGGGGCGACTTGTTGCGGATCAATCGCACGGCGCTGCAAGAGAAAGGCATGTGGAGTTTTCACAACTGGGTGCGTGCCGCCGTGCGCGACAACGTGCCCGCCGACGCCTTCGCTCGCGATGTTATCACCGCCGAAGGCAGCACGTTCACCGAAGGCCCCGCGAACTTCTACAAGGTCGGCAGCAACCCCGACGAATGGGCCGAAACCACCGCACAAGTGTTCCTCGGCGTGCGGATGCAATGTGCGAAATGCCATCAACACCCGTTCGAGAAATGGAGCCAGGACGACTACTACAGCATGGCCGCATTCTTCGCGCGGCTCGGGCGCAAAACGAGTGCCGAGTTCGGGTTATTCGGCCAGGAAACCGTCATCTATTTACGCCCCACCGGGGAAACGACGCACCCGCGCAAACGCAAAGTGATGAAGCCACGCCCATTCGATTCGGTGGAGATGGAAGATGAATTCGACCGCCGTAAAAAACTCGCCGACTGGATGACGACGCCCGAGAACCCGTTCTTCGCAAAGAACCTCTCGAACCGCTTCTGGGGTTACCTCATGGGCCACGGTTTAGTCGAACCGCTCGACGACATGCGTGCGACGAACCCGGCATCGAACCCCGAACTCCTCGACGCACTGGCCGCAGATTTCGTGGCGAACAAGTACGATGTGAAACATCTGCTGAAGACGATCTTCCGCAGTCGCGCGTATCAGTTATCGTCGGTCGTGAACGACGGGAACAAGGTCGATGCGACGAACGTGCATTTCACGCGGTACACGACGAAGCGACTGACGGCGGAGCAGATGGCCGACGCGATCGACTTTGCCACGGGAACGCGCGAGAAGTACATCGGCCTGCCCCTCGGCACTCGCGCGATCCAACTCCCCGACCCCGAAGTGCGTTCGTACTTGCTCGACACGTTTGGCAGGCCCGCGCGGCAGATCGTCTGCGAGTGCGAGCGAACCACGATGCCGAACATCGCGCAGGCGATGCACCTACTCAACGGCGACTTCCTCAACAAGAAAATCGCCGAAAAAACCGGGCGAGTCGAGAAACTCATACTCGCGAAAGCCACAGCCGACATCGCGATTCACGAACTCTACATGGCAACACTCTCGCGAGCGCCAACCGCCGAGGAACTGTCGAAAGCCAAGGCGTGGGTATCCAGCGCCACCGCAAACCGCGAAGGTCTGCAAGATTTACTCTGGGTGCTGTTGAATAGTCGCGAATTTTTATTCAACCATTGAGCTGTCGTGTTAACGGAGAAGCTGAGAATGATTCGCAAGATACATTTGCGGTACTGCTCGGCAATTGTACTCTGTTGTATCATTACTAGCTATGTAACGAAGACAATCGTTCGTTCAAATATGAGAAATGAATGCGGTCGGAGCATCGATTTCTATCACAGTAAGGAGGGTGTAATCTCTTCCCTGCGCCGGTTACTCGACGATCGTTCTCGTTTCGACCTGCGTATCGACGGGAGTGACTCGTTCGACTTGTGGGAGTGTGGC
>JAYVQG010000410.1:0-13247 GCA_043757025.1 Limnoglobus sp.
CGACTTACGTCCGATTTCGCCCAATTCCAATCACGCCAGAACCAAATTTTTAGTGGTCTTATTTGGCAAAACTGCAACCGGGTTTTGAACCGTGCCCAACGCGAGCAAACATCAGCCGAACGGCGTCATCGATGCCAACGGACGGTTCGAGATGTTTCTGACGGGCAACAAAAAAGGCGCGCCCCCCGGATGGTACAAGGTCGTCGTGTACGCCGTCGACGACCCCCAACCCGGCAAACCGAACAAGTACTTCGTGAGCAAGAAATACTCCGACATCGCGAGTACGCCGATACAGTTTGAAGTGATCGACAACCCCGAGCCGGGTCGGTACGACTTGAAGCTCGATAAATAATGCCGACGGACAACCTCACAACATCAATCCCGGAATCCTCATGCCTGTGCCGACCGAATATCGCTACGAGAAACTAACTTGGCCAGAAGTCAACGATGCGATCGCACGAAGTCCGGTGTGCGTCCTTCCGATCGGTTGCGTCGAGCAGCATGGGCCGCATTTGCCGCTCGACGTCGATGTCATTTGCCCGAAGGGGATCGCCGACGGCGCGGGCCGTGAGATCCCCGAACGGATGCTCGTGTTGCCGCCGGTTTGGTACGGTTACACGGCACACGTGATGGACTTCCCCGGAACGATCAACGTCCATCACACGACCATGATGGAGTCGGTGTTGGACATCACGCGAAGCCTCGCCTATCACGGTTTCAAAAAGATTCTGCTTCTGAACGGCCACGGCTCGAACACCCCGGTTTTGGATCTCGTTGCCCGGCGGACGAATCTCGAAACCGATGCCGAGTGCGCATTTCTTTCGTGGTGGGGCTTACTCACTGTGGACAAGGACTTCCTCCCGAGTTGGCGGGAAAGCCAATTCCCAGGTGGCTGCGCCCATGCCTGCGAACTGGAAACGTCGCTGTACATGTATCTCGATGGTGGCAACGTCCGACGGAACTTGATTCGGGACGGCACGATCAAATTCAACGAAGAAAACAGCCCGTTTATGTGGCTCGACCTATTCGCGTCTGGGCCGATGTCGTTCATTCCCTGGACGAGTGCCTACTCCGAGACCGGTGCATTCGGGGAACCGGAGAAAGCGACCGAAGCGAAAGGCGAACGTGCCTACCTCGAGGCGGTCAAGCAACTCGTGACCCTCGTCTCGTGGTGGAAAGATCGGCCGCGCGATGCCCGCAACGATCGCCACCGCGTTCCGCCCACAATGCCGATGCCGTGGGGCCAGCGATCGGTAGGCGAGTCCGAAGGCGGTACGCGATGACCATCACGCAAGTCGAAGCCATCGTGTTGCGGCTACCGCAAGTCAGCGCGGCGGCCGACGGCACCCAAGACACTTGCCTGATCCGCATCGACACCGATTCTGGAATGAGCGGATGGGGCGAAGTCGATTCGTACCCGACGGCGGTGAAAGCCGTGGTCGATGCCCCCATGTCGCACTCGAACTGCTCCGGGTTGGCTCGCGTGTTGGTCGGGATGGACCCGCTCGCCATCGACGTTTGCAATCATCGCATGCGCGTGGCGACCAATTATTATTCGAGTGGCGGGGTGGCCGTTCATGCAATGGCGGGTGTCGATATGGCACTGTGGGACATTGCAGGGAAAGCTCTCGACAAACCGATTTACCAACTGTTGGGCGGGCCGTTTCAGACGCGGATGCGCGCGTATTCCAGCGTGCTGTTCGGCGACACAGTTCGCCGAATTCCACCCGTATTGGCTCGAAGAAATGCTGCACCCCGACGACCTCGTGGGTTACCGGAAACTCTCTGCCGTCAGCCCGACTCCGATTGCAGCGGGAGAAACGGCTTGTCGTCTCGACGAGTTTTTGCGAATGCTCGATGAAGGCGAGTTGGATTGGATTCAGCCCGACCCGTCGCGGTGCGGAATCACCACGATGCTTGCCGTCGGACGGGCTGCGATCGCGCGTCACAAGCGAGTCTGCAATCACGCTTTCAAGAGCGGAATCACGATCTGCGCGAGCCTGCACGTGATGGCTGCGTTACCTGGAATCGACGTCGTCGAGTTTTGTATGGCAGACTCGCCTTTGCGCCACGAACTGACACACGAGCCGTTTGCCGTGATCGATGGATTCGCGAGTATTTCCGACCGACCCGGCCTCGGGGTGACGGTAAACCTGGACACCGTTGCCAAATACAGGGTTGCGAAAATGTCCGTTCCTGACCCGCCAGCGACGAACGCGCGCTACGCGACACTCGCATACTTGTGCGGCGTCTGATCGACGTCCGCAGACTGGTCTTTCGTGAAGCGATGACGGGAAAGGAAACCGCATGAGATTGTTCGCGATCGTGCGGGTGCTCGGTGGCGAGCCACTCCGCGCAGATTCACAGACCGGCGAACAGATCTACCGAAAGTAGTGCGCGTCCACTATTCGCATTAACTTTTGCAAGTCTTTGGTAGTCTGAGCAACTTGCGATCATTCTGAGTAAAGTAACTCACATGGATTACAACATCAGTCCCGGCGTCGAACGGGCTTACCAAAACGCTCTGGCTTGGGCATCGCGCCGCTCGCCTGGTGCCGTGCGTTCACCCGATTCGAGCGACTGGTTGCTCGGCTTACTCGAAGAGGACGAAGGGCGGCCGTACGCACTCCTGCAACGGCTGAGTGTGAATGTGCCGAAGCTTTGCCACTTCCTCGAAAGCGAATCGTCCGCAATCCGGAACCCATCGGAACTCTACACGCAAGCCCGTGGCTATTCGCTCCAGTTACGCGGCGAACCGACGCTGACGACGGACATCGTGATGTTCGCGCTACTGGTTTCCGATGGCACGCTCGCCGAACAGTGTGCCAATTATGGCGTCGATTTGGCACGAATCGAGCGCGAACTCCGCAGCGAAATGATCGTCGCACCGGAATCGATCCAGCAACCGCCCGGTGAATTCGTGGTGCCGCAACCGGTTGAACTCGCCGGCGCGGCCCGCGTTCTCGATGCGAATCTCAACCGGGCACGCGAATCCTTGCGCGTGATCGACGATTACACGCGATTCGTGCTGAACGACGCCACTTTAACCGAAAAGTGTAAGTCACTACGGCACCAACTCGCCGAAGCCGCGCAACGGCTGCCGCACGGATTGCTGATCACCTCACGCGATGCCGCCAGCGATGTTGGCACGACAATTGGCACGCGCTCCGAGTACATCCGGCGAACGCCGCATCAGGTGGCGGAAGTCAATTGCAAGCGACTGCAGGAATCGTTGCGAAGTGCCGAGGAATACGGCAAGCTCGAAGGCCCCGAGTTCGCCCGCGACATCGAACGAATCCGCTACGAAGCCTACATTCTCGAACGGGCCATACTCATCGGTGCGAAGTCCCGCGAACGCCTGCCGAACGATTGCTTGTACGTGCTACTCGCCGGTTCGCAGTGCGTCAGCGGCCTCGATTGGACGATCGCGGAAGCGGCCGCAGGCGGGGCAACGATCGTGCAACTTCGCGAAAAAACGTTGCCGGATCGCGAACTGCTGGAACGTGCGAAACAGGTTCGCAAATGGACGCGAAAAGCGAATGTGACGTTCGTCGTGAACGATCGCCCCGACATCGCCCGGCTATCCGATGCGGACGGCGTGCATCTCGGGCAAGACGATCTGGCCGTGCAAGACGCCAGGCGGATTCTCGGCCCCGACGCGATCATCGGCGTGAGTACGCACAACGTGCAACAGGTGCGCCAAGCGGTTCTGGACGGCGCGAACTACATCGGCATCGGCCCGACGTTTCCTTCAAAAACCAAGGCATTCGCCGAGTTCGCAGGCCTCGACTTCATCCGCCAAGCCGTGGCGGAAACTTCGCTGCCCGCGTTCGCCTTGGGTGGCATCACTCTCGAAAACGTACGAGAGGTCATCGCCGCGGGTGCCACGCGAATCGCGGTCAGTTCCGCCATCGCCGAAGCCGCCGAACCGCAAATCGTCGCCCGCCAATTTTGCGAACGGCTGCATCGCGAGTGAGTTTTGCCGCGATCGCACACCGCAATTCTGGCAGCCAGATTCCTAAACAACACTATTGCTTCTACCTGCATTCCGAGTTATTCTCTAATTAATGGAGCTAGCATCTCCATCCCGCCGATTGGTCACGACATCCCAACATTAATCGCAGGCATCCACCATGCTCACATTCCTCGGCGGTCAGTCGCGACTTTGCGATGGAGTGGCACGGCGTTCGTTTCTGAAAGTCGGCGCACTGTCATTCGGTGCGGCATCGATCTCATTAGCGGATGTCTATCGCGCGGAAGCCGCCGCTAAAGCGAGTGGCCTCGGTTCGCAATCGACTTCGCAACACAAAGCCGTAATCAACGTGTTTCTCGGTGGCGGCCCGCCACACCAGGACACGTTCGATTTGAAGATGGATGCCCCCGTCGAAATTCGCGGCGAGATGACGCCGATCGACACGAAAGTCCCCGGCATACAAGTCAGCAATGTCTTCCCGAAGATGGCCGCGATGATGGACAAATTCGCCATCATCCGTTCGATCGTCGGCGCGACGGGTGGCCACGACGCCTTCCAGTGTACGACGGGTTACCGCAACGAAGACCTCTCCGCACTCGGTGGTCGGCCGAGTATCGGTTCGGTTTTGGCGCGGTCGCAGGGGCCAGTCGATCCATCGGTTCCCCCGTTCATCGGCCTCGCGGAAAAGACCGCACACATGCCGTGGAGCGATGCGGGTAAAACCGGCTTCCTCGGTTCGATGTACGGTGCGTTTCGGCCGAACGGGCCGGACATCGCCAACATGAAAATGAACGTGGCGAATCTCAGCCACATGGCCGACCGCAAAAAGATGGTCGCCGGGTTCGACAACCTTCGCCGCGAACTCGATGCCAACGGTTCGCTGATCGGTGCCGACGCCCACCAGGAACGCGCCCTGAACGTGTTGACTTCGAGCAAGCTGATCGAGGCACTCGATGTCTCGAAAGAAGACCCGAAAATCCGCGACCGTTACGGCGACGGCAAGCCGTACAAGTTCCAGTTCGACGGTTCGCCGACGGTGAACGAGCATCTGCTGATGGCCCGCCGACTCATTCAAGCCGGTGCCCGCTGCGTCACGCTCAGTTACGGTCGCTGGGATAGCCACGGTAAGAACTTCGACCTCGTCCGCGATCACGGTGCGAAACTCGATCAATGTCTGTCGGCACTCGTCTGGGATCTCGAACGCCTCGACATGCTCGACGATGTCACGGTGATCGCGTGGGGCGAGTTCGGTCGTACGCCACGCATCAACAAGGAAGCGGGCCGCGATCACTGGCCACAAGTCAGTTGCGCAGTCCTTGCGGGTGGCGGTATCAAAACCGGGCAGGTCGTCGGTTCGACGAACCGGCTCGGCGAGTTCGCGAAAGATCGCCCCGTGACGTTCGGAAACGTGTTCGCAACGCTTTACCAAAGCCTCGGCTTGAACCCCGAAACGACGACGATACCCGACCCAACCGGTCGCCCACAGTTCGTCGCCGAAGGCGGTTCGATCAAGGAATTGGTTTAAGGTTTAAGTCAACACGGAACACGGAGTGTGCCTGCAACTCCAAACGCACGCGAACGAATGCCGGACTGAGTGTCGATCCGCGTGAGGATTTCGAGGTTGGAAAGTTCCCACGGACGTTCGTCCGTGGGCGTTGGGTTGGCATCACTCACACGAATCCTGACAGTCAATAACGATTCTGACAACGTGATTTCGACTGTATTACGCCTCGTTCAGTACCTTCGACAGTTCTGCGTGCAAGTGGCCATTCGTGGCGATCAGGTCCATGCGGAACGGATCGAACGGCGAGCCGTCCGCTGCCGTCAGCGTTCCGCCCGCTTCTTGCACCAACAGCGCACCCGGCACCACGTCCCACGGCCAGTTGTCGTAGCACCAGTAGCCATCGAACCGCCCTGCCGCAACGTACGCCATGTTGATCGCCGTCGAACCCGTTCGCCGGAGCGATTGCGAATGTGCGGAGACTCGCTTCCACTTTTCGAGGTTATTCAGCTGTTTCTGATAGTCCGTGGGAAAGCCCGTCGAAAGCAGGCCATCGTGGATTGTGGCAATCGTGCTGACGCGAATCGGCTCGCCGTTCAGGAACGCGCCGCCGCCCTTGGTTGCGGTGAAGAGTTCGTTTAAGCGCGGGTCGAGCGTAACGCCGACGACGATCTCGCCATCGACGACGAGGCCGACGTTGACGCAATACGCGGGGACGTCGTGCGCGTAGTTACCGGTGCCATCGAGCGGATCGACGATCCACACCGGTGGCGAACCCGCCACGGGCCGCATTCCGGCGAGTGGCTTGCCGACGCAATCTTCCTCGCCGAGGAACTGATGATCCGGGTATCGACCGAGGAGATACTGCGAAATGGCTTTCTGCGAAGCGATGTCGGCATCGGTCACGAGGTCCGCCCGCGACTTTTCACGAACGGAGAAGCGATTCCGCCAGCCTTCGAGTTCGGCCGCCCCACGACGCGCCGCTTCGACGGCGGCGTCGAGCCAATCGGCCAAGAGTGTGTTGTTCATCCCGTTATGATACGGTGGCTCGTCATTCATTGCTTTTTGATCGGGTACAGGAACTGCGAGATGATGTTCTTCTGTTCGATTTCGCCGGGCAGCATCTTCTCGCCGGTGATTTGTGTAATCGACCAACCGCACGCATTGTAGACGATGTGCGACGACGGCTTTGTAATTGGGCAGAAGCGTCGAAGCGTGGGAATGGCGGAATCGGTTTTGAGTCGCCCTAAGCTGATCGCGGCAGCGTAACGGAGGTTGTCCGGTTCGACATCGACTGGCATCACTGCGTTGACGCGACCGATTAGAAGTTCCTCGAATCCGGGCGTTTTCTTGCCTTCGTGGATCAGTCCGAGTGCCCAAATCGCGCCCGCGCGGATTTCAATTAGATTCGGCGGTGTCGGTGGAATCAGGCTTTGGAACATCTTGTCGGCAGGTAGATACCGACCCTTGCCCAATAATTGCGCGAGGAAACTCAGTTGCTCGTCGTAGGCTTGGATCGTCTTCCCGTTCATCTTGCTGTACGTAAGTTGCAAGATCGCATATTGGCTTTCGAAGTGGTCGAAACACGGGGCGTAGGTTTCCGGCACGGCCAGCATTTGGAGCGACCATGCCGCTGTCACGAGGACTTCGGGGCGCGGATGTTTCAAGATTTCGATCAACCGCGTCGTCGCGGGTTTGTGATCGATTTTCGCTAATAATCGCGAGGCCTGTTCGAGGCCGCGCCAGTCGTTCATTGCCAAGATTCGCATCGCATCGCTGCGGACGGCCTGCTTCCATTCGTTTTTGGCGAACGCGACTTCGAGCGCGATCCGTGCCTGCGTGCGAACGTCCTGGTGAACGTCTTTGAGTCGATCGGCGAGCTTGCGGATATTTTCCAATGTCAGATTGCGATCGAGTGCCACCACGCCTTGCAAACGCACGGCCGCGTCGCGGTTCGCAAGTGTGGCATCGATTAGCGGAACCATCACGGCCGCGTCGAGTTCGTTGAGCCGCAAGAGCGCAACGACCGCCACGCCCGGTTCCGCATCCTTTGCGAGCGTTTGCAAAAGTGCAATCGCATCGGGTCCGGAATGCTGCCGAAGTAAACTGACCGCGACGAGACGGTTCGACATCCCGCGTGCGGTGACATCACTCGCTAACAACTTCGCGTCCGCTTCAAAACCGTTGGGCCGCAACACCGCCACGGCACGAGCGGCTTCGAGGCGAATCGAGATGGGAACGTCGTTCGCCAACGCCCATTCTCGCAATCGCGGAATCGACGACGCATCGCCGAGTTGCAACAGGCCGCGTATCGCATTCGTCGCACTTCGCCGGTCGGGTGATTGTTTCAGTCGCTCTTGCCAGATGGGTAGCGCTTTCGGTTCTTTCCAATTCGCGAGTGCCGGTTCGACTAAGTCTCGCAGATCGGTGCTGGCGGTCGACAACCGTTCGGCAAACTTCGGCCCCACTTCTTTGGCATCGAGCGCGATCAACGCTTCGGCTACCGCCAATGTGACCATCGGGGATTGCGCATCGCGCTCGAACTCGCGCAACAAGTTGGGCACGATCACTTTCAGCCCTGGCATGCCCTTGCGGTGCGAGGCCGCGATGGCCTGCGCCGAACGACATTTCACCTCGCTGTCCGGTTGCGATAACGCTTCCTGCCAGAGCGGGATTTGATCGGGGTGCCCGTGTGAAAACACGGTGATGACCTTCGGGACGGTCAACACCGGGTCGTTGTACATTGCCGATGGCAGTCCCTTCGCACGTACTTCCAGAACGAGCGCGAAAAGGCACACAACAGCGAGGATTCGTGAAAGCATCGAGTTCATCCATCAGTCGGGACGGCACAGTCGCCGCGTGCGGTAGACTAAGAAAACGAGGAGAATTAAGCTGATCGAACTGATGATCCACCAGTTCAGTAACGTCAGATCGTAATCGCTGAAGCCGGGTGTCTCGGCAGCATTCAGCGCCGCTGCGACGGGGTTGATCGTCAGTACCGTTTCGACCGTGTCTTTGCCGAATGGCGCATCGCGGGCGATCACCATCAGCAGCGTGCCGATGCAGATACCGACGAGGATAAAATTCGCAATCGCCGTTGAAATCGCCGTCGATTTGAACAGGCTACTCGCTGCGGCACTGACCATCACCGCGAACAGCGCCGTGACTCCCAAACTGATGAGCACGCGCTGGACTTGCGACGCGAGTTCCGGCTTAATCGTCATGAGAAACACGTAGCCAGGCAGCGTTGCGCACATCAAGAGTAATAGCGGCCAGGCGACGCTGAGGAGCTTGCCGCGAAGGATTTTACCGGGTGAGAGTGGCGTCATCCGGAGTAGCGTCCAGGTGCCGCGTTCGCGCTCGGTGCTGATCAAACCGGCGGCCAAACTCGGCGTAAACAGAATCAGGATCGCGGTTTGCAAAAGTACGAGCGCCCCACCGATAATCTCGATCCCCCAACCGAGCGCGCCTTCCACGGCGAGGTGCGTGAGTGCGAGCGAGAGGATCGCACTGAGGGCAATCAACCGGATCGTCCAGTGCGAACGACCGAATCGCCGACTGCGAAATTCCTTCGACATCACGGGATTGACCCACCCGCCGATGTTGCCCGAACGGCGTTGCGGGTCGAATAGGAAAAAGATTCGCCGTAGCACTTGGCCGCTCGACGAACGATCTTGCGTCATGACGCCCGCCGCACGCGAATAGTCGAGCGGACGGCCGCGCAAGCGTGAGACCGTTGCGAATGCGAATGCGAAACTCATCGCGAGTGCGAGGATCGTATAGCGTGTGACGGCCCCTTCGCCGCCGCCCATTCCGAACGTACCCACCGAGCCGTGCCCGAGGACTTCCATCACGGCCGGGATCGGCGACAGGCAACGCACCCACGAAACGACATCGGACAGCGGTCCGGAATCGCCTTGCGTTAACCAGTGCGGAACGAGCGGCAGAATCGCGAGGCCGAGGATGAAGCCGTACGCGAACCGCAGTGCGGTATCGGGCGATGCGGAACGCAAACTCACCCAGAGCGCGATCGTCGTAATTTGGATCGTTGCGACCGCGAGAACGATGTACAGCCAGCCGACGCCGCCGCGTGTGGAACTGCCACCGAGCGCGTAACACGCCGCCGCCGCCGGTACGGTCGCGATCAGCAGAACCGCCGTGAAACCGAGTACGCCGAACAGCTTGCCGAGGTAAATTCGTAGCGGCGACATCGGCGAATTGAGTAGTAGGGCCAGCGTACCGTGAATGCGTTCGCGCACCAAACTCGTCGCAGGGAACGCGGGCACGAGGAATAGTACCCCCGCGAACAACCCATAGCCGAATACGCGCAGCACCTGCGCCGATCGCGCTCCGCTGAGGTCGCTGACGCCGCTACCCGGCCAACGCAGAAGCACGAGCGCCCCACAGACGACGGCGAGTGCCACCTGCACGGCCGTCGCCTCGCGGGTGCGGAGTAATGCCAATAATTCGCGACGTACGATCGGATTCATCAGTTGTCCCCCGCCGCATCGGAGCGGGTGACGGTCATGAATGCTTCTTCGAGGTCGGTTTGCACTTCGCGAAACTGCGTGAGGCCGACGTTTGCACTCGCGAGTTTCGACAGCAACCCGGCCAGTTCGTCGTCGGGCTTGGCGGTGCGGAAGCGTACGGCAAATTCGGCGGGCGATGTCGTCGTTTCGGAACCGGGTTCGAGTTGCGAACGCACGATCTCGGCGACGCGATCGATCTGCTGCACGTGAGACAACAGCACTTCCATCGTCCGCAGTTGGTTGAGTTGTCGGCCGATCTCGGCGAGCGTGCCGTAGGCGCGTAACCGACCGCGCGTGATGATCGCCACGCGATTACAAATCCGCGCGAGTTCGGGCAGGATGTGGCTCGTCACGATCAGCGTTTTGCCGCGTGCCGTGAGGTCCAGAAGTATCTGCCGCATCTCGATGCGGGCTTGCGGGTCCAACCCGTTGGCCGGTTCGTCGAGGATGAGCGCGACGGGGTCGTGTAGTAGCGTGCGGGCGATGGCGACACGCTGCTTCATCCCGTGGCTGAGGCTTTCCACGTAGAGATCTTTGAACTTCGTCGCGCCGGTCGTTTCGAGTACTTCGTCGATCCGCTTCCCGCGCGTCTTCCGCGGTATGTCGTACGCCGCACCGAAGAAGTCGAGGTACTCGCCGACGCGCATGTTGTCGTAGGAACCGAAGATGTCTGGCATGTAGCCGATCAGTCGTTTGATCTTGCGGGCATCGCGTTGGCAGTCGATTCCGGCAACGGTGGCCGATCCACTCGTCGCGCGTGCGAGTCCGACGAGGATTTTAATCGTCGTCGTTTTCCCCGCTCCGTTCGGGCCGATGAAGCCGAGAATCTGGCCGCGCTCGACCGAAATCGACAGTTTGTCGAGCGCGACGAAGGAGCCGTACTTTTTTGTAAGGTCTTTCGTTTCGATGACTGGACCGTCCGTTCCCATGAATCGCTCCGAGAGGGTCGCGTGCTTATCGCGGATTGGTGCTACCGACAATTTCCAGACTGATCGACTCGACCGCCCACGGCGTGTCGGATCGCGGCGTACTGCTTTCGTCTTTGCCGATGGCGAGGCCCACGTGCAGGCCGCCAGTCGCGTCGAGTTGCAGGTATTTCGGATCCGCGATTTCCTGCGTCATCGTCTCCGCTGGCCCGACAACTCGAAGGAGTTTCGTCGGCACGTCACCCGTATAACCGTTGAGCGTGACGGCGCGATATGGGCACCGAGCTTTCACGTGCAACACGGCCCGTTCGATTGTCAGCGGCAGAACCGATGGCGGTATCTGGAAGCGGATTCGCGAATCGACGGGATAGGTCGAATCCATCGTCACCGCACGGAGCGTTCCGAGTTCGAACCGCCGATACGGCAAGAACGCGACGGGAATACTTACCCGCGTGCTGGGTGCGGGTCGCTCCCACTCGATCGGTACGAATACGAGCGAATTCCCGACGGTCTTTGCGCCTTCGCCAACAGCAATCGGAACGTCGGCGGTCGTAGCCCAAACCAACATCGTATCGCGGCCGGCAATCGATTCGGGCGATGCAGTCGCAAGCAGTTTGCGAAGGACATCTTGCCGCCGTTGTTGTCGATCGCTGAGGACTAACCCTGCCACATATCGATCGCCACTCAACAGGTCTTGACCGCCCGTTTCCCAATTACCATCGGTAGCCATACGTACGGCGGAACGATCGCGGTTCGGCGTCACGACAATGGCATCGCTGGGATTCTGAAAGACGCCAGGTAAGAATTGGCCGCGCACCCCGTCCGGCCCGAACGTTGCCTTCGCGACAACGGTTCCCGTCGTCCGGGTACCACGGAACGATCCGAGTCGTACGCCGGCGGGTAGCGAGAGATTTTCGTCGTGCCACGCATCGCGGTCGGTCCAAACTTTTTGTCGCGTTTGGCCTTCGAGGCCTAGTAAATCGAGGTCGAGAATCGTTCCACTATTCGCCGACAACTTCACGGGGCCGGACTCGGGTTGATAGGTCGCGAACAATCCGCGAATGGAGGCTTCCCGACCACCCGGTGCGATTTCGACGATTTCCGCCGTTGCGACTGTCGGCGGTACGGATTGCCTCGCAGAAATGCCGACTGCCACGAATGCAACCGCTGCAACGAACGCAGCCAGCGGGCCGATGAGCGCGACCATCGCCGTTTGTTTCGAGCGTCGCATCAGGAAGCCGACGCCGAAGAGGCTCGCGATAAACGCACCGAAAATGCCGACGACTAGCCCGCGCGGCGGAACCGAATAGCCGATCTCGTCGGTCAGTAAACTTCGCATGTCGTCGGGTGTAAACAGGTGTACGCTCGGCTTGAATTCCCCTGCGATGGCCTCGAGTTCGTTGATTCCCACCGGCAAGTCCGGCACGCTCGGAAACGGCGATGGCGGATCGACAATCGCTACGGCTGGAGTACCTGGGGGCGCGTTTTCGCGCGGACGTTCGGTCGGCGTCAAATTGCGATCGCGATACCAGCCCGCTGGTCCGAGCGTCGTGATGAGGATTTTGCCGCGCCCACGCCGCACGACTGCCGAAGCGGGCCAACCATCGATCGAGTGAACGACACTGTCGCGGTCTGCCATCGCAATGCGAACGAATGGCACCGACCGATCGAATTCGCGGGCCGCGAGTTTCTCCGTGCTTCCGAAACGGTCGGTCAACTTTACCGATGTTAAACTCGTTCGATCGACGACAGTCGGCACGAAGCTTTCGCCGAGAATCGGTCCGAGCAAATCGGGATCGACGCGATCGAGCATCACCCACAACAACCCACCGCGTTCGACCCAACCGCGAATGGCGGCCAGTGTGACGGGGTCGGTTTTCAATCGATTGCTCGCGAGTACGATTTGATCCAGCCCGTCGAGCGCTTCAATCGAGCTAGGTAATTCTTCGGCCGACGTCACGTAAATCGACACCGACATTCGGTTCAACCCGCGAACGACTTTCGCAATTTTGATGACCTCTTCATCCGGTGTGGGCACTCGAAATGAGGAATAGTCTTGCGACGTCGGATCGTCGACGAATACCGCCATCGTCGGTTCGTGCTTTCGAAACGACACCACGCGACCTCGAACCCGCTCTTCCCCCGGCGGGAGAATCAGGCGGTCGATCCCGTCGGTCCGGTCGTATAGCAGCATCTGGATTTCACGGGCCAATTCCGCTTTCTGAGTCGGGGCAGGACCGATCGGTAACCATGCCGAAATCGCTGCGTTCCCAGGTACCCAAACGTCGCGTGCGAACTGCGTATCGTTTGCTCCTTCA
>JAYVQG010000411.1:0-13226 GCA_043757025.1 Limnoglobus sp.
ACGACTTACGTCCGATTTCGCCCAATTCCAATCACGCCAGAACCAAATTTTTAGTGGTCTTATTTGGCAAAACTGCAACCGGGTTTTGAACCGTGCCCATTATTCCTTGCACAATTTCGTGATGTGCTTCAACACATCGCGCACGGAGATCATGCCCACGGGTACGCCATCGACGCTGACGATCGGCAGGTGGCGATACCCGCCGACATCCATCTTTCTCAGGGCAAACGCGAGCGGATCGGTGGCGGCGACGGTTTCGGGGTCGCGGGTCATGTAGTCGCCGACGCTACTATTTGTGCCGTTGACAGGCATTTTCGTAAGAAAATCGCGTTCCGTCAGTATGCCAATCAGACGTTCGTTGGCGTCCGTCACCAATAATGCGCCGACGCCGCCGTCGATCATGCGACGAATAGCCTCAGAAAGCAGGGCATCTGCGGATACCGTCACCGGTTTCTTCGGCCCGAGTATCGCAACCGTGTCGTCCATCAGGCTGCGTTCGACCTTATCGTGCGGTTCGGGGCGGTCCAACGCGGTCAGGTCGAGTAGGCATTTCACGCAAAGATCGGTTCCAGGAAGGTTTAGGTGCGTGCAGGACGGACAATACATGGTGGCCTCCGGTTTTACGAACGTGCTACCTTACAAAATAGGAAATCGGTTGCGTCGATTTTTTTGAATAGCGCAAGTTACTGGCACGGCAACGTTTAGAGTGGTATGTTCGGCGTTCGGCGAAAATTCACTCACAACCGACCTTGCGGGTACGTTATAATTGGGGAAATACCGAAGGAGTCCACATCATGTTTGGGCAATTGCGTAACATCCTGGCAACGATACTACTTACGGCGACCACGGCGGGCGTGGCCGACGCGCAGTACTAC
This sequence comes from Limnoglobus sp., assembly GCA_043757025.1. GTDB lineage: Bacteria > Planctomycetota > Planctomycetia > Gemmatales > Gemmataceae > Limnoglobus. Next base: position 876 of record JAYVQG010000411.1, read on the forward strand.
AACCCCTGGAACAACGGTTACAACAACGGCTATAACAACGGTTACGGCAACAACTATTACGGCAACAATAACAACCCGTGGAACTACTCTAACCCCTGGCAGTACAACGGGTTCCACAACGGGCCGTACTGGCAGGGCGGCAACAATGGCGTGATCGGTCATCTGCCAAACGGCATCCCGATCATCAATCCGTGGGCGCGACCGAACTACTATCCCGTGCCCGTAAACCCGTGGGGCTATCAGTTCACGTCGCAATCCCAAACGGGTTATTACAACAACGGCTACACGAACAGCACGACGTTCTCGCAGACGACGCAGATTGTGCCGAACGGCTTCAACAACCCGTTCTTGCAGCCCGGATTTGCTCAACGCGAAGCAGGGGCCGTGATTCAAGTCGGTCGCAACCTCGCGGTGAATCCCGTTACCGGGACGGTCGTTCGCCCGTTGAGCGGCATCGCAATCACACGAGAAGGCACGTTCTACCAAGTCCCTGGCACCGGCTCGTTCTCGCCGTGGGGCGCATACATTCCCGGCTCGGGTACCTACGTCAACCCCTTCACGGGCACGACCTACAACCCGACAACGGGTCTGATCGTACGATGAACCCGGATGAGCCAACGGTTTTCGCGAAGGCGAGTACGGTGCCCGATTCGGTTCCGTCTCGCTTCCTCTCGGATCGCACGTTGCGGCGGGCATTTCTGTTTGGCATCGCGTTCCTGTGTCTGTTCACCGCCATCAAGTATTACGCGAAGGCGGAGAAGCCGAGTCGCCTCGGCGACCAGACGCGCACGGCGTTCTTACGCTGGCGACCGCAGGTTCTCGCGCTCGATGACGGGCGAAATATCTACGACGAATTCCGCTACCCGAACCCGCCGATCATGGCGCTGATCTTGCGTCCGTTCATGGAACTGCCGCCGCTCGCCGGCGCGATGGCGTGGTTCTTCGCAAAGGTCGGTATGGCGATCGCGATGATCGTCTGGACGTTTCGCTTGCTCGCGGTGCCCGTGGCCGATTGGGTGAAAGGACTCGCGATCGCGCTGAGTTTGCACCCGATTCTCGGCGACTTGGCGCACGGTAACGTCAATTTGTTCATCTCGTTCGTGGTCGTCGGTGCGCTCGAGTGCTTCCGTCGGCGTTGGGATTTCACCGCCGGTCTCGCCATCGGTTTAGCAATTGCTTGCAAAGTGACGCCTGCACTGTTCGTGCCGTACTTCCTCTGGAAGCGCGCCTGGCGAGCGCTCGCCGGGGTGGTCGTCGGTTCGATGTTGTGGCTCGCGATCGTGCCGGGTGGCGTACTCGGTTGGGAGTATAACCGCACGCTGCTGACGAGTTGGTTCGAGCATATGGTGAAGCCGTTCGCGATCGACGGCAAAGTGACGACCGAGCACCCGAATCAGTCGATCCCCGGCGTCGTGTTTCGCTTGCTCACCGCCGAGCCATCGTTCCTGGAATACGACCCCGAAGACGGCCAGCCGGTATCGGCCGGGTTCCACAATCTCGCCGACGTTGGCCCGGCGAACGCGAAGCGGATCGTGCAACTGGCGATGTTGCTATTCGCGATCGTCGTCGTCGCGTTGTGCCGTTGGCCGACGCACCGCGCGAATGTGCCGCGAGCGGGGCCGGCGCTCGTTGCCGAGTACGGCCTGATTCTCATCGGCATGTTGCTGTTCAGCGAACGAACGTGGAAGCATCACGCGGTGGCGCTGATCGTGCCATTCAGCGCGATCTGCTGGGCGATTGGCAGTACGCATTTCCCGAAGCGAACGCGAATCGGCATCGGCGGTATCTTCACCGTCGCCGTGGCGCTGATGTGGCTACCGAGCTTCATGGGGTCGGAATCGCAAGACATGGCACTCGTCTACGGCACGCACACGATGGCATTCGTGTTATCCGTCGCGGCGCTGATGGGGATGTTGATTTCGTTTCGCGGCGAATCACAATTCGCCGCGACGAATTTACGGCACGTCGTCGGCGCGACCGAGCGAGGCGTCGAAGCGATGTAGGCCGGCGCGGATGCGGCCATCGTCGTTCTGATAAATATCGTCGTTGTTGGGGCCGACGGTGGTTTTCGTCGAGAATTGCACGAACCCACCCGCGAAGAGTATGTTCTGGCCGCGACCGTGTGCAGATGGTACGTCGGCGGACACCGGCGTCCGATCTTCGTCGGCGATCGGGCACTTTTTCAGTCCCATCAACTGCCCGGCAGGATTGCGGTAACCGAGCGTGTAAACGTAACTGACGGGGGAGGTCGCGTCGGTATCCGCAGGGCAAACGGCGCGCACAGTGGAGGACAACTGGCCCGCCTCGGTGAGCGCGGCGACGAAGTCCCCGGCGCGCGGCGCATCGGGCGTGCCGACCTTCGGGAAATTGCCATCGTGTAGGTCGGAATACCGGCTGAGACTCGTGTAAAGTGTCTGAAGATTATTCTTGCAGGCGGCGACTTGGTTCTCGAAGCGCAGCTTGGAAACGGCCGTGGCGACTAACCCGAACATGAGAAACGCGATCGAAGCGGCAATCGCAATTTCCACGTATCGGGCCGACCAAAACCGCGCGTCGCCCCGCGTGCGAGGCACCGGAGGGAGCGTTTCGACGGTCGGTTCGGCATCGGGCATACCATGCTGAACGACGTGCTCGGCGGTGCGAATGATCGCGGCCATCGCGAGGCCGGGCGGCGGCAGGTCTGGCTCGGCGTCGGCGTCGAGCACGGCGAACATCTTGCGAACGCGCCGCACCTTTTCTGCATCGGCGGGGTGGGTGCGAATGTACGCCGTCACCGTCGCCATCTCGGCGTCGCTCAGCGCGTTCAGGGCATATCCGACGAGTAAATCGTCCATCGAATCACTCCGATAAACCGCCAGTGGCGGCGGACCTCATCCAAATTTCCGTCAACTTCGCCATCGCCGAGTTCAACCGCGACTTCACCGTACCGAGCGGAATGCCCAGCACCTCGGCAATTTCTTGATACTTGAATCCTTGAAAGTACGAAAGCACAATTACCTGCTTGTGCAGGTCCGTCAACTGATCGACGGCCCCGCGCACCTGCTGACTCAGTTCGTCGCTGACGGCCAGTTCCGCCGGGTCAGCCTCGCGGGAGGCGAGCAGTTCGAACAACGTCCTCGCCTTCGCATCGTCGCCGGTCGGCAGCGGATCGGTGGTGCGTTCGGATCGCCGCTTCTGTTTGCGCAGCGAATCGATGGCCTGATTCGTGGCGATCGCATACAGCCAAGGCCGCACCGCACGGCCGGGTTCGTATTGCTGAATCTTCGTGAACACCGCAACGAACGTATTTTGAAACACGTCCGCCGCCAGTTCGGCATCGCCGAGATAGCGGCGTAGGTAGCCGTACAGTTCGCGTTCGTAGCGCCGTACCAGCGTCCCGAACCACTCGCGATCGCCATCGCGCAGTCGTACGAGGAGCTGCTCGTCCGTCATTTCGTCCGAGGAATCGAAGCTGGAATGGGCCACCGCTAAACTATACGCCGTGAGTTTGCAAACGGTTCACTACGGTTCGTAATAGGAACGGCAAGACAGTTGGACAGCGTTCGGGATTGCTTTGCGGAGTGATGGAACTACTCGCCTACTCGGTGGGATGCAGCCACTCCTCTCGATTGTCCGAGACGAGCCACCGGGATGAACTCGGTGGCTCGTAAGCACTACACCGCGTTCGGCTTGGCGAACAGATTCTTGTACGTCAACCCGGCGAGTGCCGCACCGGCGATCGGGGCGGCCCAGAACAGCCAGAGTTGCTCGAGTGCCCAGCCGCCGACGAAGATCGCTGGCCCCGTACTGCGGGCGGGGTTCACCGATGTATTCGTCACGGGAATCCCGACCAAGTGAATGAGCGTCAAACCGAGGCCGATGGCGATCGGCGCGAACCCGGCTGGGGCGCGCGAGTCGGTCGAGCCGAGGATAATCATGAGGAACGCGAACGTCAGCACTACTTCGGCAACCAAACAGGCGACCATAGAGTATTTACCCGGCGAATGTTCGCCATAGCCGTTCGAGGCGAAGCCACCGGCTGCGGTGAAATTGTCCTGGCCGGAGGCAATCACGAACAGCACGCCCGCGCCGGCCAAACCGCCGAGGACTTGCGCGATGACGTACGGCAAGAGTTCCGCTGCTTTAAATCGTCCCGCCACGACGAGACCAACCGAAACCGCCGGGTTCAAGTGACAGCCTGAGATGTGGCCAATCGCGTAGGCCATCGTCAGAACGGTCAACCCGAAGGCGAACGATACGCCGACGAAACCGATCCCTAAATTGATGTTGGGATTTCCCGAATCGACGAACTTCGCAGCCAGTACGGCACTGCCGCAACCGCCGAATACGAGCCAAAACGTACCGAAAAACTCGGCAATCGAACGCTGAGATAGCGACATCGGGAACCCTCTTTCGTGGAACGGAGACACGCAATTAAGGTATGGAGTTTCGCTTCGGGTTGCGGCATCGCCCCTTCTTCCGAACAGTTCCTCGTTCAAATCATAAGATTCGACGGTACGCGGTACGGTCTAACTTTTCCTGCGAGATGTGCGAATGAGCCTGAGCTATTGGCTAGCGCGAGCGCTACTCGGGCGACGACTGCCGATCGTCTCCGGCGAGGTGCGGATACCGGGCATCGAACAGCCGGTGACGATCCGCCGCGACCGTTACGGCGTGCCGTGCATCGAAGCCGAGAACGACCGCGATGCGATGTTCGGCGCGGGTTACGTGCAGGGGCAAGATCGCGCGTTTCAACTCGAAACGCAGTTGCGGGTCGTCCGTGGCACCCTCTCCGAACTCGTCGGTGCGAAGGGCCTTCCGGTCGATCGCATGAGCCGTCGCATCGGCTTCCACCGTGCGGCGGTCGCGCAGTTTCCGATCGTCGATGCGGACGTGCAAGCCTCGTTGACAGCGTTCGCGGCGGGGGTGAACGCGGGCCGTTCCGTGGGCTTATCGAAGAAGCCGCACGAACTCGCGATTCTCGGCGGTGAGTGTACGCCGTACGAGGGCAGCGACGTTCTCGGCATCGTGAAGTTGCAATCGTTCGCACTGCCATCGAACTGGGATTGCGAACTCGCACGCCTGCGGATTCTGCGCGACGACGGCATCGATGCGCTACGCGCCGTCGATGCGATTCCATACTCGCACGATGCCACGGCGACCGTTCACACGTCGCTTCTCGATGCGCTCGGCAAGGATTTGGCGCTGTTCGAACAGTACGTGCCGCGCGGCGGTGGCTCGAACAACTGGGTCGTCGGTTCGCAACGATCCGCGACGGGCAAACCGTTGTTGGCGAGCGATCCGCACCTCGGGCCGACGATTCCGCCGCCATGGTATTTGGGGCACATCAACACGCCGGAATGGGCCGTCGTTGGGGCGATGCTCGCGGGCGCGCCGGTCTTTCCGATCGGGCACAATGGCTTCGCCTGTTGGGGCGTCACGGCGGGGCTGACCGACAACACCGACCTGTTTATCGAGACGGTCGACAGCGATGGCGTGATCCCCGGCGCGGAACTGATTCGCGAAGTGATCCGCATTAAAGGTGCGAGTGATTTTGAGGAATGGGTGTTCGTGACGCCGCGCGGGCCGATCATCACGCCGTTACTCGAAGGCGTGCCGGAAGCGATCTCGATGCGGGCCGTGTGGCTCGATCCGCTGCCGGTTCGCGGCTTCTTCGATGCCCCACGGGCGCGATCGTTTGAAGCGTTCCGCCAGCCGTTCTCTGCGTGGCCATTCTTGCCGTTGAACGTCGTGTATGCCGACGAAACCGGCGAAATTGGCTGGCAACTCGTCGGCACGGTGCCGCAGCGAAAGAACGGCCACGGCACGATACCGCTCCCCGCGAACGACCCCAACGTCGGCTGGGAAACGCAGCATTTACCGTTCGAGGAGATGCCGTTCGTTCGCAACCCCGAAGTCGGTTTCTACGGCACCGCGAACGCCATCCCTGCCGGGGCCGACCGCGTTTTCCTCGGCGTCGATTTCATCGACGGATACCGCGAAGCGATCATCCGCGACGAACTCGCCAAACGCACCGACTGGGATCTCGCCGGGCTGCGCGCACTCCAACTCAGCGTTCGTTCGTTACCCTGGGAACAGATCCGCGACATCGTACTGTCACTGACTTCCCACGACCCCGATGCCACACTCGGCCTCAAGGTGCTGCGCGACTGGAACGGGCACGCGACGGCAGACTCCGCTGGAGCCGCCGTGTACGAATTGTTCGTCAACGAACTCTGCGTGCGCGTGGCGAAAGCGAAGGCACCGAAGAGTTGGCAAACCGTCCTCGGCGGCGAAGGCAAAGGGCCGCTCGCACACAATTTGTTCTCCGAACGTCGCGTGGGACATTTGGTGTATCTGCTGCAAACGCAGCCGAAAGACTGGTTCGCACACTCGTGGGCCGACGAGATGATCGACGTGTTGACAATGGTGATACGCCAGTTACGCAAGACCGTCGGCCCCGGCCCCGCGTTCTGGGTGTGGGGCGAAATGCGCCAACTGCGGCTCGATCACACGTTGTTCGCGAATACGCCGTTCGGCAGGCTGTTCAACGTCGGTCCGGTGCCAATCGGCGGCGACTCGAACACCGTCATGCAGGCGGGCGTTCGCCCACTCGCGCCGCTCGATTTCACGCACAACATCGCAAATTTACGCACGACGTTCGACGTAACCGATTGGTCGAACAGCCGCTTCGTGCTCGCCGGCGGCCAAAGTGGCAACCCACTGTCACCGCACTACGCCGATCAATTCGAGCTATGGCAAAAGGGCGAAGGCATTCCGATCGCCTGGCGCGCCGACGATGTCATCCGCAGCGCCGTAACCTCGTTACGGCTGCTGCCGAGTGATCGTTAGTGCGACGGGGAAGCGGTGAGTGTCAATCGACAGCCGACGGCTACGGCGATCGTGCCGAGCGTCTGCCAGGTCGGATTTGTGGCGGCTCCAGTTTCGAGCCGCGATAGCGTTTCCAACGCCAACCCCGTCTTATTGCTGACATCGGCGAGCGTCAGTCCCGCCGCTTCCCTCGCGGCCTTCAATGCCGCCATCGTCGAACGGAGTTCGAAATAAAACGGGGCCGCATCCGCACGATCTTCGGGCGTGACGAGTTCCTCCGCACCCGGTTTATGAGCCAGTTTCGCACGAACCTCGTTCGCACGGCGGCGTACCAATTCGGATATCGCAGGCTTCGTACTTCGCGACATTTGTCGTCTCCTATCCGTTATCGGCGTGGCGCTACTTCGTAGGCGGTGATTGGGTATAAGATCTTTGGATCTTCGTTCACCTCATCCCAAATCACTTGGGCGTCGGACATCCGCAAGAGCGTCCTCGAAGTCTCACGACTTACTCGCGGTCCCACATTTCATCGGTCGTGCCGAAGTCGAAGATGTTCTCCGCGTCGCGTAGCGCGAGCACATTTGCGGCATCGCTGGAGGCGTTGCGGGTGGTTTCGGTGACGGCAACGACGTGGCCGTCGACGAACAGAATGTTTACGATGCGGCCGAACAGGCGATGGTGAACCGTAGGTCGGCGATCCGATGGCGGCAGGCAGTACGGGACTTCGATCATTTGCGGAACGCTCGGATCGACATCGACGGCGTTGAGGAACATCACGGTCTGACTGGTGCTGCGAACGGTGGGCATTTTCACGGGCGACCAACGGCCCGTTACGGCGGGGAGCGCCACGCTGAGCGGCGCGAGGTAGCGATAATTGTACCCGTACCCGCCGGTGAGACCGTCGACGGTCAGCCGCACTTTCCCCGGCGCTTTCGCGGGGCTTTGTAGTGCCGAGGCATTGTTCTCCATGTATGGCATCAAGTGCCCGCCGGCGGTTTCGAGCGTGCCATCGCTGCGTTGCAACGCGAACCACCACCGGATGCCCGCCGGGTCGGGCGTGAAGATCGGCGGCAGCGTCTCGGCATTCGTCGAAGCGTAATTGTGGACCGCGAGGCCGAGTTGTTTGAGGTTGTTCTGGTCGTGCAATCGCGATGCCGCCGCCCGCACTTTTTGCACCGCCGGCAACAACAAACCGATGAGAATCGCGATGATCGCGATGACGACGAGCAACTCGACGAGTGAAAAGCCACGGCGGTACGGCATGAGATTCCGCTCTTGACAGCTACGCGCGATTCTCGCTACGTGCGGCAAACACTGCATTGGAGAATCGTTGCATGAGCCTGCTCAGTATACCGGCATTGGCGCGTTTCCGTGGCCTTTTTGCAAAAGCCGGGCGTAAATCCATCGACGCAGAATCGGCATTGCCACCCGACATCGACTACGTGAAGGAATACGCGACGGCCGACATGACTCGCGATTACTGGACCGTAACTGGGCCGGGCACGCGCGAAGCCTACGACAAGTTGGCAGACGAGAAACTTCAACTTTTGATCGATGTCGGACTGCAACCGCACCACAAGTTACTCGATGTCGGCTGCGGTACGGGGCAACTCGCGCAAGCCTGCGAACACTTTCTTTCGGACAACGGCCTATACGTCGGCACCGATGTCGGCGAGTCGGGAATCGACTTCTGTAAATCGCGATTTCTACGCAAAAACTTTCAGTTTCTGGTGAACGAACCGACGACGTTACCGATACGCGATCTCCGATTCGATGGGGTTTGTTTCTTCAGCGTGTTCACGCACACCTACCCCGACGAAACGGTGCTGTTGATGGCCGAAACCGCACGGTTGCTGGCACCGAACGGCTGGCTGTACGCCGACGCATTCACATCGAACGAACCCGAACGCTACTCGGGAAACCGCGGAGCCATCGTCCTGAATCGCTCGCATTTCCTGCGGCTGGCCGCCGTCGCCGGCTTCCGAAACATCGACGCCGTCATGAGCCTCGACTGGCAAGCCGGAATGCGCCGCGAGTTCTTCCGGATGAAATTCAACTGACACAACGAGCCACCGGATTCATCCCGGTGGGAGACTCGTAAGCATTCCGCCCCGTGAACGGTTATACTTCAAACCCGCTACTCAACTCCCCACCCCGGTGAACGCGATGCAACTCGGTTTCGTCAGTGCCATTCTCGGCGACTTGAGTTTGGAAGAAGTCTTCGCCTTTGCGGCGGCGGAGCGGTTCGGCTGCGGGTAAGGCCTGGCGACACGATTTCCGTTTTCGTGCGATTTGCGAAATTCGTATTGCAAATTGCAAATTGTGATTGACTGATGTTGCGAGTGCGCCGATACTCTCTTTTGCTAAACTTTCAGCAATCGATGGATGTCGTCTAGCAGGTGTTTTAAGGAACATGTTGAGTATGCTCCAAACCCCAGACGAAGACTAAAAGGCCCAGTTGTGGAACCACTAAAACCTTGCCTCGAACTCTGGGCTAAAGTTCGTTCGGCGGTCGAGTACGAAAACAACCTCGTCAATGACCGCATTACGTGGTTATTGACATTGCAAGGTCTTCTGTTTGCCGCAGCGGGGCTATTTGCGAGTGGTGCGTTAAAATGGGATGTGACTCGGGAACCGAGCTTCAAGAGTACGACGACTCTGTCGAGTGCTGAGTCACAACCTACAACGGTTGAAACCACTCGCACGATAAAAAAACGAAGTCCAGACGGCAAAGAAATCATCGAAACGGTGATCGAACGTACGACGACAACACCATCTCTGCATCCCACAAGCGACACGAAGGAAGTCACGAGAGGCGATGCGAAGACTGTCGATGTCAATCGCGTTTCGGATGGGGATCCACCGAAGCAAATGAGCGTACCGCCACAAGGGAAAAGCTGGTCTACAACCTCAGCGACATTTTCCGAAATCCGGTGGCTTGCACCTTATTTTCTCGGTTTTCTCGGTTTCGTGGGTGTCTCAGTTGCACTTATCGTTTATCGCTCACTCTGGGGTGCCGATTACCAACTCGCCCGACTGGATTGGTGGTGGCGAAAAAAGGTCGGGCATGTAGAAACTGCCACTTTTGACCCCAGTGAAGATCGCTATTCGTGGTACGACACTCAGTTCCCGCCACTCCAATTATGGAACACGAAGAAAGATAATTTGTGGAAACCTTGGCACTTCTGTCGATACCTCCTCGCTCAATCGATCGGGTTGCCATTGACGTTCGTGTTTGTCTGGTGCTTGCTCGTGATCTTGTGTTGCTATAATTCTGACGAGCAGGTTTGGGGAGAATTGTACCGCAACTGTTTGGCGGGCGGATTTGCAACAGTTCTTTTGGGATTTTTGATCCATCTTATCGACCGTTACTGTGTCGAATCGCATAAGGGTACGGTAACGACAAATTTAGGTGTTTCACCAACTGATAACACTTCTGAAACAGTTGATACGAATCCTCACGTATCAACTTCCGATAAAGCTAACGTGACGAGTATTTTTACACCGAGTCCAAAGCCACCGCGTCACCACAAGAAAAGACATAAAAAGTAATCGTGTGTGTTCGTCACGCATGACTCGATTTTACCCTACTCCCGGTGAATGCGATGCAACTCGGTTTCGTCAGTGCCATTCTCGGCGACTTGAGTTTGGAAGAAGTCTTCGCCTTCGCGGCGGCGGAAAAATTCGGCTGCGTCGAGGTGATGTGCTGGCCGCCGGGCAAGGCCGAACGACGATATGCGGGCGTGTCGCACCTCGATGTCACAACCTTCGGACCCGAGCAAGTCGATCGCGTGAAAGCGTTAATCGCACGCACTGGCGTTACGATCTCCGGACTCGGCTACTACCCGAACCCGCTCGACCCCGACCCGGCACACCGCCAGATGGTGGCCGCACATTTGAAGTGCGTCATCCGTGCGGCGGCGCTGTTGGGCGTGAATATCGTCAACACGTTCATCGGCCGCGACAGCAAGAAAACGATCGCCGAGAACATGGCCAGCGTCGAAGAGGTGTGGCCGCCGATCGTGCGCGAAGCCGAGGCGCACGGCGTGCGGATCGGCATCGAACATTGCCCGATGCTCTTCTCCGACGACGAATGGCCCGGCGGCAAAAACCTCGCGATCAACCCCGCCACGTGGCGACAACTCTTCGCGCGGTTCCCGAATACGCTGGGCCTGAACTTCGACCCATCGCACCTCGTCTGGCAATTCATCGATAGCGCGAAGTGCCTGCGCGAGTTCAAAAACCACATCGTTCACGTACACGCGAAAGACGAACGCATCGACCGCGACCGCCTGCACGATGTCGGCATCATGGGCCTCGGCTGGCACGAACCGAAACTGCCCGGACTCGGCGACGTGAATTGGGGCGAGTTCTTCGCCGCACTCACCGACACCGGCTACAACGGCCCCGTTTGCATCGAAGTCGAAGATCGCGCCTACGAGCGTTCCCTCGACGACCGCAAACGCGCCCTGCGACAAAGCAAGCGATTCCTGGAACAGTACGTGAGTTGAGCGGAGTCGCAGACCTCGGCGACTGCGGTTGACGCAAACCCCACGAAACGATAGAAATGATCGAACGATAAGGCCCCTTAGCCAAGTGGTAAGGCAACGGTTTGCAAAACCGTCACCCCCGGTTCGAATCCGGGAGGGGCCTCTCAGACGGAATCCTCGATACGCTGCGAAAATGCCGTTTTCGCGGCGTATTTTCGTTTCTTCACTCAATCCGGCGGTTCGTCGCCCTGTCTCGGTAGGTGTCGCTACGTGTCGGCAGATTCGGCATTGATCGACACGCCGACGACCGCGAGAATTTCCGGCCGCGATGCGTCGGCAATCTGTGCAGGCGTGCAGTGGGTGGGTAGGGTGGTAGCGATAGGCCCACTAACCTTTACCTTGCAGTCGGAATGTGGCCAACTGTGCGGGAGAATCGGTACAATGGCGTAATGTGCGGGCGTAAATACGGCTCCCTGCATGACGGTTCCACGTAACGAATACCAATGACAACGGTCGGCAAATGAGCACGGGAAAACACTACGACAAATCACCGATTGTAGAGGCCATTCTGGCCATTAAATTCCAGGATTCAAGCATCTCTCTCGATTCGCTCGCGAAGTGCGGCGGCAAAATCCGACAGGATTACCCTACCAAAGGTGCTTTGCACTTCTCGACCGGCCGCATCGAACTGGGAGCGAAGCCGTCGGCCTCCACGACATCCGAGCCGATCGGTTATTCTTGGACGAGCGACGACGGGAAGAGGATATTTCAAGCCAAGCGCGACGGGTTCGCGTTTAGCTTGTTAGCGCCGTACACGACCTGGGATGAGTTTAGCGCTGAGGCGAAAAGGCTCTGGAACGTCTACCAAAATACGGTGAAGTCGAAGAAGAACTACGCCCGCATCGCGTTGCGATACATCAACAGGATCGACTTCCCGTCTCCGTCCATCGAAATGAGGGCCTGGTTTCAATTGCGGCGATTTTGGGTAGCAGGGAATGATTCCACCACTTACCCACCCACCCATCCCTGGAATCATTCCCGATTTCGGAAT
>JAYVQG010000412.1:0-13119 GCA_043757025.1 Limnoglobus sp.
GATCAAGATTCTGACGATTCCGTCACGGACTCCCGGTGAAATCGGTCTTCGGCAAGCCAAAAACCCTTGAAATTGCGCGCACCAGCGAGATCACACCCATACAAACCAGTAATATGTTTTATCTTCTCTGTTGCTGTCGATAATCTCACATGGCGGTGCAAATGCTGTTATGGCTTTCTGGACGATCGTAAAGTCCGGTTTGTCGAATCGATTCACGCTACAACCCATTAATAGTAAGCAAGAAAATAGCAACATTGCGGCAAGAACTATTGTGTATTTATTCAGTGTCATAGCAGTGAAATTCTCACGTGTGCGATGTATCGCGAATGAATGATTCCTTTGACAATATCGAGCCGATTCATCTCAGAGTGAGGGAGTCGAACGAGTTGGTGGAAGTTGAGCATGAGGAACTCTTCCAATCGGTACTATTGCTACCAATTAATGATCAGCTTCCCACTGACAATCCGTGGCGTCAAGCGAATTCTGGAAATATTTATTGCAGAGTGCCGCCACATCGGGGTTGTCAGTTGGCTATGCTCACACGAAAATGGAAAGTCAATAAGTTTTAGGCGATTTGACATAAGTCGGAATTCGCGACGTGCGCAAAGTGTCGTGAGAATGTCTCCAAGTGTCGTGAAAATGTCGTGGTCGGTCGATTTTGTGTCGTGGTCGGTCGATTTTGTGTTGCGTCCGGTCGATTTTTGGTCGGTACTTACGCCGAGTGTTAGTCGAATGACCATCGGCGTAACCCCATTGATGAGTTCGAGATACGGTAAAAACCATCGAAACGCATCCGTAATTTGCGATCAAAAAGGGGCATTTCGAGACGCAAAAATGCCAAAAAACCGGTTTTAGAAACTCCGCAAATGTGACTTACGTCGATTATGAGAGGTGAAAATCGAGCGAAACCCGTTGGCGACCAACGCACTCCGCTCGTTCGCGTTTCAATAGCAACTCAACAAAGATTTTTTGAAGTATTGCCGACTCTCGTGGAACTATGTGGTCGGAGCGAATGGTACGGGAGGCTTGCGATGAAATTACCGGCTCGCATCGACTGGCTCGGTTTTGCACGCCGACTGGCTCCGCAAGCGACGGAAGCGGATGCCGAGTTGCTGGGCCGATTCGTGGAATCGCGTGACGAAGCGGCATTCGCAACGCTCGTGCATCGGCATGGGCCAATGGTGTATGCGGTCTGTTGCCGACGCCTCGGCAAGGTTCCCGATGCGGACGATGCGTTTCAAGCGGCGTTTCTGGTGCTCGCTCGCGATGCCGCGAAGATTGCGAATCGCGACTCGCTGCCGGGCTGGCTGTACCGCGTGGCGTACCTGATCGCCCTGAAAGCGAGCGGTCGAAAGGCGGCTCGCTCGATGGGATCGTTGCCGATGGAAGACGTGCCGATGAACGATCCACCCGATGCGAACGCGATTTTGCACGAGCAACACGCGATTATCGACGATGAACTCGCGAGTTTGCCAGAGAAGTTTCGCACGGTGCTGGTGCTGTGTTTGATCGAAGGGAAGACCAACACCGAGGCCGCTGCCGCGTTGAAAATACCTGTGGGAACGGTCGATTCGCGTTTGAACACGGCTCGAAAGCAGTTACAAGCCAAGTTGGTGCGGCGGGGCCTCGGGGTCGCCACGGCCGCATCGCTCGAACGCCTTTTCGAAGCGTCTTTGAGCGCCACGACCCCGATGATTCACACGCTGATCGCGAACACGATTCGCGACATCCTCCTGACACTGTCCGATTCTGCGGCCGGGGCACTCTCGCCCACGGTCACCTCGTTAGCACACGGAGTTTCGATCATGAGCCTGACCAAATTGAAGTTACTCGCCATTTTAGGCATCGGCCTCGGGTTGCTCGGCAGCACGGGAACGGGCATCTACTTTGCCACGGCCGACGACAAGCCGGCCGTAAAAGTGGCCGCCGAACTGCCAAAACCAATTGCCGCGAAACCGCCAGCAACCGAAAAGGCGCTCGCTTTAATCGCCACCGGACGCACCGCCACCACGATGCTCGCACTCGACAAAGATGCGGGCATACTGGTCCCAATTCAGGAAATAACCGTCGCCGAGTTGCTCGTGGAATTGAGCGAGCGCACCGGCAGTACGATTCGCCTCGATGTCGGGTACTTTCGCGAACGTGGAATTGAGAAGCCGTACGAACAGAAAATCTCGCTCGCGGTTGTAAAAGGCCTGTCGGTTCGCGACATTCTCGAAGAAGTCGCATCGCTGTTTCATTTCCATGCTCTAGGCGATAACGGAGTTCCCCACGGCAAGATTGGAATTCGCGTGAAGGGAAATCAGATCATCCTCGGGCGAGGCTCAGTAGCAATCACGATGCCAGGGCAAGGCGTCGCGCTTCCCTATGAAGAACCGCCCAAACTCGTGACACAAGATGAAATCGCTCGAATTCTGAATGGTCCAATCGTCGGTATTGCGGCGGAGAACTTACCACTCTCGGAGTTCGTGAATCAGCTTCGCGAACAAACCGGCGCAAACATCGTCGTCGATACGCGATTGAAAGAGAAAATGCAACAACCCATTACGCTCACTTTGAACGATACGCACCTCATGACGGCGCTCAAGATCGCGGGCGATGCGTACGACCTTGCCCCCGCGGTTGTGGGTAATGTGTATTACCTGACCTCGAAAGAAAATGCCGAGAAGCTGCTTAAAGAAACCTATCGCGACATTTACGGTGTTTTACTGGTGCCGGTTCCTTCAGGCACTGTCACAGATGGATTCAGGCTATACGAGAAGCCCGCTAACCTAAAAGCGAGTGACATTGCTCTCCCTAGATTTGGCATGCCTGCTGGTGATGGAATTATCAAAATTCCCGAAAGCGTCGCGAAACCGGCGGAGAAGAAGTAGCTTCCTGGAGGTGTCGCTCATAGTAGGGAGGCAACCTCTCCTAGATTGTCTCAGCAATCGGTTTTTTGATGGGCTCGCGATGTCACGCTAAAATTCCGCGAACGACTTCGCCGTGGACGTTCGTGAGTCGGCGGCGAATGCCGTTGTGGTAGAAAGTTAGTTTTTCGTGATCGAGGCCGAGTAAGTGCAACATCGTGGCGTGGAAATCGTGCCATGCCACGGGGTGTTCAGCAGCCTTCCAGCCGATGTCGTCGGTCGCCCCGAAGACGGTCCCCGCCTTCAATCCCGCGCCGGCGAGCCACACCGAGAAACCGTATTTGTTGTGGTCGCGGCCCGGCCCGACGATCTGTGGCCCCGATTGTGCGAACGGCGTGCGGCCAAATTCGGTCGTGAACAATACGAGCGTGTCTTTCAACATGTCTCGCTGTTTCAAGTCGCGGAGCAAGCCCGCCACGGGCTGATCGATCTTGCCCGCCTCGATGGTGTGGTTGTCTTTGACGTTCTCGTGCGCGTCCCAACTAACTCGCGGGTTGCCCGCAATTGGCCCACCGGAAAACAGTTGCACGAACCGCACGCCGCGCTCGAGCAGCCGTCGCGCGAGCAGACAGTTTCGGCCGAACGGCGCGGTTTGCGGTTGATCGAGGCCGTAAAGCGATTGCGTGACCGCCGTCTCTTTGCTCAAATCGACGAGCGATGGCACGGACAATTGCATCTTTGCCGCAAGCTCGTAGCTGCGCATCCGTGCGGCCAACAGCCCTTCGTCGCCGGAACGTTGCTGATGTTGTGCGTTCATCGCGTGGAGCAATTCGAGACTATCGGCCTCCGATGCTGCCGAGCGTTTGACCGCCGGGAATAGATCGCGAACCGGCGTCGCCCCCGTCTGAAACAGCACACCCTGATGCTCTGCGGGAAGGAATCCGCTCGACCAGATCGACGACCCGCCGTTCGGCAGCCCCCTCGGATCGGGCAAGATCACGTACGCGGGCAACTCCTCAGATTCGCTGCCGAGGCCATAACTCACCCAGCTACCAGCCGACGGAAACCCGCCGAACTGGAAGCCGCTATTTTCGATGTAAAGCGCCGGTGTGTGGTTCGCCGAGTCCGCCGTCATCGATCGGACGATCGTTAGTTCGTCGGCCATTTCCGCGATGTGCGGGAACAGATCGGAGATCATCAGACCCGACTTACCGCGCGGCTTGAACGCCCAGTCCGGTTGTCGAAGCAACCCGACTTGCCCGAAGAAGATGTCGGGAATCTCCTTCGATGGTAGCGGTTTTCCGTGAAACTTCTTCAGCGTCGGCTTAAAATCGAACGAATCGAGGTGGCTCAACCCGCCGATCAGCGAGATGTGAACGACCCGTTTCGCCTTCGCGGCGAAGTGAGGTTTCGGCGTCGCGCCGCTGACATCGCGCGAAAGTAAATGCGCGAACGCCGCGACACCGAGGCCGCGTGCGGACCACGAAAAACAATCGCGACGGCTGACTTCGTTCATTCCAACACCACGAATTCGTTGCAGTTAAACAGCACGCGACACAACGCCGCCAGCCCGTGTTTTTCCACGACAGCATAGGCTCGTTTCCGTTCCTCATCGCTCGGCTGACGGCCCAGTGACAGTCGATGCGCACGATCGATCTGAGTGGTAGTCCCCTTCCCTTCTGCAATGATTCGCTCGGCGAACGATTGCGACGTGCGCAACACGAAACTGTCGTTCCACAGTGCGAGTGCCTGGAGTGGCGTCGTCGTCATTTGACGGCGGGGTGTCAGTGCGGAGGGATCGGGGCAATCGAACGTTTCCAATAGCGCACTGCGTTCGCCACGCGGCGAGAAACGGTAGATCGTGCGGCGCTGGAATTCGTCGCCGATCGGGTCGATCGGCTCGTAGTACAGGGTACCGCTATCGCCGTAAGTGCGGACATCGTGGTAGCCCGGCCCGCCCGCTTTCGGGTTCAGTTTCCCGGCCACAACGAGCATCGCGTCGCGTATCGCTTCGCCTTCGAGCCGCCGTGGGGACATTCGCCATAGCAGCCGATTGTCCGCGTCTTTCGCAAACTCAGTAGCCCGCTTCGCCGACGACTGACGGTACGTTATCGAAGTCACCATTAACCGGTGTAGCGGCTTCAAATGAAACTTCTGGCGCACGAGTTCCGCCGCGAGCCAATCGAGCAATTCGGGGTGCGACGGCCGTCCGCCGTTGAAGCCGAGATCGCTCGGCGAATCGACGAGGCCCGTACCGAAATGGTGGTGCCAAAGCCGGTTGACGATCGTGCGCGCGAACGCCGGGTTGTCTGGCCGCGCGATCCATTCGGCGAGCTTTTGGCGTCGCAATCCTTCGGGTGCATCGTGCGGCAAAGCGAAATTCGCCATGCCCGGAATGCTCGCCACGCCACCCGCACTGACCACCGCTTTCGGCTTCTCGACATTGCCGCGAGAAAGCACGTGCGTGGGTGGTGCGGGCTTCGGCGAAATCGCGTACACCATCGTCGGCTCCGCTTTTTTCGCGGGTCGCTCGCCGTGATTGACTCCACCGAGTGCGGCCGCGAAACGGTAATAATCGACCTGTGTGATCGCGTCGAATTTATGATCGTGGCACCGCGCACATTGCACCGTGAGGCCGAGGAACGTCTGCCCGACGGCAGCGAGAATATCTTCGATTTCGTCTTGCCGTGCGGTCGCATTCGAGATGGCATTCGAGCCGAGCACGGTGTTGTGAATGCCCGCCACCAGGAAGCCGGTTGCCTTGATCGCCGCCGGATCGTCCGGTTGCAGAATGTCCCCGGCGATCTGCCATTTCGCGAACTGATCGAACGGCATATCGGCGTTGAACGCGGCAATTACGAAGTCGCGATAGTGCCACGCATTCGTCCGCGGTGCGTTCCGCTCGAAGCCATCGCTTTCACCGTAACGCACCAAATCGAGCCAGTGCCGCGCCCAACGTTCGCCGTACTGCGTTGAAGCGAGGAGCTTGTCGACGAGTGCGAAGTAGGCTTCGTCGGAAGGGTTCTTGGCGAACGCTTCGATCGTTTCGGGAGTGGGTGGCAGGCCGATGAGATCGAAATACAGGCGACGAACGAGCGTACGCGGGTCTGCGGGTGCAGATGCGGACAGCCCCTTGGCCGTGCGTGCAATCGCAACGAAATGATCGGCCGGATTGATGCCCGCAGGTACGGCGTGTGGCTTCAGCGGTTGCAGTGCCCACCAGTCGCGGCCACCGCGTTCATTCGTCGAAAACGCGAGCGGGTCAATCGGATCGCGGCCCCAATTCGCACCGCTCTCGATCCAGTTTTTGAAGACCGCTTTCTCGGCGGCGCTCAGCGGATGTTTCGGAGGCATCTCATCTGTATGGATTTGCTCCCAGAGGCGGCTCATCGCGAGCTTGCTCGGCACGACCACCGATTCCTCGTCGAGTCCCACGACGGTTTTCTTCGTCGTTAGGTCGAGGCCGCCCTTCGGTTCGGTCGGGCCATGGCACTCGATACATCGCTTGATAATCAGCGGCGCAACGCTACGGTCGAAGTCAGGTGGCGCAGCCGCGGCAGGGATCGATGCCAGAAGTAGCACGGGAAATAGCAGTCGGTACATACGCGACCAAGGCGGGGAAGCTGGTGGTGTGTACTGACAGCATAGCCGATTGAACATCGCGCGTCAGAAGTCTCTCGACTTCTGCGACGGAAATTGATTAGCGCTTGACCAGTCGGATCGTCAGCAAACCCGCCAGGACGGCGACGATGGCGTCGGCGGCGAAGATGCCGACGGGCATCGGGACTTTGCCATCGCGAGCCATGTTCGAGCCGGCTAGCAAGATCGGATAGTATGCGAATACCGTTGGCAGGAAGCAGATCACGAACGAACTCAGGTAGTCCGCACGATTGGCCCAAATGCCGACGGGACAGCCGATCAGCGCGAACACGAGGCAACTTAGCGCCAGCGCGGGCCGCATGTAATATTCGTTCTGCGTGTTGCGAATTTGTCGCATCCAGTGTTCGGCCAGATACTGCAACCCGACCGCGTGTTTCTCGTTGCGCTCCTTCAAAACGAGATCCGTCGTTTGCGCGATGATCTGCGCCGTTGCGATTTGCTGGCTGACGGCCTTCAGGTATTCGAGTTCGAATTCGTGCGCCTTCGGAGGCAGTTCGTCCCACCGTAAGTTCATCGGCCGATCCTTCACATCCTTCGGCGAGAACACATCTGGTAACGGCACACCCACGGGCCGCGAACTCCCCGTTTCGATCGACATCGTGCCGTCCGCACCAACCCAGCGATCCGGATCGATAAACAACATCGTCGGCTCATTCGGCTTATCCGGCGTCGGCATCACCACCCGCAATCGCGCCTCCCGTGCGCGGATCACGTAGTCGTACACCCCGAGCCAGATGTCCTTGCCGACGTTGTCCTTTTCCATCTTCTTTCGCTTGAAAATCACATCGATCAGCCGACGTCCCTGCACATCTTTGACGTGGATGACGTACGGGAAATTGTTCGCGCGGAAGGTTCGTTCGCGTTTCAGCAGACTGTAGAGAACCTCTTCGGGGTCTTTCAAAATCTGCTGTTGAAGCGTGGCATTTGCGTGCGGTATCACCGTGTATGCGAGGCCGAAGGTGACGAGGCTCATCAACACGCCGAGCATGGCCGCGGGGCGAAGAATCGAGTAGAGGTTCACTCCGGCGGCCTTCATTGCGACGGCTTCGTTGTCGTGCGCGATTCGCCCGTAGACGACGCACGATGCGAACAGTGTCGTCGTGGGAATCGTGTACGGCAGCGTGTACGGAATCAGTAGCGGAATGATGGCAAGTGTCTGACCGATGGAAAGCCCGAGTTGGCTCGCTTGCTGGATGACGAGGCCGATCAGGAACAGCCCGGTCAGGCCGGTGAGCGTGAGCGCGAAGACGCGCAGAAGTTCCCAGAAGATCATTCGATGCAAGATGCCGCCGAGCAGAAACACGATGGTTCTCCCGTTTACTTTCGTACCTTCATCCGCTCCGCAATCGCCCGGAACGGGGCCGTCACGAATGGGACGATCCGCGGTTCGTATTTCAGTTCGCCGTCTTTTCGCACGACCTCGATCTTAAACAATTTCTCGCTGACGGCGGCCGTCACATCGCCGAACGGCGTGGTCAGCCATCGCTGTAGTGTCTGCGATAAGATCGTGTAAAAGTCGAACTTCACGTAATCGCCCGCCATGTCGATTTCCCCGGAACCGCCGAGGCTGATGGCGGAACCGAGCAAGTCGAGATGTTCCACGCGGATGCGATCGCCGCGAATCGAAAACGTCGCGTGGGCTTCCTCGAAAGCCGTTTTGTCGGGTGCCTGCAATTTCAGTGTCTTCAACAACGGCATCAGCACGGGCAAATTCAGGATGTGGCCGCGATCCACATCGGCCTTACCGTAGCCTTCGATCGTCATCGCGCCGGTCCGCGGGTCGGGCACCGTTTCGATCAAGATGTTCCCTTGTGCCGCGCCTTCGAGCTTCACTCCGTTACCGAGGTTGTGGTGCTGAGCGATGTCCTCGAGGCGAACGTCGGTGGCCGTTAAAGCGAGCCTATAACGGACGGGGTCCGACAGCACAACCCGACCCGTGCCACCCACGGTGCCGCGAAACAGCGAACCGGTAAGGTCGGTGAATTTGAACGCGACGGGCAGGAGTTCGCCGAGTTTGCTGGGGTTCATCGTTTGCGGGTCGGCATCGAACGTCGCCTTCACCGCCGTTACGGGATGCTGTGCGAGTAACGCGCGATCGAGCCACAAGTTGCCTGCGACTTTGCCGAGGTGCGTGCCGTGGTAACGCCCGCTGATCGCGAGTTTTCCCGCCGCTTGTTCGCACGGCACGCCGATGTCGAACGATGCACCCATGAGGCGCAACTCGCCGTTCCAGAATACATCGGGGTCCGCCGGTTCGACAGTTGGGCTGAACGAACCCGGTGCTTGGCCACGTGCGATCGGCGACGCATTTCGCATCGCCATCGGCGGTAGTTTCGGTAAAGCCCGCGGCTCGTCGTTCGGCGTGCCGTCCTTTGCCGTCAGTACAACGAGGTGGTTCAGCATGAGTTCGGCAGGGCCGCACAGGTTCATCTCCTTGACGCCACGGCGTAACCCAGAAGGCAATGCATTCAAAATTTCGTCGTCCATAATCAGCGGTGCGATTTCGAGTTTGCCGATGTTCGCCCAGACCTGCCCGCCATCGTAGAACCGCACGTCGGCGGCGTTCAGCTTCAGTTTCGCGTCGCCGTGCATACCGCTGAAATGCTCGAGCTTCACTTGCGTGCCATCGTACTTTAACCGCCCAGCAAGGCGATCGATCGCGATGGGGAAGAAGTCCGGCGTGACGCTCGGCCCCTCGAAGTGGAACGCGAGTTTCAGGTCGGTTGCCGGGTTGAATGGGACTGCCGCTGGCTCCGGTGTCGAACGATCTCGCCCCATCAATCGGCCGTATGGCGTCGGCACACTCGGCGGCAATACGGGGCCGAGTGGCGGTCGCTTGGAATGTGTTATGGCGGCGGCTCGGTCGGTAATATCGACGTCGACGGCAAACGTCAGTTGGCCGCGCGGCGAAAAAGTCCGCCAGACATTATCGAGCTTAATTGCTGTGAGCGCCGCACGCAGGTGAACGTCGATCGGGCAGTTTCGTCCCCAGATCGAGAACGCGAGTTTTCGGTCTAAACTGCCGGGAATCGGGTCGATGTCGCCCTTCAGCCAGAGGTTCCCCCCAGCGTGGCGACCGGTGAATTCGCGCAGTTCGATGTGGTCCGTATCGGGCAGCTCGGTTCGCGTGCCACCCGGTTGAACTGGGCGCTCGGGATCGGTCGAGGTCACGTACACCGCAATCTTGCCGCTCGCTTTTTCGATCGGATATGGGAACAACGTGTAGTCGAGAGCGCCGTCGTAAACTTGTATGCGAATGACGTTTTCGAGCTTGTTCACGTTCGCCAATTGGCGTACCTCAGCAACGAAATCCCCACGACCGGACGCCCGCAGTTTCCGCAACGCTTTCGCGTACTTCTCGCTCGGCAGTGCCGCAAAGAGTTGCTCGTTGACGGGGATATTGTTTCCGCTGATCTTCAACGAAATGAACGGGTCTGGCCCATCTCCCGATACTGTCCCTTTCACCTCGATTCGCTGGCCGCTACCAGTACCCGCGAGGTCGATCTTCGTTTCGCCGGAGCCGCTATTCGTCGTCGTTTTTTTGATTGACCCTGCGACATCGCTCAGGGGGTAGCGGAACTTCTCGTAGGCGAGTCCCATCTTGACAGGACGAACCTCGAAGTCGCGTTGCCACGCATTCAGCTTCAGTCGTTGAAATTTGTACCCGAGCGTGACAATGCCTGTTGGCTGAAACTTCGCTCGCAAAATGGCCGCATCCGTTGGCAATCGCTCGAACAGCGCATCGTCGACGACGAGGTCGCGGAGCGCGACCTCGATTCGTACGAGTTTGTCTTCGATGCGATCCCACATAGCGACCGGCGTTCCCGCGCCACGGCGGACGCTCGATACGAGTTGTGCGGGCACCACACCGGGCGTCGATGGCGGGATGGGAGCGATCGGTTTGCTCGAAAGCGACTTGGTTTCGAGGCTCAGTTCGAGCGTGGCATTCCCGAGTTGCCCCGTTGCTTTTTCGACGATGACGACGCCATCTTTGGCGTGTATCGTCGTCTCGATTTTCTCGATCGCGCTCGGCAACAGTGCGTCCTGAAATCGCCCGTCTTTCAGTTGCAAGCGCACATCGTACACCAGTGGGCCGTTCGGCTCGGCACTGAGTTCCGCCTTGATCGCGGCTTTCCCCGTAATGGCTTGCTCGTAAGCGGCGGCTTCAGGTACCCACCGCGCGACGAGGGCGATCAGCGACGGGCCAATCGCAAGCTCGGGTACTTCCGCCCTTACCGAACTCTGCCCCGTGCTGCGGTTGATTCGCGCCATCAGCGAACACTTGCCCAGCGGGTTGTCCCCCACCGACGCGAAGCCGTTCGCCTTGATGTTTAGGAACACCGGTGCCGGGTCGTTGACGATCGTAAAGTTGGCATCGCTGAGCGTGACCCGGGGCAAAGCATTGGGCGAACGATCCACGATGACGATCGTTGCCTTCGTAACGACGAACGTCGGTAGTGGCGACAATACGCTACCCGGTTTCAGCAAGCCATCGAACGCCCATTTGCCATCGGTGCCGCGTTCGATGCGGAACGTCGGTGCGTCGAGGTCGATCTTGCGAATGACCAACCGCCCACTGTTAATTTGCTCTTTGTCGTGGTAAATGATGCTCGTCGGCGCGATGAAGAACGGCTCCGTTTCGCCGCGTTTCGTGAGTGTCAGATCGCGAATCGAGATGCCGCCGAACACGCGAATGTGTGCCGAGGAGACGTGGACTTCGGCATCGGGAAACTGCTCGGAGAACGTGCTGAGTAGCGCCGTGCGCACCGCATCCGGGCTGACGTACGACTGCATCCACCAGATGCCGTAGCCGATACCGGCCAACACCGTGAGAATGAGCAATCGTATCGACCACGTGCGGAAGGCCGCCATCGCTTCCCATCCTGGGCACGCACACTGGGTTCCGCACCATCCTGGTACGGGTCGGGATGATAAACGGGGTCGTGCTGGGGGTCAAGGCGAACGGTAAAGCGCCGCGACGGTGTCGTAATCTCAATCGAAGCACACCATACGGGATGCTTCGGATTCTCTCTGTCGCGGAGCGATTTCAGCCGACAGGGGCTGTCGGTTCGGGTGCCTTGAGTTCGATGTTCGAGAGGTGCAAAAGGAGCAGATATTCGTTGCCGCGCGTGCGGCCTTCGAGGAAGCCGCGATACGCCGTCGCCCCGCGTCGCAAGATCAGTGGTAGGTTTGATTTCGGCCCCGCGCCCAGCAAAAGCAGGCTTTGCTTCGCTTCGAGTTCTTTGGCGATGTCGTAAAGGAAGTCGTAAGTTAGGCCGTTGATGTGAACGAGTTGCAACTTACTGACCATTACGAATTTGTTGAAAACATCTTTCTTCGCCAACAGTTTCCCGCTCCACAACAGCGGCTGTTCCGGCGACACGTTCGGCAACGGTAACTTCTTCGGGCGGCGGAGTTTCTCGGTGCCATCCGGGTTGCGAACGACTTCGACTTGATTGACGCCGTACACGACTTGGCGATCCGAGTTCACGTACACCCGCGAGGTTTCCCGCAAATAACGCCCCACGCTTTCGAGGTCGATCTCGGGATCGGCATCCAACATCGCTTCCGCCACCTTTTCCGGCGTGCCAAACTTCTGAAGCAGTGCATCGTAGTCGCGGTCGATGGTGCCTTTCAGAATTTTCGCAGACGTGGCGATGCGATCTTCGACGTCGATCCACCACATCCGCATCGGCACGCGAACACTCTCAGCGACAACCGAAGCGTCGCGGCCTTTACTGTTTGAAATCGCAATTTGCGGCATGAGAAGTCTCAGGAGAAAAGTATGAATAACCACAGATAACACAGAGGTCACAGAGAAAAGCAAACGATTTCTAACCGTTCACGGGCCGATTGCATTTCCATCGTTCCAGACGCCGTAGGTCGTGGTCGAAGAGGCTTTGCGATGAGGCCCAGTGGATTCACAGAAAAACAGAATCTCTGTGTTCTCTGTGACTCTGTGGTAATCAATCGGAATTAAACCAAATTAAAGTCCAGCGAATCATCATCCACTGTGGTGGCTTCGTCGGTTTCGGGGACGATGGCGGCTGTCGCTTTCAGGCCGACGAACTCGGCGGCGGTTGGCGTGCCGACGCAGAGGAACGTGTTGCCGTCCGAGCCGAGCAACAGGAACCCGGCGGAGGCTTCCAGACCGCCGCGATAGCTGAACGGAAACTGGAAGATCGTGCCTTTTTTGAGTTCCGCCGTCAATGCTGGGCTTTCATCTTGTGCCGTCAATCGATAAATGAGGTGAACGTTGTGCGAGAGGTAATCGTCGATGTCGACCGTGTCACTCAGCGACACCGACGAATCGAATGTCGACTTCACGGGCACGATCGTATTGCCTTGAATGTCCACCGCTTTGAGGTCGGCCTTCTTTCGCCACATGCCTTCTGGGGTCAAGTAGGCCAGTGCTGTGCCGCCCTTGCCGACGATCGAATGCCCATCGGAAATCAGCGTGGCGAGTTCGCACGCCTTGCCCGATTCATCGACGACTTCGTTGTCGATGTAGCCGTAAGGCGTCCGGCACGTCATGATTTACCTGCTTTGGGGTGGATGACGATGTCGTACTTGGGTAGAGTCGCAGAACGCTCCAGTCGCGCTTCGATCG
>JAYVQG010000413.1:0-13117 GCA_043757025.1 Limnoglobus sp.
TCGTAACTCACATTCTGGGAGAAACAGGCACTTTACGATAGCCGAATCGCAATCGCAAACAAACGCATAACTGCTACCCACTTTTGAACCATGCCCAAAACTGCAACCGGGTTTTGAACCGTGCCAGATTTTGAAATACTATTTATCCAGATCGATGATCCGATTCAGAATTTCCTTTGCTAATTTTGCGAATTGCAGTTTGCAATCCTGAACTGCACCGGCGTGGCCGCCGATTGCACCGTCGGCTGCCGTCAGGTGAAACATCGGTTTGCGAGCATCTTGTGCCATAGGCATCAGACTTTTGAAATGTTTGAGCATCGCAAGTTTATTGCCATCGTCGCCGAGCAATGCTTGGCTCGGCTCCTGATCGAGAATTTCGGTCGCATAGACGTTTGGGATTCGATTCGCCCACTTCAGATACGATTTTACAGGGGCATTATCCCTGACGGATGGGTTCAGTAACACGTAGCCGAGCGGCTGCATACGACCCGATGGTAGCGATAGACCAGGTGGAACTTTGCCCTTCCGCCGAGTCTGCCAACCGTTCCGCCAGTCTCGAAGGGTCGGGCCTAAGTTGCGGAGGCCTTGAAGTGAAAATAAATCCGCACCGAGAGGAATGACAACGAAGTCGGCGGCCACGAGTGCCGCGCGATTGATTGCGCCAATGTTGGGGCCAACATCGATCAGCACGAATTCGCTACCGCAACTTTCGGCCGCCGACTGCATCGCACGGTGAAACGCCGTCACGACCCGGAATCCATCCCCCGCATTTGCGGCTTTATCGTCCAGACATTTACCCCAGGCTTCCGATAAACGATCCTCAAACGTACTGAGGCCGAGATCGCCAGCAATAATCGACAGATTGGATTCGATGTGGATCATCTTCGGTTCGTGCAAATCGCCGAGACTTTCGATCAGTGGATTCAGCGAGCCGAGAATGGTATCCGGATGCTCGCCGTCGGGCCAAAGCCTCTCGAGTTTCGCTTCCGCGAGAAAGATACTCGTGAGGTTGGATTGCGGATCGAGATCGACGGCGAGCACGCTGTGCCCCATGTCGCGAAACATCCATGCGAGATGGAAAACCATCGACGTTTTACCTACGCCACCTTTGTTGTTGAAAAACGCAATCGTTTTCATGCGTGCTTCCTCACAATCATCAAGAGATGGTTTTCGCCGACGACATATTCGAGCATCGGGCTGCCGTTTTTCTGCAACAAGCTGTTGGCGATGGCAATCCCGCGCCCGAACCGGTTCGCGAAACCGAGCGTTCTTGCCGCTTCCGCTAACACGGGGTTTCGGTACGCAGTTCCACCGGGAAACTGATCTTTCGTGAGGTCGCCGAACAGCGAACCGGGGTTTTGAATCTCGATGCGGTCGGAAAAGTGGTTGATCGACACGGGTGTCGTCGAGCCGTCGTAGTTCCGGTGGATGACCGCATTGATGAACAACTCGTGAAGTGCAACGTCTGGATAATCCGCAACGGTGTCGTCAGTGAGATCGTCTCGACGGACGGGCCGCTCGATTGCGACCTCTTTGGCCAGTCGATCGAGATCCCGCATAACATTGAGAAAATCGCCCGAAATTGTCAGGTATTTCAGTACCTTTTCCGCTTGGGTTAAGCCATCGTATTTTACATATCGTGCATAAGCACCAGCAAAGTAGTAAAGCGGATCTTTGCCGAACAGAAGCACGGCGGCATTAGTCGGCGCGTTGAGTTTCTTGTGGTACAAACGTAGCGATCCGAGTTGTTCCTCGACGGTACGATTGTTCTCATCCAACACCTCGCGCGAGACACTGCTCGGAAGATAATTGATCTTGAACAGATCGAGAGCAAGATCGTCCAGCGATGCATCGCGACAGGCTCGCATATCCCACGTTTTCGCACGATCGATCCGCCGCTCTTCCAAACGGCGTTCCTGTTCTGCGGTGGCTCGATTTGCGGTTGGCCCTGTCCGAATCCATACGTCTTGTTTGTAACGAACGGGCGGCATATCCGACGGCTGAACTTCCACGACAGCGATGTCTGAGCCTGCATGTGTCGCCTTGAAAACATGCACCGACGGCTTGGGCAAAATATTGCCGCTATCCCGGTGACCCGCAAGACTTTCGAGAAGACGCTCATCGATTTTCGCACCAATCGGCTTGCCGAACTTGTCTACGCCAACAAATAAATAGCCCGGCAACCCCGATCCAGACATATCGTTCGCAAACGCGCAGATCGCTTTGCAGAACTTGTCCGTGTTATTCAGCGATTCCGTTCGTTCGACTCGGAATGATTCGAGGTCCGTAAGAAGTGTATCCAGTTCTAACATGGGACAAATTCTCACAATTCTGTAGTAGTCGACCCGATGACACTATATCAGCCCGTGCTTCCAAATGACCCGTTCCCACCTTTCTGCCCCCATTCGGACTTGTTTCGGAGAGCGTTGCCGTCTATGATTTTGAAGCCTCTGCGGTGTTCGTGATGCGACGCAAACTTGTTGGGGACCCTACAAGAACCTGCACGGGGGCCTTTTTAATTCATTCGTGGCTCGCAAGCCCATCCTCGTTGCCTCGTGCAACGGGATTGTAGTGGGATCCGAAAAGCGGGTGAGAGGCTCCCACGATCTCTTTGCGGGTTCCTCAAACAGCGTCGCACACGGCACAGGTGGAGGTTTTTTACGCGCCGAGAGTCACCATTCAGGCAATTGCCTGCTCGCAATTTAGAAAAAGAAGAAAAATTCTTTTTTCAACGCACATTGCGATCTTCCGAAACGACGGAACATCTTGCGTAATCGGACTCTCCGTCGTAATCGCTACCGTCCGCACAGCCGTTTTCGATAATGGTAATTACCTATTGACAGGCACATTTGCCACTCGATCAAAACGATGCAAAACAGGTTCAGGATTAGACTTAAATTACCAACCGTTATGACATGCCACTGACGGAAGAGTCCGATTGACATCCGAACCGATATGGGTAAACTTCTCATCGCAGTGCTAACTTCGATGCAACCACGAGGTTCGGACCTAATGTTGATACCTGAAAAGACGTCGTATCTTTCACGGTTTTCACTCGCACGAATCGGTATCCCTCTCGGGAATCGGGATTTTATGTTCGATCGGTCACGGTAACTCTACCGCCGAAGACTGATTGGGTCGCTTCACCCACACGATTTATTCAAGACACTCCGCCTGCTTCGTAGCGACTTCGTTACGAGAAGCGGCGTATCGTCCACAGTGACCGTACAATCGGGTCGTTTCGCCTTGCCGGGGCACGGATGCTCCGGTCGAACGCCAAGGATGGCGATTTTGATATTCTCGCGAGTGGGCTTCCCCACTTTCGGAAGGCGAATCGGTCGAGGTCACGTGGGGCTTGGCATCATGGATGATTCGCTAAGCCCGACTGAAAGCCGGCGCTGCCCATGGATGGGCGGTGCCGGCTTTTCGCTTTCACCAATAAATCTCTTGATGGGAAAGCGTACTGTTCCTATGGTACGTTCATCGCCCGGTGGCATGGCCAATGACTCGCCGCTTTCGGACCTACGGACTGGGTCGGGTGCGATCTTACACCGGTTGCGATCATGTCTGCTGATAAACCCCCACCGTCGGGTGGGTTTCCCCTCACGCAACTCGGCGTCGGCGGATTATTGGTCGCGATGTTGCTTTCGGCGTTCGGGCTGCGAACGTCGTCGACCTCCAGCGAGAAACCGGTATCGACGACTCCTGCGTTTACGGTTCCTAGCGTTCCGTTGGCGAATTCTATCGATCCGCCACGCGAACTGTTATTGCGCTTTTTTCAGCCGGTTGCTCCAGAGAAGCCCAAACAAGAAACTCCGCCCTTGTTGACTCGCTTGTTGCAGCCGACTGCAACGGAAAAGCCAACTCCGGAATCATTTCTCAAAGAAGAAGCGGATCGCGTAGCAGACGTGCTGATCGTCGCGGTGCCGGACCCGATCCAGACGGCGTTCGGGCACTGGTACGATCACTTGATCGATACCTACTCGGAAGCGATGGTCGATGCGGGATACACGCCCGACCGGCATTGGTTACCTTGGGAGAACCTCCGCCGAGACGAGAAAGATCCCAAAGAACGCGAGAAAGCGATCGGTGTGGAATCGTTTCCGGGAGTGATGCTTTTCCGCAAAACGAACGTCGGCCAACTGAAATACGGCGTTTTGTTCGTCGTGGGAGAGACGACAAACGTCGGCGTGAACTCGCTCGCACTGCGCCGGGCATTTGACCTCGTACACGAACTGCACGAAACGAAGGCGAACGGCGATCTGACGATCAAAATCGTCGGCCCGTTGTTTACCGGTTCGCAGTTATCGTGGTATCGTACGATCCGCGCCTGGATGCCAGCGAACGACACGAAAACCAACGTCGAGTTGGTTTCGGGTTCGGCCAATGCGTTGACACCAATTGCGGAGAACGAGTGTCCTTCGGAGATTTTGGGCCATCTCAGTTCGCCCTCTCGGGTCCGACAGCGAACGACAATCGTATCGAACGGACTGCTGACGAATGCGGCGCTGCACTTCTTGAAGGCCGATTTCTTTCACACTCTGAAGATTGATGCCGATATTACGAGTTTGCCAAAAGGCATGGAAGATGTCGCGTTCTTGAAAGAGTCGAATACGGGCTTCGGGACGGCGAAGGTGCAGAAAGACAATTTTATCGACCTGCGCTATCCGATGCACATCTCGCGGCTTTCGGCGGTGGTCCGGGAAGAAAACCGCAAGCGAGACGAACGGCTCGGCCTGGTCCCGCAAGGCATCCGTGCTAGCGGGGGAGATGTCGTTCGCGATCAGATTACCTCGCTCGGTGGGAACGTGACGGCCGCACTCGCGGATCGGATCATCGGCGATGCAATGGCCGTAATTCGACGCAAGGAAATTCGCCACGTCGTGATCGTGGCGACCGATTCGCGCGATGTCGTGTTTCTGACGCACCAGATGCACGAGGAATGCCCGAACGCGCGTATCTTTCTGACCGAAGCCGACATGCTATTCGTGACGCCAGAAAACCGCAACGACATGCGCGGCGTCGTGATCGCAAGTACCTACCCGCTGTATCCGCCGAACCAAGATTGGACCGGCAGAAACGATCGTCGCTTTTTCGCCGCACAGTTCATTCAGGGTTGTTTCAACGCGACGTGTGTGCATCTCGGTCAAGACGGAAATTTACGCGAGTATCGCGCTCCGAATGCCGCAATTACCAAATCTACCCTGCAAACGCCGCCGATTTGGATCACGACCATCGGCGAAAATGGTCGCTTCGTGCCGCTGCACATTTTTACGAACGTCGGCGATCCACAACTGTATGTTGCGACCGCTGCGCCCGTACCGTGGGAGAAAGTGTCATTGCCGCTATTGAATTCGCCGCGGATTGCGGCTCTGATTGCAATACTCATTTGCGTCTATGTGCTGGTTCGGTTTCACATGTCGTATTGGGTCTTCGAGGACAACGACCCCGTTGCGGAAGACCTCGAAGTGCTCGAACGCATCGGACCGTACCGGCATCTCTGTCTATTCGCAACCACGGCTGTCGTAACGCCGCTCGTCATGTTGCCAGACTTCGCACTCGGCCAAGAGTATCTGCGATCCGGTCTGCTCACGTATTGCTTTCGCTCGATGTACTGTTGCTTCGTCGTCATCTGGGGGATTGCAGTCGTTCGCCAGGTGTTGTTATTTGGGCAACATCTCATTTCGTATTGCACACCCCGCGATTGGCAGTGGTGGATACGCTTGATGCTCCACATCATCCTGTTGATTGGCGGGCCGATTCTTTCGTTGGTGCTCTGCTATAATCAAGAGGATTCTGGGGCGAAAATGCTCTTTTTCATGGATCGAGCGACGGGACTACACGCCGGTTATTCCGTGGTGATTCCGGCCGTACTCATGGCGGCCGCATTCCTGACCTACGCACGCTTCGCTTTATACCGCGATCGGTTGAGTACGCTATTCGACCTCAAGCCGCCCTTCCCAGTCATCGATGATGAACACTATGCGATCGCACACGATATGTACGTTGCACGGACGTTTCGAAAAATCATCGAGAACCAGAAACGGTTGACGGAAGACCTCGGGAATATTTTAACTTTTTGCAAAAACCACACGATTCGGCTCGGCGTGACCTTCGGTATCTTCGGCCCGCCGATCCTCTTCGTACTCGGTCGGCTGCGTCGGTCGTGGGAAGGTTGGGCGTGGGATGCGCTGTTCGTGGCGAGTTTCGTCGCGCTGATCGCGATGGTGATTGTGAGCCTGATCCGGTTTCTTTCCGGCTGGAAAATTCTGGAATCGACACTATCGGAAATCGCGACTCTGCCGTTCGCTGCTGCATTCAAGGAGTTGCCTCCCTCCGTCGCCGGGACATTTACGGGCTTTCTGTACAACCTTCGCGAGAAGCCATATCGAATCGCGCTCACCGCCTCGCTCTGGCGGCGTTTTCGCAATACCGGCGTACTCCCAAAACAGTACCCTGCGTCCGATCCAATCATCGACGCAGCCAACCCGGAAGGCGGCGCGGGGACCGTCGTCAATGAACTATCCAATCGGGCGGCGGATGTCGCCGAATGGTTGCGTCAGTATTGGCCCGAATCGCGAATCGAGACGGTTTCCAATGACGAAGCACCGAAAACGACGCCGGGCGAAGTCACGTGCTTCCCGGTTTCGATGTACCACACTGCTGCAACCGTCGACCCCAAAACGCGGATCCCCGATGCCGAGCAGTTTCTCGCGGTGCAAACGGTGCTCTATCTGGGCATCTTTTTCGTTCACTTGCGAAAACTCGCGATCTCTGCGATTTACACGATGATTCTCCTGCTGCTCGCTGCGACGATCTATCCATTTCAGCCGGAAGGTTTGATTATGACGCTGATGGCAGGGTTGGCCATCACGGTGTCTGTTGTGATTGGTCACGTGTTGGTACAAGTGAACCGGAACGAGCTAATTAGCCGAATCGCGGGAAACGAGCCGAACAAATTCACGCCCGATTGGACGTTCCTCTGGAGCAACCTGGCGCTGCTGGCTCCGTTCGCATTGGCGGCGGCGCAAGTCTCCGGTCGGCTGCGGTCGGTGTTCGAGCCGATACTCGGACTAATACGCTGATTGCCCGGCTGACGGTATGTGAAGATTACGTGAATTGTGAAGGCCGTGAGTAGCAAACGCTCGCGTGTGGCAATACCAACAGTGGAATAGAACTGTTTGCCGCATTCGAGGACTCGCCATGACGTTCTGGGATGCCGTACGGGATTTGGATACGAGCTACGCCATTTTCTTCTTCATTGCACTCGCGATTGCATTCGGTTTCGAGTTCATTAACGGCTTCCACGACACCGCCAACGCCGTTACGACCGTGATCTATTCGCGATCGATGCCAGCGACACCGGCCGTGATCTACTCGGGGTTTCTCAACTTTCTCGGCGTCTTGCTCGGTGGCGTTGGCGTTGCGTTTGGCATCGTGAACTTGCTGCCCGTCGATTTGCTCATTCGAGCGAACACCTCCGTCGCACTCGTAATGGTACTTTCGTTACTGCTCGCGGGTATCGTCTGGAACCTCGGCACGTGGTACTACGGCCTGCCGGTTTCGAGTTCGCACACGCTGATCGGTTCGATCCTCGGCGTCGGGTTAATGAACAGCTTCCTCTCGGGTAACGGCATCAATGGCGTCAACTGGCACGCGGCGATGAGGACCGGGATTGCGTTGCTCGTCTCACCGATCGTCGGCTTTCTGGCGGCCGCTGGGTTGTTCCTGCTCATCAAGTCGCTCATCCGCGAACCGCGACTGTACACGCCGCCCGTGGGTGACGACCGCCCGCCAACCTGGGTGCGTTACGTGCTGATTTTGTCGTGCGGCTCGGTCAGTTTCGCGCACGGCTCCAACGACGGGCAGAAGGGAATGGGCCTCATTCTGCTGGTGCTCATCGGCTTCCTGCCGTTCCATTATGCCCTCGACACCAACAAACCGGGTGAGGCAAAAAATGTCACGTCGGTGCTTCCCGAAGCTCGCGAATTGCTCGCCGATAAGATCCTCGAATCGCCATCGCTCGGGTTAGACCTCGATTGCCTTGAGAAGCGGCTTGCGGGTAAAGCCTCGTTCAACGAACTGAAACCCGAGGATCGCTGGGAAGTCCGTCAGGCGATTTATCGCGTCGAACTCGAGATGGCCGATGGGAATTCGCGCGATGACAGACGCAAGAAAGTACGAGAGATTTTCACGGGTGCGATTCAATTCGTGCCATTCTGGGTGATCGTCGGCGTCGCACTCGCACTCGGTATCGGCACGACGATTGGCTACAAACGCATCATGGTTACGGTTGCGGAGAAGATCGGCAAAACGCACCTCACCTATGCACAAGGTGCTTCGGCGGAGGTGGTTGCCGCGATCACGATCCTCCTCGCCGATTTCTTCCACGCGCCGGTGAGTACGACGCAAGTTCTCAGCAGCGGCGTCGCCGGGACGATGGCCGCGAACAAGTCCGGTATTCAGGGCGGCACCTGCCGCAAAATCTTGCTCGCATGGGCATTCACATTGCCGGGCACAATCGTGCTGTCCGGGATCCTGTTCGCCATCGGTCGCTATTTGGTAAAGTGAACGGATCGCAATGTTTTTCATTTGTGCCATTCGAGTTGCTCCGTCCCACTGTGTAGGATAACATGAACGCGACGTTCGTAGAGGTCTCGCAATTTACCGAGTGGATATACGAGCATCTGACAGAACTGAATTATGCGTCTTTTCAACAACTATTGATGATCGCTCCAGATGCTGGTGACGTGATGCCAGGGTGCGGCGGTTTGCGTAAGGTTCGTACCGTTGAAGCGAAACGCAACAAAGGTAAGCGAGGTGGCGCACGGATAATTTATCTTCACGTTCCAAGGGCCAGTCGTTTTTACTTGCTCGACGTATATGGCAAGGATGAGAAGGATGATCTCACGCCGAAAGAAAAGAAGCATTTGCGGCAACTGGCCGAACGATTGAAAGTGGAAGCGATTGCAGATTACGAACGTTGGCTTCTGGAGAACGAATCGTGAAAATGAAAATTCGCAAACCTCTATTCGAACGACTAAAAGCGGGTTTAGAGCAGGGGATTGCCCACGCGAAAGGAGAACTTACGCTCAATACCGTTGAAATACCAGTGGCCCCGCCTGAGATCGACGCGGAAACGCTAATTGCATTGCGTAGTGCCGCTTCCATGTCCCAAGCTGTCTTTGCTGGTGTACTTTACGTTTCATCGAAAACTGTACAGAGTTGGGAGCAAGGCGTACGTGTGCCTTCGATGGCAGCCCGACGTTTGATTCACATTTTCACCGAACAACCAGCTATGGTTTGCAAAGTGGTTGGCTTACCTCCTGTGAACTTCCACGGGTTCAAAATTAAAATGAACTCCAACGGAAAACGATGGATCGTAAGCGATCGGACTTGACCCGCGAATGTCTCTGCATATCTCCCCGGCTGCCCCTGACGAACTCGTTGCCGCTTCGCTGCGGTTGTTTCCGAACGCACCGAATCCGGTGCAGGTCGCTGCGAACTTTCGTCTGATGATAGCGGCGGGCGATGTCGAACCGAATGCGTTTTGGGTGGCACGCGAAGACAGTGCGATTGTCGGCGCGATGTTCGCGTACCTCATCGGGGGCGGGCAGGGTGCCGTATGGGTGCCGCGTGCGGATCGTACCGACATCGAAGATGCGCTCGTGGGTGCCACGTTCACGTGGTTCCGGGAGAACGGCGTCCGCGTCGTTCAAGCGGTACTCGACGACGAAGATTGTCCGCAGGCAGCGGCGCTCGAACGATCGGGAATGCGGTACGTCACCGAAATCGTTTTTGCCACACGCAAGATGCAACCGTCGCTTCCACGCGATGTTTCGCGACTCGAAATTCACGCGGTGTCGTCGTCGTTACCCGAACTCGCTACGCTCTTGCTGCAGACCTACGAGGGTACGTTCGATTTGCCCGAACTCAACGGCACGCGGACGGCGTCGGACATCATTTCCGCATACGAAACTGGCTGGAACGACGAAACGCCGCTCTGGTTCCTCGCCACCCACTCCGGGGTCGCAGTCGGCGTGCTTTGCCTCTCGATGCAACCGGACGACACGGTCGAACTGACGTACCTCGGCATCGTACCGGAGGCACGCGGGCGGGGGTACGGCGAGGAGATTTTGCGATTCGCTCTCAACCGGGCGACCACCGAAAATGCCCCAGCGATTCAACTGAGTATCGATGCTCGAAATGCCCCGGCGTTACGGTTGTATCGGAAGCACGGGTTCGACGAAACGGCGCGGCGGAAAGTCTATCTTGCAATCGGGATCGGTTAGTGAAAAGTCGACCGATTGGTCGAAATCGAATGCTTTCCGTACCGGTCGTACGCGAGCGCACGCGATTTTATTCTGTAGCGATTAAGCCGAGATTGAGGGTTAGACACAGACGGACCGAATGCGCCTTCTCACCTCCAATCGGCATGTCTCAACTCACATTGGCGACGGTTGGAAATCGCCATCCAGACTGCATGTTACCATTCGCGATTGCAATTCGTGCTCCGCGCTTGGCCATCGACATCGGTATGGAGTCCCCTCTCGTGCAGGTCGGTCGTTCCGCATCACCATCCGACGATTCCATCACGACTCGTATCGAGGCCGCGTTCGTCGGTCGCATTGGCGCGGCCCGTTTCAGCTTGTGGTTCCCGCCGAATGCACGGTTGTTGTGGTTCGGTCACGAACTCGTAGTCGCATCGCGGAACTCGCATTTTCAGGAATGGGCGGACGACAAATTCGGCCCCGCGTTGCGCGAAGCGGTGGCGGAAGTGTGCGGCGAAGGCGTCGGCACGCGGTTCGTCTCGGACCCCGATTTGTTCGCCGATGCCAAGCCCGCGAAGGCGACCGAACCGGCGGGCCAACTGAACCTGTTGGGCGAGCCGTGCCCACCGCCGACACCGCAAGCGGCCAAGAAGATCGCGAAAGCGAAAGCGGAGGCGATTACCAAGACGGGCCGACGCTGGAAAACCTTCGCCGAATTCGTCGTTGGCCAGTCGAACCGCGTCGCCTGTGCCGCCGCACTCAGCGTCTCCGAGGAACCCGGCTTAGGCCCGAATCCGCTCGTCATTCACGGTCCCGTCGGCACCGGCAAAACGCACCTGCTCGAATCGATTTACGCTGCAATGCGTAAGGCAGGTGGCGAATCGCGGCCGCTTTACGTGACTGCCGAGGACTTCGCGAACCGCTTCATCCCCGCCGCACGGCTCGGCAAAATGGGCGCGTTTCGCAGGCAGTTTCGCGAATGTTCGGCGCTATTGCTCGACGATTTGAACTTCCTGGCGACGAAGCGAGCGACGCAAGAAGAGTTCCTGCACACGCTCGATGCGCTGATCGCCGATGGCCGCCAAGTTGTGGTTACGGTCGATTGTCACCCGCGACTAGCGGATGATTTAATGCCCGAGTTGCGCGACCGCTTGCTCGGCGGTGTGGCGTGGGGGTTGTTGCCGCCCGACGACGAAACGCGGCTCGGGATTCTTCGCCGAAAATCGCTGGGTACGATCCCCGATGAGGTGCTGAAATACCTCGCACGGAACCTGTGCGGCAACGTCCGCGAACTCGAAGGGGCCGTCCACTGCGTACGGCACTTCGCGAAGGTCACCGAGCAGCCGATGACGAACCTTCTGGCACGCGAAGCGCTCGGCGACCTGTTGCGGCACACCGTGCGGGCGATCACCGTTTCGGACGTCGATCTGGCGGTCTGCACATTGTTGCGGATACCCGCCGGAACGCTTCAATCGAAGTCGCGTTCGTGGGCGGTCAGCCACCCGCGAATGCTCGCGATTTACCTTGCACGGAAACTAACGGCTGCGACCTACGGCGAGATCGCCAAACACTTCGGCGTGCGTCAGCACAGTACCGCGGTGGCGGCCGAAAAGAAGGTCCGCAAGTGGATCGCCGACAGCACGATACTCGTTCTGGGCGAACGTAAATGGGGCGCGAAGGATTTGTTAGACAGTGTCGAGCGCGACCTGCAAAGATAACGTGCAGAATCGACGTAAGTCAGAATTGCGGAGGCTCCAAAACCGGTTTTTCGGGTGTTTTTCCAGTTTAAGAGGCCCCAAAATGGCACTTTTCGATCGCAATTCACCGATCCGTCTGCCGTATCTTGAAGTCTTATCGTGGGTTATGGGAATCCTCTCGTTTTGAGAATCGGCGCAAGTGGCGACACTTTCACGACACTTCGCGACATTCTCACGACACTTCGCGACACTCTCACGACACTTGGAGACATTCTCACGTCGCTGCAAAATCCGGTGCAGTTGCAAGCGAACCCGCTTCTAACGGTGCTAATCCCGATGTTCTCGCCGCATTCGTGGCCGTGCTTACGCCCGAACAGCGTGCCACCTTGGCAAAGTTGCTCGGAGGGTAATTCGTACTTCCGTTTGCCGCCCACGACTTGAATGCTAAATGGACTCGATGCTGGCTTCTCCGCCGATTGCATCGTCTTTGTCAGTCGCTATCGACTTGATGGCGTCAGAATTCGGCTTGCTGGCCGCATGTAGTGCCGCAACGGCGACGGCGATAAGCCCCGCCCATTCGGCGTCATCTTTCATGATACCCAGACGCTTGCACAGCTTCTCGATGGCGGGGTAGCGGTTCTGCATGTGTACTCGACGATCGTCGTGCCGGTCGCTTCGTCGTGCTTCGTCCTGATCTTCAGGATACTCTTGCGGGCCATCGGCGGGATGGCCCCGAGTGGCTTCGGCGTGCCGTCATCGTCGTAGAAATCCAGTGGATCGACCGTCGCCATCGCCACCAGTTGCCGCAACATCTTTTTCGCGCTGATGTGACACGATTTCCGCAGTTCCTCTTGTAAGACTGCAATCTCGGCTTTGATGTTACCCCTCGTGAGCCGTTTGGACGCCGCCTTCCGGAGCGCCGCATAGGTGCGTTCGTTGCCGTTTGCGTCTTTCGTGCCGAACGCACGGATGTAGGCGCGAATCGCGTTGCAATCGACAACGTACTCTTGCGCGAATCGCTTCGCCTGCATGACGGTTACTGAAGTCATAACCACTAGTGCCGCAACTCGGAATCTACGCTCTATGAGGCGGCGAGGCTTTGTGGTTTGCGTCGTTTGACTCGGCAGTGGGGCGGGACGAAGTGGGCAC
>JAYVQG010000414.1:0-3323 GCA_043757025.1 Limnoglobus sp.
GTTCGCACCGAGATTCGAGGGCGAACGGGCCGATCCGCATTGCGGGCAGAACGGAAACAGTTGCTGAGGTTGCATGAGCGGATTTTACGGACGGCGAGAGGGTAATCCGGAATTCTCACGAAATCATCACGAGTGCGGTTGCCAAATCGCGCGAGTCTGGATTATAATTCGAGATGTTGGAAGGTCGCTCCCCACTTTCCGCGCATTGCGAGTTCTCTCCCAACACCTGCGTACTACATGCTGTTGCGACGCGCCTGCGATAGGTTCGCGTTGCAAATTTCATTTTTCTGTCGTCGGAGGTCGTCCATCATGCGAGTGTCTCATCAGCGACCGGCACGAGCCGGGTTCACGCTCATCGAACTGTTGGTCGTGATTGCGATCATCGCAATCCTGATCGGGCTGCTGCTGCCTGCCGTGCAAAAGGTCCGCGAAGCGGCAGCACGGATGAAATGTACGAACAACCTGAAACAAATTGGCCTCGCGAACCACAACTTCGAGTCCACGGTCGGTAGCTTCGTTCCGCGCTACCATACGGTCGTGATTGGCCCCAATCGAAGGACGTCGGATGCGACTCCACTCGTCATGCTGCTTCCCTACGTCGAAGCGGGCAACAAGTTCAACCAGTACAACCTCAATTACAACGTCAACAGCGATGCCCCAATCGATCCGAGCTTTCCACCATTAACTGGAGCCAATGCCGCCGCACGCGGCCAAGACATTTCGATCTATCTCTGTCCTTCCGATCCGTCGCAGATGTTCACGTTCACGAATGCGGGCCGAACGAATTACTTCGGCAGTATCGGAGGAAATGCCGACGCAAACGTTAATACGCTAGGAGGAATCTTCTCCGGTCCTGTAGCTGCGGGAACTGTCTTGAAGGGACCAGCTGCGGTCACCATCGCCGACGGATCGAGCAATACCGTCATGTTCGCCGAAGTCATGCGTTCCCGCGAAACGAACTCCTCTACGGGTAGCGGTATTCGAGACAACATTACGGTGATTATCGACAGCGGCAACGGCGGCTGGAACGATACCAATGGGACGATCATTCCTACGTGTGCAACGGGCGCACCGTGGAGCAGTTCCATCAAGTACGTCGGCCAACAGTATTACCGCCGTCTTCCATCGAACTTCACCTTCACGCATACGCTTCCGATCAACTGGAATCGGCGTGTGGCCTCGGGAAACCAACAGTACAGTTGCTCGAATACCGACTTCGCTCGAATGCACATCGCCGCGAGTAGCTATCACACGGGCGGGGCCAATGCCTGCATGGGTGATGGCTCGGTGCGATTCGTTCGCGACAGCATCACGCTCCCCGTATGGCTTGCGGCAGGTACCGCAGCCGGTGGCGAAGTCACGACCCTCGACTAGTTCGATTCGATCGATATTTACGACCCTGCAAGTACGGTTTCTAACTGTTCCTGCAGGGTTTTCTTTTCACACGTATCGGAATGAATACATGGTATTTCTCCGTCCGGGCGCTCGCATGGCCGCCCTCCTGATGTTCGTGGCTTCTGCGGTCGGGTGCTCGAAAACTCCCGAAGCCGCTAGTCCGGAGTTCAGCATTCTTCGCGATGTCGATGGCATGATTCGCATGGCGAACGGCAAGAAAATTACCAAACCGCAAGAACTCTCGCAGTTCGAGAACAGTTTCCCGCTCGGGGCGAAGTCTGTGAAATCGGGCGATGTCATCGTCTTGTGGGGAGTCAAAATGGCGAATGAAGACGGTAGTGGCGTGACGGGTGAATTGGTGGCGTACGAGAAGAAGGTTCCCACCGAAGGTGGCTACGTTCTCCTTCAGGATGGGAACGTCAAAAAGATGACTCCGGCCGAATTTGAAGCCGCACCCAAACCCAAGCCGTAGTTCGTTAAAACCCCATCGCCATCCGCATCAACCCGATTGCCGTCGGCAACCCGAACGGCACGCTGATGAGTAACGGCAAGCCGACGACCATCAGCGGAAGCCCAGCGATGATACCGACGGACATAATGCGGTTTCCTTTCGTCGACGTTCGCGTTGCCGAATCGATTTCTATTCCTCGATCTGCATGTCCGTACCGCCAGCCACCCTTATCACGTAATCGAAGCCACCGACGCCGCAACTCGCGGTGAGTGTGCGGATGATTTGCGAACACCGCACTTGCGTTTCGTACGGTCCCGCCATGAAGAGCGGCTTGCCATCTTTGCCGTATTCGAAGGTGCGATCACACGTCGCCGGGTCGATGTCGCCGAAGATCGCTTTGGCTTTGACGTAGTCCGAATGGGGAGGAAAGCCGAGCTTGCGAGCGTATTCGACCCCGCCTTCGACGAGCTTGCGGGCACACGCCGGATCGAGCGTCTCGAGCTCGTGATTGTCCCTGATCTTGTTGTAAACCTGTTTGTCGTAATCGGGGCGATCGACAATACCGAACATCGCATTCTTCACACCCAGGCAGTACATATCGAGCAAGAACGTGGACACCGCGATTTGGCGGTTCGGCAGTATTCGACTGAAAATGACATGGCCGATGCCCTGGAGCCAGATCGTATCCATCACGCAACAGTGGAGAATCGGGGCCGAAGCCACTGCTTGCGTCGCCTGGTCCACGAGTTTCTGACCGAGAACTTTGAGCGATTCGCGCTTCGACTTTTCCTTCGCCTTCCGGCGCTCCACCTTCTTCTGACGACTTCGAGGGTCGAGTACCATATTCCCGTCCAATGGGCCGCGCCGGAAAGCATTTGAGATACGTTCACGATAGTGAAATGACGAAGAACCATCCCAGAAAATCTATTTCTGTTTCGCGAACAAGTACGATACGAGAAGTGCGAACAAACCGCCAATGACCGCTGCAAGGACGTTCGGACCAAACGCCCAAATCCGTCTCGAACTTTCTTCCGTCTGCTTCTTCTGCTCTTCTTTCCATTTCTTGAGGTCTTCGATTTCCTTTTTCAGAAGAATGATTGTCGTTTCAAAGGCGAGCCCGGAGATCGCCAATTTTTCCTACGGTTTCCTGGTGAGCGGAACTGAGGGCATCGGCCGCTTTTTCGCTCGTTTGGAGCTTCATATCGATGCGAGGAACGACATTCTCCAGGTCGAGGAGTCTGTCGGCTTGGGTTTTTCCAGGCACGTTAGTGTCCCGCAATCTCTTGCAATAGTTTTTTGGTTTGGGCTCCGAGCAAGTCGCCCCAAAGTCGGTAAAGCCGAAAGTCGATTTGGTTCGGAGACTGGAGTTCGGTCGGCGCAAAATTGGGCCTGGTTTCAATTGCGGCGATTTTGGGTAGCAGGGAATGATTCCACCACTTACCCACCCACCCATCCGTGGACTCATTGCCGAATTTCG
>JAYVQG010000415.1:0-41493 GCA_043757025.1 Limnoglobus sp.
GATTCCGAAATCGGGAATGATTCCAGGGATGGGTGGGTGGGTAAGTGGTGGAATCATTCCCTGCTACCCAAAATCGCCGCAATTGGAACCAGGCCGAAATTGTCATCTGGATTTTTCACCGTCGAGGCTACCATGCTCCGCTACTGCTTGACGATTGTAATTCTGATACCCGCGTTGGCCCTCGCCGACGCGAAGAAGCCGACGTTCGACGAAGACGTGATGCCGATCCTGAAGCAATCGTGCATCAACTGCCATAGCAACGATAAGCAAAAGGGCGGGCTGAACATGGCCACGTTCGCCGCCACGATGCAGGGCGGTTCGTCCGGCGTTGTCGTTGCGGCGGGTAACCCCGATAAGTCGCGGTTGTTTACGATGTCTTCGCACAAGGAAGAGCCGAAGATGCCGCCGAGCAAGCAGAAGATTCCCGATGCGCAGATCGAAGTCTTGCGATTGTGGATCGAGCAAGGCGCACGCGAGAACCTCGGCAGTAAGATCGTCGCCGTCAAACCGAAGACCGACATCGGCTTGAAGTCCGTCGTGAAGGGTCGCCCCGAAGGCCCACCGCCGATGCCGGTCGCGGGCAAACTGAAGATCGAACCCGGCAATAAGGCCCGTCGCCCTGGTGCGGTACTCGCGCTGGCCGCGTCGCCGTGGGCACCGCTCCTCGCCATCGGTGGTCAGAAACAAATCACGCTGCTGAACTCGGATACGGGCGACACGGTTGGCCACATTCCGTTCGAACACGGGCAGATTAACGACCTCAAATTTTCCCGCAACGGGCGACTGTTGATCGCCGCCGGTGGGCGTGGCGGTCAGTACGGCAAGGCCGTGCTGTATAACGTCGAGACTGGCGAGAAGATCACCGAAGTCGGCATCGAAACCGATGCGATCTTGGCCGCAGACATCAGCGCCGAT
Source organism: Limnoglobus sp. (assembly GCA_043757025.1). Taxonomy (GTDB): domain Bacteria; phylum Planctomycetota; class Planctomycetia; order Gemmatales; family Gemmataceae; genus Limnoglobus. Next base: position 916 of record JAYVQG010000415.1, read on the forward strand.
CAAACGCAGATCGCCGTGGGGAGTTCCTCGAAACTGATCCGCATCTACAGCACCGCCGATGGCTCGGTGATTCGCGAAATTAAGAAGCACACCGATTGGATCTGTGCCGTCGAGTTCTCGCCAGATGGCGTGTTGTTGGCAACGGGCGACCGCAACGGCGGGCTGTTCGTGTGGGAATCCTACACCGGCCGCGAATACTTCAGCTTGCGCGGGCACACCGCGATGATTACCGATGTGTCGTGGCGCGACGACTCGAACTCGCTGGCGTCGTCGAGCGAAGATACCACGATCAAAACGTGGGAGATGGAGAACGGCAACCTCACGAAGAGTTGGGCCGCGCACCCAGGTGGTGCGGCGAGCGTGCGCTTTAGCCACGATGGCCGACTGGTATCGACGGGCCGCGACAAGATCACGAAACTTTGGGACCAGAACGGCGGGTTGCAGCGTCAGTTCGAGGCATTCGCCGACCTCGGTTTGCGCGTGGCGATCGCGCACGATAACGCCAAGGTGTTCGCGGGCGATTGGGCGGGTATCGTCAAGGGTTGGATCGCGGTCGATGGCCGAACGTACATCACCGCCGACACGAACCCAAAGACGGTCGCCGAACAAATCGTGCTGGCCCAGCAGGCATTAACCGCCAGCGACGCGAAGCTGGCGCAAACGAATGTCGCACTCGCCGCAGCCAAGGCGAACACCGATAAAGCAAACGCGGAACTCGCACCGTTCCAGAAAGCGATCGTCGACCTGACTGCTGCTGCGGCTGCCGCGAAGGTGGCTTCGGATGCCGCAGTGACCGCCGCCGCAGTCGCCACGAATGCGACCGTTGCCGCGCAGGCCGTTGCGACCGCAAAAACGGCTGGTGCGACGGTCTTTCAGGAAGCCGCCGCGAAGTTGCTCGATGCGGCGAACAAGAATGCGGCGAATGCCGAGTTGAAGATTCAAGCGAAGAAGGCCGCGGACATTGCGAAAATCGCTGCCGACGAACTCGCAGCCGCGAACAAGATTCTCGCCGACACCACGGCCGCGCAGAAAGTGGCCACGGACAAAGTACCCGTTGCCGCCAAGGCCATCGTCGATGCCGCCGCGAAAGTGCCCGTTGCACAGGCGGCGTTCGTCGCACAACAAGCGGCACGCAAGCCGGTCTTCGATGCGTTCAACGCGGCACAAGTCGTCGTTACCGCCGCCACCGCCGAAGTCGCCGCCGCGAAGGCCAAGCTCGACAAGCTCAAACCGCCCGTCGTCGTTGCGGCACCTGCGCCCGTGCCCGTTCCGCCGAAGAAGTGAGTTACCGATGTTTCGCTCGCTCGCATTGTTCTTGCTCGCCGTCGCTGGTTCCACGACGATGGCCGACGAGAAGCTGAAGGGCATCGCGTGTCGTTCGGTTCACCTCGGATACGACGCACCAAAAGGCACCGCGTTTTACAACGAGATGACCGTCGATACCTCCGCCGATGGTACATACTTCATGGCGTGCGGTTGGAACAAAGGCTACTTCGGCATCCAGGAACTCGCGAACGGCAAGAAAGTCGTGCTCTTCTCGGTGTGGGATCCGAACACCGGCGAAGACCCGAAGAAAGTACCCGACGAAAAACGGGTGAAGATGCTGCACAAAGACGATGCCGTCCGCGTGGGCCGTTTCGGCAACGAAGGCACTGGCGGGCAGTCGTTCCTCGATTTCGATTGGAAGATCGGCACCACCTATCGCTTTCTCGTTACCAGCACGCCCGACGGCCCCGAACGCACCGCATTCGCGGGCTATTTTTATCAGCCGGAAAAGAAAGCCTGGACCCACCTCGTCACGTTCTCCACGATCGCCGGTGGCAAACCGCTCTCGGGGTATTACTCGTTCGTCGAAGACTTTCGACGCAATAAAATCTCGACGACGAAAGCCCGCAAGGCGCACTTCGGCAACGGCTGGGTGAAGACCGAAGGCGGCGACTGGAAAGCGATTACCAAATCTCGCTTCACCGCCGATGCGAACCCCGTCACGAACATCGACGCCGGTGGTGACGAAGCCGGGTTCTACCTCATCACAGGCGGCGACACGCAAAACACGACGACGAAACTCAAGGAAACCATCGAGCGAAAAAACGACTCGGTGAAGCCACCCGCCGACTTGCCGAAGTTCGACGCGAAGAAGTGATCGACAGGCGATATACTTCCATTATGACTCGCGCAATCCTATCGCTGCTGCTGTTCGCCATCGCGTGGCCTGCGATGGCGCACCCGTTTCCGAACTTGCGGTGCGATCGCACGGTACACGTTCGCATCTCGGCGGTTGGCACGGTCGTCAAGTACACCGTCGAATGCAACGCGATGACGATGATGATCGACGGCAATACGTTCCTGAAGGCAAGCGACACCGCAAACGTCAAAAGTATCCGCAGCGATTACGTGCCGGTTTACGCGAAGAAAAAGGCGACGTACCTCGCCGATGAACTGATCGCGTCCCTGGACGACAAAGTGTTGAAGTTCCGGCTCGATAAGCCGGTCGAGATCGAGTTCGAGGGCGATAATCACATCCGGCTTCGCTATCAGTTTCGTGCGGACATTTCGCCACCTCATGGCGTGCGAGCGAAGTTCCGCTTTGAAGACCTCAACTACGACGGACAGCCGGGGAAGATCGCGCTGACGTGCGATATCGAACCCGGTTTAACGGTACACGATCTCGAAGAACCCGGCGGCCTGCGCGGGAAATCGCAACTCGATTTGAAGCCCGGCGAAGAGCGTAAGCTGCGTACCGCCTCCGCGATTATCGAAGCACCCGCTACCGCAAAACCCGTGGCAATGGAAGCACCCGTAACGATTGGCGAACCGGTCATAGTCAGCGGCGAGAAGCCTGGCCTCGTTGCGGATTTGCTCGATCGTGGCTTGACGGCGTTGTTCGATTCCACCTCCGGCGTGGGTGTGTTATTGCTCGCGGCGTTCGTCTTCGGAATGGGGCACGCCTTCACGCCGGGGCACGGCAAAACGCTGGTGGCGGCGTACCTCGTCGGCGAACGCGGCACGATGCGACACGCGCTCGTTTTGGGCATCACGACGACACTCGCACACACCGGTTCGGTGATCGGCGTGGCGTGCATACTCTGGTGGTGCTACCGCGATGGCGTACCCGAAACGGCGCAAGGCTGGCTCCAGTTTGCGGGGGGAATGCTGATCCTGCTCGCGGGCATGTGGCTGCTTTCGCGGCGCATTCGCGGCAAAGCCGATCACGTTCACTTCGGTGCGGGGCACCACCATCACGGCCCCGATTGCGATCACACGCACGAACCGGAACCGCCTCCCAAATCGTTCGGCTGGCTGCGGGTGATTCTCCTCGGCCTCGGTGGCGGGCTGATCCCGTGTTGGGATGCGGTCATGCTGTTGTTCGTCGCGATCTCGGCGGGCCGGTTGGCGTTTGCGGTGCCACTGCTCATCGCGTTTAGCATCGGGTTGGCCGTCGTGTTAGTGGCGCTCGGAGTCGGGGTCGTGCTGGCGCATCGGGCGGGTGCGACGAAGTTCGCCGAACGGCGTTGGTTCCAACTGTTGCCGGTTTTCAGTGCGGCCCTACTCATGGTCATGGGGTTGTGGCTCGCGCGGGAGGGCGTCCAACGCCTCGTCGCCGGTGCGACGGAACGCGACACACCCGCCCGTAAAGGCTGAAATCGTATGCGCGTCGTCGAACTCTCGGCTCATCACGTCCGCATTCCGCTCCGCAAGCCGATCAAGCACGCCTCGCATTCCCGCACCGAAACCGACAACCTCGTCGTGCGCTGCGTCCTCGGCGATGGCACCATCGGTTACGGCGAAGGCGTGCCGCGCGACTACGTGACCGGCGAGACGATCGACACTGCGATGTCGCTCGTTCAGCAAAGCGATTTAAAAAGCCAACTGCAACCGGTGCAAAACTTCGCCGAAGCGGTCGATCTCGCCGAGCGATTTCACCTAAACGACGTTCCCGGCGACGACCGGCGTTGCCAGGGGAATGCGGCCCGGTGTGCCGTGGAACTGGCGATCCTCGATGCCTACGGTCGATGCTTCGGCGAACCGCTCATGCACGTCACCAAGTTGTTGGCACCGGAACTTTACGAGCCGAAAGAGCGGGTGCAGTATAGCGGGGCGATCCTGTCCGCGAAGGGCTGGAAGGCACGGGTGCTGTCGTGGGGAATGCGCTTTTACGGCTTCCATCAAATCAAAGTGAAGGTCGGCATCGCAGGGCAAGACGACGCGAAACGGCTGGCGATCATCCGCAGTCGCGTAGGGAAAGCGATGGATCTTCGCGTCGATGCGAACGAGGCGTGGACCGCCGAAGACGCGGTTGCGAAGATTCACGCACTCGAAGCGTTCGGCATCACGAGCGTCGAACAACCGATCCCGCACGAAGCGGTCGAAGCGCTGGCCGCGATTCGCAAACAGATCCATACGCCGATCATGCTCGATGAATCGCTGTGCGGCGAAGTCGATGCCGAACGGGCGATTCGGGGCGGTTGGTGCGATCTATTCAACATCCGGCTCTCGAAGTGTGGCGGGTTCATCCCGAGTCTGCGATTGGCGCAATTAGCCGTACGAAATAACCTCGGCTATCAACTCGGCTGCCAAGTCGGCGAGACGGCGATTCTGTCGGCAGCGGGGCGGCAATTCGCGACGAGCGTAAAGGGCATTCGCTACCTCGAAGGTTCGTACGATCGGCACCTCGTTCGCGAAACATTGAGCCACGAAGACATCACGTTTCGCCGCGGCGGTTGGGCACCAATGTTGATCGGATCCGGCACCGGGGCAACGATCGACGCCGCGAAACTGACAGCCGCAACGGTTCGGCGGGAGGTCGTCGTTGGTTGATGCGACGCTCTGCACGTTCCGTTCATCCGATGGGTACGTTTGGTACTATCGGCGTTACCTTCCCGTCGATCGGCCGATGGGGCGGATCGTGTTTTTGCACGGTATTCGCAGCCACGGCGGCTGGTATACGCGGTCGTGTGCGAAGTTTGCGGCAGCAGGTTTTGAAGTCTATTTCCTCGAACGGCGCGGTTGCGGTCTGAACACGTCGCGGCGTGGCGACGCGCCGAATTTTCGCCGACTGTTCGACGATGTCAGCGAGTTTTTGTTGAACTTGCGACAAGAGAAAGCGTGGCTGCCGATCCATCTGGCGGGCATATCGTGGGGTGGCAAACTCGCGGCGGGGTTGCCGTACCGCAAACCGGGGCTGATCGATTCGCTCGTGATGTTGTGCCCTGGGTTGTGCCCGAAAATCGCCTCGCCATTCCTGCAACGGGTGGCGGTCACCCGTGCGCGACTCCGCGACCCGACGAAACTGTTCCCGATCCCGCTCAACGACCCGGACTACTTCACGTCGTCGCCCGAATGGCAGACGTTCGTCGAAACGGATCGCTTCGGTTTGCGACAAGCGACCGCACGATTTTTGTTCTCGAGCGTGTCGTTGGACCTGTATTTGAAGCGTGCGATCAAACGAGTGACCGTGCCGACACTGTTGCTACTGGCCGGGCAAGATCGCGTGATCGACAACGTGCGAACGCGGAAGTTGTTCCTGAACTTCGCCGCCAAATCGCGCACGATCATCGACTACGCCGATGCGCACCACACGCTGGAATTTGAACCCGCCGACCACCCGTTCGTAAATGACGTGGTGCGGTGGTTGTCCCTGAAACGCGAACCGAGGAGCGACCTGTGAACGAACCGTATCTTGCGATTCAAGTCGTGATGATGCCGAAGGACACGAACCCGTTCGGGACGATCTTTGGCGGCGTCATTTTGAGCCATATCGACATGGCGGGGTCGATTGCCGCACGGCGCGAAGTCGAACTTCGTGGCGGCGTGAAGGGCGCGCAGTTCGTGACGGTGGCGATCAATCGCGTCGAGTTCAAGAAGCCGGTGCTGATCGGCGATGTGGTGAAGTTCCTCGCGACGGTCGTACGCATCGGGCGGACCTCGATCACGATGCGAATCGACGTGGTTGCGGAACGCGGTTCGGAAACGATTTCCGTGACGGATGCCGAAGTCGTTTACGTGGGAGTGCGTCCCGTTGGAGAGGATCGGCAACCCGTACCGCTTCTGCCGCAGACATCGGGTTGAAATCGGCGAAATCGGTATTCGACCCCGTTTGTTCGTGAAGGCGGGAAGTATACAACCGAATTGCTAGGATAGAAGCGAACGAACCTGCGTACTGCTGAGGCCGAGATGGGTTATTCCGAGAATCACCTCTACTTCGACGACATGTCAGTCGGCCAGGAATGGGAATCGGGCGGTCGCACGGTTACGGAAACCGACATCGTGAACTTCGCAGGGTTCAGCGGCGACTTCAACCCGATTCACATCGACCACGAATTCGCCGCCAGTACGCCATTTCGTAGGCCGATTGCCCACGGCATCGGCGTGTTCTGCATCGCCAGCGGCCTGAGCGTCCTTTCGCCCCCCGTCCGTACGATTGCGCTTCTCGGCGTGCGAAACTGGCTGTTCATCCTTCCGGTGTTCCCCGGCGACACCGTTCACACTCGCACCAAAGTCGTCGAGAAAACGCTTCGTGGCCGCGGCAAACGCGGCGAAATCGTCTGGCATCGTTCGATCGTCAACCAGGACGGCAAAATCGTTCAAGAAGGCGAAGTCATCACGCTCGTCGAATGCCGCCCGCTCCCCCGCCCGCTCGCCACACCCGAAGTTCTGGCGATCGCCGCCGTTCTCACCGAAGCGAGTGGGCCGATTTGATCGCCGAATCGAACGCATCTTCGCCGCGCATTTGGCGGGACATCAAATCTTGTACCGCCAGCAATGGCGACTTCTTTTCGTAAAGCACCGCGTAGACACCGGACATGATCGGCAGATCGAGGTCCATCTGCACGCGGCGTTGCTCGATGCTGCGTGCGGTGGTCACACCCTCGGCGACTTGCGGCCCACTGAGTATTTGTTCGAGCGTGTCGCCCTTCGCGAGTCGTTCGCCGACGCGTCGGTTCCGGCCATGTTTGCTGAAGCACGTCGTGATGAGATCGCCGATGCCCGCAAGCCCTGCGAAGGTCGCAGGGTCCGCACCGAGCGCCACGCCGAAGCGGGTCATTTCGACGATTCCTCGCGTGAGCAATGCCGACTTTGCGTTATCGCCGAAACCCAGCCCGTCGCACAACCCCGCGGCGATGCCGATCACATTCTTGAGCGCCGCCGCGATTTCGACGCCTTTCACATCGAGGTTCGTGTAGACGCGGAAGCGGTCGGTCCCAAAGGCGCGTTGCGTGTCGACCGCGAACTCGGCATCGCGGCTCGCGATCACTACGGACGTCGGCATTCCGCGCGCCATCTCCTCGGCATGGCTCGGCCCACTCAGCACGGCAGTCGCGCAACCGGGTAGCAACTCGGTCAGTATCTCCGTTGGCCGAAGGAACGTGTCGGCTTCGATGCCCTTCGTCAGGCTGACGGCCCGCAGGTTCGGTTTCGCGAGTGCCGTAAACGGGGCGAGCGTCGTCCGCAGATACGCGGTGGGAATGGCGATGATCCAGGTGTCGGCGTCCCGCGTCGCTTCGGCGGGGTCGTCGTGGATCGCGATCGTTTCGGGGATCGTCACGCCGGGTAGTTGGCGCACGTTCTCGCGATGATTACGCAATGCGTCGGCGGATGACTTCGTGTGCGCCCACAGTCGCACCGTGTGTTCGGGGCGTTTCGCGAGGTGAATCGCCACGGCGGTGCCCCAGCCACCGGCTCCGAGTACCGCATACGTCGTTCGCATTGTCGCCCTCTGGCCGTTACAGTCGCTACAACGGGCAAGGTTGCCGGTCGTGCAAGAAACTTTCCAATACGGCATATTTTACCGAGTATCGGTCGCGCTTCGCTCAGTTCGTGAAATTGCGCTGAAGTCGATCCACTACGCAAGTCGAAACCTGAAGTATCGCAATCCGGCACGGGGGTAAGGCTCGGGTTGCATGGGGCGGGTCGTGGATTAGCGACCCTTTGTTTACGCAGGAGGTTGCATCATGGTCACACAATTGCGGGTGTATCGCACGCCAGACGAACGAGACCAAGTCGATCCGCTGCAAGACCCGAGCGTTCGCGTTCGGCTCGGCGATCTGCTGCCGCTCGTCGCGTTGGGCCAACGGCTCAACTTCATCTGGCTCAAAGATTTCCTCGACGACGAAGTTTGCATCACACAGGATCTTCAGGACGTCCTCGAAACCTTCCGCGGCGTCCGTCCGTCGGCGTGATTACTCGCCGTCTTTAATATCGCGGAACATCTCGGGTTTGCCGAACTTCATCGGGTCGAAAGTCCCGCGAAGTTCGGACTCCGCGATGCGTAACCGGGCGTCCATGTCGCGGAACTTCACTTTCAGCATCTCCAACTGCGTCGAAATATCATCGCGGGGTCTCGGCTTCGGCACCTCGGGGTAACCGAGTTGTCGTTGCAGTGCCGCAAACAGGAACAACGGGTCGCGCCCACGGCTGGCTTTTGCGATCTTCCCTTCTTTCTCGGCAAACAACGGTGGCACCGGCGGTTCGTAGTTCGGACGCGAACGCCGCTGATCGATGATGTACAACTCCGAACGCACGTATACCAAGTCGCTGAAATCGAACGTGCCGACCTGGCGTTTCACCAGATCGATGTAATCGCTCCAGTAACCATCGAAGAACGGATCGCCGGCGGAGGCTTTCAAGCCGTCGTCGTATCCGAGGCGGTTGCGGGCGATCGTTTCGAAGTGAAAGACGAACAAACCCGGTGGCGTCGGCTGGTTCGCTTTGTACGCGGCTTCCCGTTCGAGAACGAGGAAAGCGGCGGGCATCGAGAACTTGCGTCCGTCGAGTTCGGCTTGCGCGACTACGAAGGTTTGAAACGGCGTGAAGTAGTGCGGCAACCGGGCGAAACCACTTGCGAGCAACCCCGTATGGCGTAACTCGGCACTCAGGAATTGCACCGCCATCGGCAGCTTCGTCGTGGCGAGGAGTTCCTCGTCGGCACGAGCGAGGATTTCCTGTGCGGGGATGTTGTCCGCAATCCGTTCGCGGCACATGCGAAAGAAGTACGCTTGCTCGATGCACTCATCGCGGTCGGGGGTGACGCTGTTCCTCATGTCGAACAGTTTACTTGACCGCATTCGTGTGGTTGTCGGATTTTCCCATTCTTGGCGAACGGGGTTTGTCAGTCTCCTGTTTCTGCTACCGTCGTACGCAAGCGGATTGCCGACCGCTCATGCTGCGGGTTCGACGCTGACGCGAAGTGGCTCGGCTCCGTCGCGCCTGCGATCCGGGTCTGGGCCGCAACTGAGGATTTGGTCCGCCTTGAGTTCGGCGAGTTCGAGTGCGCCGACCCAGACGACGCAGCGATTCTTTTCGTGGGCTTCCAGCATGAGTTGCACGCACTTTTCGACCGTGAAACTGAAGACTTTTCGCAACACGCCGACGACGAACTCCATCGTGTTGACGTCGTCGTTGTGCAAGATAATCGCGTACGGCGGCTGTCGCTCCGTGCGCGTATCGGTACGTTCTTCGGGCTTCGTCGTGGGATAGATCGTGCCTGGCATACTCATCGGCGTGGCCTCAGCGTGCGTCGGATTCGCAAATTGATTTTAGCGGTTGTCGGCGAATCTGCATAGCCATCGGCATCGTAGAAAAATCGCACCGGTGGCGGGAAATCCGCCATCCGGCTCGAAAAGCGATCGTCACTCCATAAATGTCTTGAGGGCTTTCTCGATGCCTTCCTTCTGCTTCTTGTTATCCCCGGCGAGCTTGATCGCTTTGTCGCCGGCGGCTTGGGCTTTCTCTTTCTGACCGGCGGCGTAATAGGCTTGGGCGGCCACCATCAGCGGGGAGATTCCACCGTCGGCATCGACTCGAAGCAGCTCGTCGGCGGCCTTCGCGGCCAGGTCGGCGTGCTTGCGATCCGGGTTCAGTCCCTTCGAACTCCAGAGCCGCGCGACGAAGCTAATGCTGCCTTTGTCCTTCTTCGCGACCGACTCGATGAAGAAGGCGTCCGAGATCGTTTTCGCGGTGTCCATGTCGCGAGCTTGCATTGCCATTTGAATTTTCTGAACCACGAACATCGTCTTTTTCGCTCGGTGCGGGTACTTCTTCTCGAACTCGGGCAAATCTTTCAGCGAACTAGCGGCAGCCACGGCCACGGCATCGCGTATCGCGTTGTCGACGACCTTCTCTTCCTTGCCCTCGTTCGCTTTGGAGGCCTTCTCGACAGCCGTCTCGACGCGACCGATCAGGGCATCGTATTCTTCTTGGATCTTCTGAATGGCATCGACGCTCGCTTGGCCCTTCCAGGTACCCGCGAAAATCTCCGGTAGCACATCGTCGAGTTCGCTCGGGTGACCGATGAACGCGATCTTCCCGGCCTGGTCGATAACGAACGAACACGGAATGCCGTTCTGACCCGATGCCCGCATGAACGCATCTTCGACGTCGTCCGTATCGCAAAATGCGAACGAAAACTGATACTTATCCGCCTTGTTTTTGATGAACTCTTTGACGCTTTCGAGGGTGTTCCCGCGATCGTCCAGGCTGGTGACCGCGACCACGACGAGGCCCTTCTCTTTGTACTCTCGAGCGAGTTCGTCGACGTGCGGCATCGACGAAATGCACGGCCCGCACCAGGTAGCCCAGAAGTCTAACACATAGACTTTGCCCGGCTCGTAGCCTTTGAGTTCGCTGCCCTTGAGCCATACATTTGCCTTGAGTGCCGGGGCCGCATCGCCGATGCCGAGCTTCTTGGCCGCAGCCGGTTTCGCGGCCTCTTTTTTCTCCGTGGCACTCGAACAGGCCGATATGCCGAACGCTAACAGCGCCGCCGATAGCAAAATTCGCATGAACGCGATCCTCGTAGTGAGTAGAGATAACCGCCATCATTCTACGGAACCGCAACGGCAAGAGTTCGGCGCGACTCGATGCCCGCTAACCGCTTCGGCAATAGACTTAACAAAGTAGTCTACGCGATCCGGAGAAGGAACCGTCATGGCCGAGCCGTACAAGATCGTTATCGGGCTGGAAATTCACGTGCAATTGCTGACGAAGACGAAGCTCTTCTGCGGCTGTCCGAATCAGTTCGGGTTGCCGCCGAATACGGCCGTCTGCCCCGTTTGCCTCGGGCTGCCCGGCTCGCTGCCCGTCATGAACCGCAAGGCGTTCGAGCTATCGCTGAAGGCCGCGATGGCGCTCAACTGCCAGATCGCCACGCACCCCGGCGAGAAGCCCGGCTTCACCAAGTGGGACCGCAAAAACTACTACTACCCGGACCTGCCAAAGAACTACCAGATCAGCCAATACGATTTGCCGTTCAGCCACGAAGGCTTCCTCGATATCAACGTCCACCCGGACCCGAAGAAGGGCTACACGCCGAAGCGCATCGGCATCATTCGCGCGCACCTCGAAGAAGACGCGGGCAAAAACACGCACGATGAAACCGGGCGAGGCGGCGATACTCGCGTGGACCTCAACCGCACCGGCACGCCGCTTCTGGAGATCGTTTCACAACCCGAAATGAACAGCCCCGAAGAAGCGATGGCGTACCTCGATGAAGTGCGGTTGCTGCTCCGCGAACTCGGCGTTTCGGATTGCGAAATGCAGGAGGGCAGCCTGCGCTGCGATGCCAACGTGAACATTCACGTGCCGATGACAGGCGAGGCAAAAGGCTACGCCGCCACGCCACTCGTGGAGATTAAAAATCTCAACAGCTTCCGTTCCGTGGGGCGTGCGATCGTCTACGAAGCGAAGCGCCAGTTCGAGGAATTCGAAAAAGACCCGGCGAACTACCGCATCGACAAGTACCTGAAAACGACCGCCGGTTGGGACGACGCGAAGGGCCGCACCGAGGTGCAACGGCACAAGGAAGACGCCGCCGATTATCGCTACTTCCCCGAACCGGACTTGGTGCCGGTGATCGTGACCGAAGCCCAACTCGACGCGATCCGCGCGACGATGGGCGAACTCCCGCAAGCCCAGCGCCTGCGGTTGCAAACGCAGTACGGGCTGTCGCCGTACGATGCCGAAGTGTTCGTTGCGAAGGGCCGCAAAACGGTCGCGTATCTCGAAGCGGTGACGAAGATCGTCGGCGATGGCAAGATGGCTGCGAACCGCATCAGCGACCTCGTCTTCCCCGCTTTAACCGACCGCAAAGAAGAGATCGACGCCTTCCCCGTAACGGCGAGCACCTACGCAGACTTCATCCAAAAGACTGGCAGCCTGAACAAGCAAGACCGCGTCGACATCTTCAAAATCATCCTCGAAACGGGCGCGACGGTCGAAAACGCAAAGGTGTCGGCGGGTGTGAAGGAGTTCGACGATACGGCCCTTCGCGAAGCGGTCAAAGTCGCGATTGCGGCCAACCCGAAAGCACTCGCCGACTTTAAAGCCGGCAAAGACGCGGCAAAAATGGCGATGGTCGGCCACGTCATGAAGAACAACAAAGGCGCAGCCAACGACGTCGTGCGAAAGCTATTGGACGAAGAACTCGCGAAACGATGACGAAGGTTCGGCGCAGCGCTGTGGGGTGAACTTTCGTAACAATCGCGAAGGCTAACACCGGACTCATCGCATCGCTCAGGGTTTCGCAACACGTTCTAGCTTTAAATCGAGCCAGATCATTTTGGGATCTGCATAGCTCGGTTTGAGTTTTCCGATAAGGCCTTTACCGTCGCCTTCAAGCATCAAAGGACCGGTGGCTGTCCGCAGATCCACTTCCTCGAGTGTAAAATTCTTTGTGAACGTGTTCACGAAGAGTGCTCGTTCGGAAACTCGCTTGATACTATCAGCCGTTAAAAGTGATTTCATTTCATAAATCCGCTTCCCCGTAACGGGAGAGGTGATCGAACCCGGACGTCGAAGGACAACTGAGCCTTGCATCGGTGCCGTGAAGACTGCAGTGAATTCACCGGTTTCCGCTTTGATACCTTCAAAACGCAGTGTCGTCTTTCCTCGGTATTGATCGGGACTCGCCAGTTCCTTGTTCGACCCGAACATACCCATCGGGCTATTCCGCGTCGAGATACTTTTGTCGAAAGCCAATTGCCATTCACCCTCGTAGACGACAGTCGTCAACTCGGTGTAAAAATCACGTTCTTTCTGGGCAGCCAGTACTATCAGCTCCTGTTTTTTCTGGGCGGCCAGAGCGATCGATTCCTGTTCTTTCTTCGTGGCCAGCGTCAACGCTTTGGCGAGTTCCGGATCGGACACGGGCTTCAATGAAATCAAGAATTGATCGTCGAGAAAATTGGCCTCACCCGTCAGTTTGGATTGTTCGAGGACCAGTGTGAAGATCGGGTTCGAAGAGATGAACCTCACTGACGCCTTATCTACTGGACGGATTGGAGTGGACTCCCTTCGCTGCTGAGCTTGTTGAGCGACCGAAGGCACATTCCTCCTATCCCGAGGATCGACAGCAGCGATCGCGCGGGCAAAATAGAGTTCTTTTGTTCCATCGATTGCCGTTTGAACGCGACCGGAACGATGCAAGAGACGTTCGGGATTCGCGGGGTCGAAAACGGAGATAGTGACCGAGTTCGTTTCCGGGTTCGTCGTCTCGATGCGAACAATCAGTTCCCCTCTGGAAATCTGGGTCGGTTCCGGGTCGTCCGTAATACGAATTAACTTCCAGTCTCCCTTATACATAGCTCCCGGCACGATGGTTTTCGCCGCCAACTTATCGGCTCGTTTCACGCAGTCCTGATAGAATTCATCGGGATTTTCGAGTGCCAGCTTTGCCCTCTTGACCGACTCGGAATCGGCTGGGAGAAACTTCGGAATCCGACGACTGACGCGTTCACCCCAGTTACCGACAATCCGTGCGAAGGCTTCTTTGGGAGTCGCAATCTTCGAATTCGAATCCTTAATTAACATGCTCATTATCCGATAAAGCGATTCGATCTCCCACTCTCCACCTTCTTCGGCCTGGCGGGGAAATTTGAGCGAACGTTCCGGCTGGTTGCCTTGTTCGGTGTAGATTGTGCTCTTGAGTTCCACGATTCCTCCAACCCCACCTAATGTGAATTGGAAATTCTTAATCGTCGGTTTTTCCCTCACCCGAGGTATGTTCGGCTCCGCTTCGATCGGTCGGCCCATCGAGTACTCTTCCGTCAAGCAGTTCCGGATTAGGTCGGGTGCAAGTTCGATGGAACTTCCCCCTTCCAGATTCGGGATAAAAACCACTCGTAATGACGTAGTTTCCGGCGCTGTGCTGAAGTGGACCAATTCGAGAATCAACGTAACATTGGTCAGCGTGGTTTTGCCCTCGTTGCGAGCGATGAACCGTGTTTTTGTACCGGACTTTTCGTCGGGCGGGACGATCTTGAAACTCAACGTGTTTCCGAGTTTCGCGTCGTTTTTATAGATGTTCTTTAAACGCGGCAACAACACGTTCCAGGCCGAAATCCGTGATTGTTCCATAGCAAAGGCTGTCTGTCGGAGTATATTGCGTTCGGCGGTTGCTCGCGTCATCCCGTTGAGGGCTTTCCCAAACATGGTTGCCATCATGGTGTTATCAACCTCTTGGCTTTTCGTCACCATTCGGGTAGTGCCGTCACTGTTGCGGACGATTTCGGTTCGTTCGACCTTACCCTTGAATTCGCCGCGTTCGGCCGCACTGTAAATGCCGGCAAGCCGGTCATCGGCGATCCCCACATCTTTTCGGATGGCGTCGTTTTTTTCCTTTGCTTTCGCCATACCCTCTTTGATCTGAGCGAGTGCTGCTACGACTGCCGGATGTTTTGCCTGTTCCAAGTCGGCGGTCGCCATGACTACTTGGAGGAAAAAAGGAGTTCCAGCGGCCAGTTTTTCGCGTTGAGTGGTGTCGTAGTGTTCGGGATTGGGTCTGTAATTGACGTAGGAGTTTGAAATGGCATTCGCCAGGATGACATAAACCTCGGGAACCGCTTTCGTCGTCGGTTTCGGCGGTTCCGCCTTGGGAGGCGTTACCTTTTTCGCCGGATCGGATTTTTTTGTGGGATCAGTCTTCTTGGTCTGCGACTGGGATTCGCCCGATGTTGTCACGATCAGAACGGCGACGAACAACACAGCGGTTGGAAAAGAAAACTGAAAAGTCATGCTCTCACTTCGATTCGTAAGGATGTCCTGAGTTGATCCCGTTGGGACGGCTGTGTCTGTGCCGACACTCCCGGCGGACACTTTTCACTTCCGCAATTCTGAAATACACCATGGCCAAAAGCAAGACCAGATCTCCACCCAATCCTGCACCTCACGGCTTTAGCCGCGCACTCGCCCCGCTTGCTCCTGCGCTTCCTGCGAAGCTGGCTTTGAGTCGCTCGAAGTCGCTGCTTTCGGCGCGCTGCCAGCAGCGTTGCGCGAGTTTCAGGTAGCGGGCGGCTTCCTCGGGTTCGCCGCTTTGCGTGCAGACGGCCCACATGCCGAGCGCGCCGCGAACGCTCCCCGAGTCGTGCGCCAGCGCTTCCTGATAGGCTTCGCGTGCCTCGATCAGTTGGCCCGCATCGAGCGCCCCGCGACCCCACGATTCCATAAAGTACGCGCCGCCACCCCACGCATGATGGGCGTAGTCATCTTTCGTTTTGTCGATCGTTCGTTTCAGCAGTTTGATGCCCGCCTCGCCGTTGCCGGTCTTGCAGGCGTAGCGGCCTTGCGCTTCCCAGAGCCGCAGTTCGCGTTGCCGTTCGCCGCGCTTCGATTGGTTCGCATGTTGCATCGTGTCGATCTCGGCTGTCGCGCGAACGAGGTCGTCGCGCTCGATGGCCAGCATCGCGGCGAAGTACGCGGCGGTGGCTTTGTCGCCCTTGCGTAGCTTGCCGACGAGTTCTTCGGCGTCGGCCCAGTCTTGCAAACTCGTGGCCATGCGAAACCACTCTTGGCGGTAGTGGTATTTGTACCCCACGCACTCGGTGCGGATCTGTTTCGCTTCGCGGAAACGGCCATCGTGAATGAGGCTGCGCGTGAGCGTTTCGAGGTGATGGCTGAACTGATGGTCTTCGTCGGGCTTCACGTTTTGGAGTTTGTGATAGTCGCGTTGCAGTTCGATCGCGTGCCACGAATAATCGGTAGTCTTCGCCCATTTACCGACGCGCATCCCGAGGTGGGCCTGCATATGGAATGCGTGCGGTAACCCCGGCGACGAACGAATGTAGCCTTCGGCGTACGGCCAGCCGAGCGCGGGGCGGCGGACGTTCTCGTAGGTGTGAACGAGTTCGTGATTCGCACCGGGGTGGTACGGGTTCAACCGCAGCAGTGCCTTGTAGAACGGGATCGCGCCGTGCGTCCCGTCGCCGAGTTGGGCGCGGGCGAACCAGCCTTCTTCGTCGTCTTCGTAAATCGCGAGCAGTTCGTCGAGCGTTTGCTGGGCTTTCTTGCGGCGTTCGTCGCCGACGCCCGGCAACATGCCTTTCTCTTGTAGCTTCGCCGTAATCAAAAATCCTTCGCGGTGGCTCGCCTTCGGCAACAGTTGCTTCGCCATTTCGAGCGCGTAATCGTGCGGCGCTTTCGCGATGCTGTCGGGTAGTTTTGGCTGAATCACCGTGCCGAACGCCGCGAAGTACGGCAATGGCTTCGCGGTGGTTTTACCCCACTTTTCGAGCGATTTGTGCAATCCGAGCCACGCCATCGCGCATTGTGGGTCGTGCTGAAGTGCCGTCTCGAAGTGGCGAACGGCTTCGATCCAAACGTACGAGTAATAGTAGCCGAAGCCCTGATCGCAGAACTTCTGGCACTCCTCGGACGGCGTGCTCGTACGGTACCGATACATGCAAAGGTCCGGCACCGTAATGGCGTACGCCAACCCGCTGATCGCGAGTTTCGGCACCGGCTTCTTCGCAGCCTCAAGTGTCGTAAACGCAGAGAGTGCGAGTACAGTAAACGTCATCATGTGAAAGTGGCTCGTAGGCAGCAGACGGCAGGTATGCGTAAAGTTTACCCGGACAGGCCATCAGTTGGAAGAGGCAATCGAGCGAAACAGCGAGTGCAACGGTTGGTGTGTGGGTTAAGCCGCGCCGCGTAGTCTTCGGAGCGAAGCGCGTGGCACGATGTATCGGATCGCAATGTGATTTTCAGGTGAGTTCGCCCCCCGCGCTTCGCTACGCAAAGCCTCCGCGGCAAAGGTCGCGCCGCCTACACGCTGCGTCTGGCGGCGTGGTCGTTGATGCGAAGTAAGAGTTATCTCGGCGCATATCTGCGTCGGCAGCGCTCGCGGCTGGGCGCGCCGAAGGCGATCACGGCGACGGCGCACAAGCTCGCACGCATCTTGTACAACCTGATGCGATACGGCGTCGAGTACATGAAAAAGACCGAAGCCGAGTACGCGGATCAAGAACGCGCGCGGCAAGAGAAGAGCTTCCACCGCCGCGCGAAGGAGTTGGGCTACGAAGTCCACCGCACGCCGGTTGCTCACGCGGCCCGCGTGAAAAAATTCACACGCGGGCCGCGTGCGCTACCGTCTTGTGACGAGTGTCGAGACAGAATTGACAATTCGGAATGCGATGCTGCTTTGCAAAATTCAAGGACGGCCCGCGCAACCGGTGCGCGCCGAAGGCATCGCAGAGCACCGGTCACAAGTGCAGGTTACCGCCCCCGCCAAAAGAAGTTCCTGGGGCGGCGTGTTTTACTACTCTCCGTATCGCGTTCTGCACGTTCAGCATCAGAACTGGATGGCGAGGCAGTTTTCCGTATTCGGGAAGCTCGTCCGATCCGCATTCCTCTTCACTAGAAGGATGATGGGATCACCCGGAACGGCGTCGAACAACAGAAAGTAGCTGGTCTCGTTCGCCTCCAACGATCCGTTGGTGGCGGCTGTCGATACTATGGCGACCATGATCCCGTTGTTCCCCTGGCTCGTTCCCTTCGGAACGGTGGTCGGGATAGACGTGAAAACGCCCAAGTCATCAGCCAGCGACAGGTTTATCTTCACGAACGCCCGGGGATCTTGGTTGACAAAGAACCGACCGGGATCGAAATTGAAGTCACTACTATTCCCAGAGTTGTCGATGGTAACGACCCGGAACGCGACCATCGCGGCGTTAGGCCCCGCGTTCACCGTGTGATGCGGCCCGGACCCTCCCGGGCCGGTGGTCTGACGGTACCCGTTGCAAGCCCCGACTTGGTCGTATGTGATGATCACGACATCCCGCTGGAACCTCATGACGTAGTGCCCGCTCTTGCTGTCGTCGTGCTTGCCGCCGGTCGGACAGTGCTCCTGGTCCGTATTCCCGGAGAAGAACAGCCCAAAGCACTTCTTACAGAACCGCCACCCGCCCTGGGCGTCGGGGCCGCCCTCACCGAACTCCATTACGTAATGCCCGCTCTGGCTGGGGTCGTGGTGTCCGTCTGGTGGAGGGCCACCGCTAAAGAGAGTGGCGAAGCACATCCTCCGGGCACCCTCGCCGAACACGTCGCTCGCCGCGTCAGAGAAGTGCATCCCCTGACACTGATGACACCACCGCCACCCTCCCTGCGGCTGGCTATCGGCACGACCCTCACCGAACTGCATGACGTAATGGCCGCTAGCACTGCCGTCGTGCGGGTTGGCACCAAAGCAAATCCCCTGGGTTGGGTTCCCAGAGAAGAATAGCCCTTGACAGTTCTTACACCACCGCCATCCGGTCTGGTCAGACATGTTTCGCTCCTTTGAGTTGGTTTAGAATCCCCGCGTCTTCGCTTCCGAACTTGTTATTAAGCCGCGCGTGCGCGACCTATCCCGGTGCCCGCTCCGGAACGTCCGGATCGGTCTAACCGCCGATCATCTCAGCGGTTGTGTCGGAACGCACATCGAAATCCCGCGCGGCCTATCCCACTAACGTACCGCGCGCCGATTCTCGCCCGCCCTGAATTCACCTCACACGTCTAGCGGGCTCTTGACTCCCCGGCCGCCTTTGTTCAAAACATGCGTGTAGATCATCGTGGTACTCACGTCGTCGTGGCCGAGGAGTTCTTGCACGGTGCGGATGTCGTAGCTCGCCTCCAACAGGTGCGTCGCAAAGCTGTGGCGGAAACAGTGGCTGGTCGCCCGCTTCGCAATACCGGATCGCTTCACGGCGGCGGTGATCTCTCGACTCACGGAGCCTTCGTGTGCGTGATGCCGACGCTCGATTCCCGATCGCGGATCGACCGAGAATTGGCTCGAAGGAAACGCGAACTGCCACTTCCATTCTTTCGCAGCGTTCGGCAGCTTCTTTTCGAGTGCATAAGGAAGGTAAACGGAGCCGAAGCCGATTGCAAGATCTTTTTCGTGGAGGCGACGGATTTTTTTTCCAGATGTTCGAGAAGCTCGGATTTCAGGAATCGATCCGCGCTTGAGGATTTCGACGGAGGAAGTTCCCACGGACGTTCGTCCGTGGGCGTTCGGTGGGTGGCACCCACGCGAATTCCCGAAGTCAAAAAATCGGAGACGATCCGACGTAAGTCGACTTTTGCGTGATGTCTCGAAGTGTCGTGAAAGTGTCTCCAAGTGTCGTGAGAATGTCGTGGTCGGTCGATTTTGTGTCGTACTCGGTCGATTTCATGTCGCGTCCGGTCGATTTTCGGTCGGTACTTTCGGCGAGTGCCAATCGAATGAATATCGGTGTAACCCACAACTTAGGTTCGAGTTACGGCGGAAACGCCCGAGACAGATCAGCGATTTGCGATCGATAAGTGGCGTCTTGAGACGCAAAAACACCCCAAAAATTGGTTTTGGAGCCTCCGCAATTGTGACTTACGTCGATTGTGAGAGGCGATTTAACGCCCTGACTGGATTTGTTCCAGTAACTCTTTGGCGGCGGCCCCGGTTGTGCTGCCGGAGCCTTCGTAGCGCTGGATCGAACCATCGGTGCCGATGGGGACTTCGCCGCGAACGACGTATTCGCCACCCTCGCGAGTCGGTTCCTGGAACTTCACACGTAACCGGCGCAGTTCACTCGCGATGCGATCGTAGTCGGCCGTTGCGGTTTTACCCGTGGCACGGCGGTCGGGATAATCGTCGGGAATGCGGGTACCGGCGGCAAGGCCCGCAGCGGTGCTTTCGCGGCTGGGGCGATACGGGTCTTTCCGCACGCCGTCCGGGAGATCGTTGCTCTGGCTTACGGGCGAAGTCATCAGCGGATCGCGGCCACCACGGGCGGTGTCGGCCTTGCCCGTGGGCAGATTCGTGGCCGGAATGCGACTGCCACCCATGAGTGGATCGGGGCGGTCGCCGAGGCTGCTTCGCCCACCGCTACCACCCGCACGATCGAACAAACGACAGCCCGTACCGGTCGCGCAGGCCAGCACGACCGCACAGAGCAGGATTCCAATTCGGCGATACCGGTTCCCGAGCATCATCTTGACCCACCCTCCTGGGCGGCTAAATCAAGCGTGGCGAATTCATACACCTACACTTTGCACGCGGAAGTCGCGTCGAGTCGAGTCGGCATCGGAAAATGTCGGCAGAATGCGCCCGCGCACACGTCGTTTGCTCGCGGAACGCCGAATGCGCCGATCGGGCGGTGTAGGCATACCCCAAACGGAGAACGGTAGCAATGGCAGTACACACGGTGGCGGTCATCGGCGGCGACGGCATCGGGCCGGAAGTCATCGAACATGCGATCCGCACGGCCCAGAAGGCGGCAGTCAAATACGACCATGCCGAACTCAAGTGGAATAAACTCCCCTGGTCCACCGACTACTACAAGCAGCACGGTCGAATGCTCCCCGTCGATGGCTGGGACGTTCTCGCCAAGCACGATGCGATCCTGTTCGGCGCGGTCGGCAGCCCCGATGTCCCCGATAAAATTACCGTTCACGAACTGCTGTTGCCGATGCGTCGCAAGTACGATCAGTACGTCAATTTGCGTCCGTCGTACCTCTTCGATGGCGTACCTTGCCCCCTGAAGGATAAAGCGGCGGGCAGCATCGACATCGTCGTTTATCGCGAGAACACCGAGGGCGAATATGCCCCGGTCGGCGGCGTGCTTTACCCGAATTCGCCCGATACCGTGGCCGTGCAAACCGGCGTGTTCACGCGGCGCGGCTGCGAGCGAATTCTGCGTGCCGGCTTCGAGGGCGCACGGCTGCGCCGCAAGAAACTGACGAGCATCACGAAATCGAACGCGCAGGTGTACAGTCTCGGGTTGTGGGATGAAGTGTTCGAAGCGGTGCGTAAGGATTATCCGGACGTGCAATCGGCCCCGTTACTCGTCGATGCCGCCGCGATGGACCTCGTACGCAAGCCGGAAACCTTCGATGTGATCGTGGCGAGCAACTTGTTCGGCGACATCCTCACCGACCTCGCCGCCGCCGTCACGGGTAGCATCGGCCTCGCCAGCAGTGCGAACATCAACCCGACGAAAGCGTTCCCGAGCATGTTCGAGCCAGTCCACGGCAGCGCGCCGGACATCGCCGGGAAAGGCATCGCGAACCCAATGGCCGCAATCCTGAGCGCCGGGCTGATGCTCGATCACCTGGGGTTAGCCAAGGCGGCAAAAGCGATCCGCGACTCCGTGGCGAAAGTTCTAAAAGAAGGCCGCACGCGAACCCCCGACCTCGGCGGCACCGCAACGACGAACGACGTCGGCGACGCCGTGCTAGCGGCGTTGTAAGGTATGTGAACGAAATGTACGGCGTATTTCGCCGTACCTGAGCCTTCGCTCTTACCTTGTTCTGTGATCGCTGTGAAATGTTCCATTGTCTGAGAGGCATTACGGCCTCGCCAAGTTCACGCTTGTGATACTGGCTCGAAAGTGTATTTGCGTCGCAACGAGTCGGCTTGAGTTCGGAATAAACAATTACCCGGCAAGGATTCGAACCTTGACGAAGTGAACCAAAATCACTTGTGCTACCGTTACACTACCGGGTATCGCGTCGGTATCTTAGCAACTCGGTCTGCATCGCTCAACCCCTGCTGAATGCTGGGTTCGGATTTTGTCATTTTTCTAGTCGAGACGCCAACGGGACACACCGGCGAAGATCGTGGCAGGTGGTATCCACTTCGGCAAAGCGGGTTCGGCACCATCGTCGAAGAAGACTTTCAAGCCAGTGGCGACGACAATGTGGCGATCGAGCTGCCAGAGCGGAATGAACGGCATCGCAGCCAGGAAACGCTCGTGAACTTCGCGCGATTTCGGGATCAGTTTGCCGCGAAAATCGGCGTGATGGCGAATTTCTTCGAGCTGCCGCGTAAACAGTTCGTCCTCGGCCATCGGCTTCGCGGACTTCGGCGGATAACGCATGAAGTTGCGTCCGCCCGCATCGGTCGCCGACGGCGATAGCAACGAGCCGAGACCGAACGGATACCAGTCGTCGCGATACTCGAACGGGACGTAGGCGAGGTCGAATTCGCGTTCGTTGTAGACCCGCCTGTGAAACTCCGCATTCGGCAACCCTTCGAGCGTCAGGCTGATTTTCACCGTCGCGCCGGCAACGTTTTCGATCTGTTTGCGAATGAGATCGCACGCCGCCCTGGCGCGGGGATCGTCGTTCGGAAACAGCAGCGACAGCGTGACGGCCCCGGATTTCTCCGCATATTCGACGAACTTCGCCTGAGCCAGATTCGGATTGAACAACGACGGTAATGGCACCCCAGGCAGGCGGGGCGTCGCCCAGGCATCGACCGGGTACGGCCCGACGAGTGCCTTGTGGAACTGCGGGAAACCGGCGCGGTAGACCTTCTCCAAAATCTCTTCGCGATCGATGGCGTGTGCAATCGCCCGACGCAGCGGAATGCTGTGCGTGACCTGCCGGTGGAAGTTGACCGCGAGCATGTAGACCTGCCGATTCATCGCCGCCGAGACGACCGTGGCCACGCCGGTGAGTTTCGCATCGGCGCTACTGTATTTCGTCAGTTCGTTCGTCGGCACATCGGGAACGATTTGTAACTGCCCTGCACGGAACTGCACCGCAGGGTCGGTGATCTTGTTGATGTCCACGAAGCGGACTTCCTTAATAAACGGCTGACCGAGACGGCCGGGGCGACGGCCGAACGACGGGTTCACGGTGAAGACTACGGGCGCACCGGGCTGTGCGGTCGATTCGAGTTGGAATGGCCCCGTGCCGTGCGGCCGGCGTGCGAATAACGCATCGTCGAGCCGCTTATTCTGCGAAGCCAACCAGCGTGCGGGGAGTATTTTCGTCGTGAGCAAAGACAGAGGGTACGGGTGACCGGCGGCGAACTGGATGCGTACCTTCGATCGCTCTTCGACTCGCGTTTGTTCGGTCAACCAATCGAGGCCGTCCGCGGTCCAGGTGTGGGAGAAATCTTGTCGCAAGCTTTTCAGCGTTGCGGAAACATCGGCTGCATCGAAGTATTCGCGGTTCAATCCGGACCAACCCGCTTGCCGGACGAGATCGAAATCGCGAATGAGACCACCGGTACTCGGCATCCCGTCGGCGAGTGCGGGTCGGTACTTCACGCCGTGCGGATCGTCGGGTAGAGCTTCGAGCAACGGTTCAAATAGCAGTTCCACGGCGAAGCGTTCGCTATCGGTGCGTGCCGTGAGGGGTGTCATCAGTTCGGGAAGTTGCCGCACGCCGACGGTGAGAATGCTGTAAGCCCCCGTCAGTTGCCCTTGCAGTTCGCGCAGGCCGGGGTGGTTCGGCTCGATGATTTCGATCGTCCGCAACAACCGCTGCGCATCTTTGTCGTTCTGCTTGATTGCCTTCTCGGCCAATGTGAACAGACGTTTCGCTTTTTGTTTCAACGCATCGCGAACCTGTTCGGCGGCAGCGCTTTTGCTACCGGGGAAGCGACTTTCAAAATCGACGAGCAGATCGCGAGAGAGTTCGAGTTCGGCAGCCTGATCGGACTCCGCGAGCGCGTTCAACGCCTCCGCCAACCGTGCCGCGTAGACGTCTTCGAGTAGTTTCAAGTTCGTCGGGTACAGTGTCGCCATGCGACTACCGAGACTGCGAACGAGCTTCCAATCCTTGCGTTCCGATGCCAATTGCAGCCGTTTCATCCGCGTATCGGCGAGCCGTTCGACGAGGGTGGCACGTACGCGATCCCATTCGCGGCCCTTGCGTTTGCTCTGATCGCGGGCACCATCGTAGAAGAAAACGGCTGAGGCAAGCAACTGTTCGGCCACCGCGATCCGATCCGTATGCGGCACCAACGACGGTTCGCCGTTCGGGTTTGCCAGCCGTGCAGCCTCGTCGATGACCATCTCTTCGTACTGCTCGAGCTTGCGGAGTTTCGTCACTTCAAAACGACGTGCAGGAGCGGGTTCGTTGCGGTCGGACAGCTCGAACACGCCGAACACGTCGGGGAATTTCCCGAGGCGATAGATCGGAATCGGCGTAATGCGAACCGTAACGTCGGCGGTGTCGGTGAGGCGATCGAACGCGACGACGTATTTCGCAATCACTTCGCGGAGCGCCGGGTGTTTGGCATCGACCGAGGCGCGAGCGAGTTCTTCGATTCGAGCGTAATATGCGCCGCGCGGCACCGTTACCAGTGGCGTTTCTTCATCGATTGGCACTGCTTTCTTGGTTTTAGGCGGATTGGTATCTTCGACTTCCTCGTAACCACCCGTCGGGTTCGCGGGTTTCGTAGCTGGCGGATTTTGGGCAAAGAGTACTAACCCCGTTGCACCGAGTGCAACGAGAACGATACGCAAGGCTATGCGAGAGTCTGCCATGGCGGAATTTTCCCGAATTCACGGAACGTCGCAAGTCGAACGGGGTTTATCTTAACAGGAACGCGGCAATGGGCGCGAGTGGTTTGCGAGAACTGGACCCAGTCACGCTCTCACGAATCTTTCACTTGACCAATTGCAACGACAATCATCCAATATGAGAGATGGGTGTCGCCATATTGTCCTCATCCCGGTCGGGTAATGTGCTCGAGTTGGGATTGTGGCCGACGTTCTCAAACTTAAGGGGTTTCATCTGATGCGTAAGTTAATGCTGTCGGTCTGTGCGTTGATCTGTTCGATCGGTCTCGTCCTTGCGGGCGAAGTGACGTTCGTCAAGTTCGACAAGGAAAAGAAGGAAGTCACGGTCAAGGACGGCGACAAGGAGAGCACCTACAAGATCACAGATAAGACCACGTTCAAGGCCGGCGATAAAGATGTTCCTTCGGAGAAGGCACTGACACGCTTCGAGAAGATGAAGGAAGGCAAAACCAAGTTCGACCTGACCGCCGAAAAGGACACGGCCACGGAAATCAAGTTCGCCAAAGGCAAGAAGTAAGCCACTGAGCGGACTCATTCGCGATGCGGTGGGGAGATTCGTCCCACCGCATCGGCGTTTCCACATCGCATCTCGCTACACTCACATCCACTTTTAGTTGCGATTTGTCAAAGTCATACCTAGAATTACAACACTTACACACACAAGAAACGCATCGAAGGCGATTGCTTATGGCCCGCAAGTCACCGAAATCGAAGATCGTCGCGTTCAAGGTCGAGGAGAGCCTCGCCGACTTCCTCGATAACTTACCGAACAAAAGCGACTTCATCCGCAAGGCGATTCTCGCGCAGTTCGGCATGACCTGCCCGTTGTGCATCGGTTCCGGTGTCGTACCGCGCGGGTTGCACGATCACTTCAAACCGGTAATCGAGACGCACAACACGCGGCCTTGCGATAAGTGCAAATCGGTGGTGACCGTGCCAATGACCAGCGAAGGCGTAGCTGCAACGGATCGGAAGCGAGTCGAACAATTCCTGAACGGCGGCCCGATTTACTGCACGAAATGTTACCCGACCGTCCCGGCTTGCGACGACTGCGGCTGGCACGTGCCAATGGAAAAAGTGGCCGAGCACTTCAAAAAACAACACTCGCACGCCCATTAAGTACAACAGACACTTCGTAAAATGGTCTCATTCGGGAATCCGATCCTGAAATGTTACGGCGCGGCCAATTCGGGCGAATCAGGTGAACTGGGAGTCGCAACATGTTGGCCGGTTGCGATGGCGTTGAGCAACTGTGTCATCGCATTTTCGAGACGCTGAAACGAACGATTTTTGATTTGCCTCAGATGTGGGAAATCGATGTGCCGCGAGATGTCAGCTTGATCTCCCGTCGTGCTGTAGCCATCTTTCAGGTTCGCATTCAACCATCCTTTCGCTCCTCGTGGAGCGATTTCAACATCCGCTGGTATCGACCCGCCCTTTTTCAAATCCAGTCCGGGTAAAAGATGATGACACGCAATCGCGAATGATTCAAATTCTTGTCGGAAGAAGACGACGGCCACGGAGAATACCGTGCCTGCTCCAACGGTCTTGGCTGCTGCTGCGAGTTCCCTCGCCACATCCCGCACGCATTTTCCATAATCTTCCAAATTGTCCGCATCGAGCATTAGCAAGATTCCGCCGAAGTTTGCACGTTTGCAAGCCGCGCGAATGAAATTTGTCCATTTCTCTGCGGCTTGTCCAGTGAGGTTGTAACTCCCTTTTACTCGAAACGGTTTGGAGTCGATGAATGCCGCCAACTGATGCTCGGTTGACTGTTCCACAAGCCAGCGCCCCAGCAATGCTGGCATGGCAAGGACATCGCCTTCACCTTCGACGAACAAGACGATTCGTTTCATCCGGACACCGTCTCAAGTCGATCCGACATCCGGGCCGGATCGACCGTCAAAAGCTCACCTGGGAGTATCAAATGGTCTCGCACGGAACTGAGTTGCTCTGACGCGAGCAGACCAATCTGAGTTGCGTGATTTTCAATCTGAACGACACGTATGGACTCTACCGGGAAGTAATCCAGTAACTGCGGGCTGTGCGTCGTCAAGATGATTTGTCCGCGGTTTTCTTCGGGACAGCGTTTGAATTCATCGGCGAGTGCCAGAAGCCCAGCGGGATGAAGGCCGGACTCGGGGTGTTCGAACAACAACGTCCCTTTTGACGGAGTTTGGTATAGCGCAAGCAAATGCGCGAAAAACCGTCGAAACCCTTCGGATTCATTTCGGATGTCTAACGTCAGAACGCGACCATTGACTGTGTAGCCAACATCGATCCGCTCGCGATTTGGCACGTTCGGCGTCAAGCTCTTCACCGCACGATTGAGAACCTTCAAACATTTAACGATGCGGTTCCAGCGTTTCACAAGGTTGAGGTCGCCGAGTATGCGATCCGCTACGACGAGATAATTTTCGCCGCGATCCGCGAATCCATTATCGGGCGGATTACCTGCCACGCCCGAACCGGCTACGACTTCGCCCGGAAAATCGTAGCAACCGATATGCGACCGGAGCGCAATGTAAGCGAACGTCGAATCCTGAAGCCCAGGAATCGCACCCAACAAGATTCCATTCGGAGCCGGCACCGCAACGACGTCGGGCGCGACAATCCATTTTTTGTTCGCATGGTGAAACAGAGTATCGTTTTCTTTCGTTAGTCGCTCAGTATAAGTTTGTGCTACGGGGTCGAACCCGAGCCAATACACGAACTGGGATTCTAAAGCCGCGATAGTGAAATGGATCTCGAATTCCAACGGCTCGTCGACGTGATCTACGTGACAGCAATTACCGTGATCGGCGTTGAATACCACAGCACGCAGGTTCAACGAATCGCGAAGGAAACGAATCGCTCGTACGAAGTTGCTTTTGCCGGTGCCACTACGTCCGATCAATACGGTCACGGGGCTGAGGTCAACTGACACGTCAACGAGGCTGCGAAAATTCTTGATCCGCACGTGCTCGATCATCATTCACCTCACTGTTAATATTCGTCATAATACCAAATGTCGCGGCATATTACCTACCGCGCCGCCGCGGGCCGATTCGGGGCGGGGCGGTCAGTGGGTCTTCGGGCCAGTCGTGTTTGGGGTAGCGGCCGCGGAGTTCCTTTCGCACCTGTGGGTAGGTGTTCTTCCAGAAACTCGCGAGATCGTCGGTGACTTGTTGCGGGCGATAGTTCGGCGCGAGCAAGTGAACGAGCACTTTCACTCGTCCATCGGCCACGCGCGGCGTCTCGGTCATGCCGAAAAGTTCCTGGATGCGAGCGGCCAAAATCGGCGGACGGCCTTCCTCGTATTGCAGTGCGATTTCGCTGCCGCTCGGCACTGGCAGTCGCTCCGGTGCGTGGCGTTCGATCATTTGAAACTGCGCGTGCGGCATCGAGCCACGCATCGCTTCCAGCCAGTTCGCGTTCCGCAAATCGGCGAAACTCCGGCGGCCATGACATAGCGATGTCAGCATCGTTTGCATATCATCCGGTTCGAACGCGGGCAGGTTCCACTCTGGCACCCAGATTCGCAAACATCGCACCCGCAAACGGAACAATCCGGCGGCCGTATCGGCGGGCGGAAGAACCTTGTCGAGGTTCCGGCTGGCGGCTTCGGATAGTATCTGTGCGGCCTCGGTCTCGTAGGTGATGTGCCCATCGGTTTCGTCGATGAGAAAGTCGGCGAATCGCGTGCGTTTGCGGGCGATCAATCGCTCGGTCGAAGCGTCGAAGACGATCTCGTTTTTGATGATCATTTCGCTTGCCGGCAGCCATTCGCGGCGTACGCCGGAGGCTAATCGCACGAACGATTCGACGCCCCCGGCATCGACGTCGATTGCCACGAACAAGTCGGGTTCGCTCACCCCGCTCGACGGTGCCAATTTCACGCCACGCCCGCCGACCATTCGTGCCCGGCGATCGTTGCGTTCGCGGCGTCGACACAATCGATCCGGGTAGGCCGCAAAAATCGCCCGCAACAACGCGGTGGGGTCGTTGGTTTCGGCGTGGAGATTCATCGAACGCAACAACTGGTTGCGCGCATCGAGCACGCAGCGAACGCCACCGCGATGGAATGTGCCGAGGTGCGAATGGAACCGCCCCGTTCGCTCGAATTCTTCGACGACTTCCACGCGGTCGAGCAAGTCCGATTCGGTCGAAGTGGCAGTTCGAATCGAGTCGGTTTCGCGAACGAACGGGTCGCGGTCGGAGAGGAGCGCCGCCGCCAGTGCCGCACGGCGAACGCAGCCGAGGCGTTCGCCTTCGACGAGCATTCGCCCGAGTCGCGGATGCAACGGTAACGCCGCGAGTTGCTGGCCGATGTCCGTGAATTGGCTGTTTTTATAGGCTCCGAGTAAACTCAGGAGATCGGTCGCTTGCTTCAATGCTTCCGGTTTCGGCGGGTCGATCCACGGGAACGCGGCGAGGTCGGTTTCGCCCATCGCGAGCAGTTGCAGCACCGCCGGTGCAAGATCGACGCGGCGAATTTCAGGTTCGGTGACATCGGGCCGCGCACGTTGACTCGCTTCGTCCCAGAGGCGGATACACGTGCCCGGTTGCGTACGCCCCGCCCGCCCTGACCGCTGATCGGTCGAGGCTTTCGAGATCGGCACCAACCGCAGTCGATCCATGCCGATACTGGCGTCGAACTCCATCTGCCGGGCGAAGCCAGTATCGATGACGACCGTCACGCCGTCGACCGTCACCGACGTTTCCGCGACGTTGGTTGCAAGCACGATTTTTCGCCGTTCGTGTTTCAGAAGTGCGCGATCTTGTTCTTCCGGTGAAAGTTCGCCATGGAGCGGCAGAACGAGCCAATTTCGCTCGCTAGCAAACCGTTCGAGTTGCTCTTCGGTTTGGCGAATCTCGCGCAATCCCGGCAAGAAAACGAGTATGTCACCCTCGTGGGAATCGATGCTGTCGCGTACCGCTTGGGCGGCGGCATCGGTAATTGGCGTATCGGACCGGCGAGCGCGATACCGGATTTCGACGGGGTACATTCGCCCTTCGCTGACAACGGTCGGACAGTCGCCGAGATACTTCGCGACGGCGGCCGTGTCGAGAGTGGCGGACATCACGACCGCACGCAGTTCGGGCCGCACCGTTTGGCGAAGTAACCGCACCATGCCGAGCGCAAGGTCGGCTTCGATACCGCGTTCGTGGAACTCGTCGAAGACGACGCACGATACCGATTCGATGAACGGGTCGTCGTGGAACATTCGCAGCAAGATACCGGGCGTGACGCAAATCACCTTCGTGTTCGCCCCGAACTTCTTGTCGAAGCGCACGCTATAGCCGAACGTCTGCCCGAGCGGCGTGCCGTGTTCGTGTGCCATTCGACGGGCCGCAGCGCGAGCCGCGACGCGACGCGGTTCGAGAACGATCACGCGGCCCGTAGCATCAATGAGCGCGGGGGGCACGCGGGTCGTTTTGCCTGCCCCGGTTGGCGCGTGGAGTACCACCGCGTTGCGTTCGCGGAGCCGGGCGAGCAGTTCGGGGAGGACGTCGTCGATCGGAAGTTTTTCGAGGTTCATGCGAAGGGGATTGTAGCGAGCGACGGCGGATGTATACTCATGCTTTATCAAACGACTTGGAGGTAACCGAACGTTGGATAAACCCCCGTCTGGTCGGTCGCTTGGCCTCGCTGCCATTCTGCTTCTCGCCTTCACCGTGCCCGGCATCGCACAAGATGCCAATCGCAAATCGTTCCGGTGGGGGACCGACCCCACCGGTGGCGCGCCGTTCATTTATGCCGACAACGATGGCAAATTCATCGGCTTCGAGGTCGATTTTGCCGATTATCTCTCGAAGTGGCTCAATCGCAAAAGCGAGTTCGTGAAGGGCGATTGGGACAAACTTCCGCAGTTGCTCGATCAGCCTGTTACCGACGATGAG
Organism: Limnoglobus sp.; assembly: GCA_043757025.1. GTDB lineage: Bacteria > Planctomycetota > Planctomycetia > Gemmatales > Gemmataceae > Limnoglobus. Next base: position 31,341 of record JAYVQG010000415.1, read on the forward strand.
GGAATCGATGCCGTCCTGAACGGCTATGAATTCAGTGCGGATCTATCGAAGCAGTACGCGCCATCGCGGCCATACTACGTCTATCGCATTCAACTTCTCGCCCATAAAGACGACGACACCATCGAAGACTGGGTCGATCTCGTCGCGCGGAACGGCAAACCGGGCAAGAGCGTCGGCGTTCTCGGTGGCACCGCGGCCCATGCGTACCTCAACGCGCGATTCGAGAAGCGAATCGACCTGAAAATCAACCCCGATGTCGCTACCGTGATCGGCCTCGTCAAGGATAAACGCCTCGATGCCACGGTCCAGGACAGCCCCGCCGCCCGTTATTTTCTGCGTGAGATACCGCAACTCAAAAGCATCGGCGAAGCGGTGAAGCCAGGGTTTTACGTGCTTTATGTGCGAAAAAACGACGCGAAGTTGCTCGCGGCGATCGACGACGCGATCCGCGATGGCGTTCGCGATGGCACGCTGAAAGCGATCTACGACAAATACGGTTTGTGGAACGAAGATCAGGAACGCCTCGCCTACTGGGCGAGCAAACCGTGGCCACCAGTCGAAGCCGATGCGGTGATAAGCGACGCGAAAGACGATAAAAACGTCGAGCGAAAAAGCCCGTTACCCCGTCTCGCATGGGAACTCGCCGAAGCCGCGCTGATGACGATCAAACTCTCGGTGCTGTCGTTCCCACTGGCGATGAGCATCGGCTTACTCGTGGCCATCGGGCGCGTGTTCGGGCCGCGCTGGCTCGGTACGCCACTCGGCATTTACGTCGAAGTCGTTCGCGGAACGCCACTATTATTGCAACTCTATTCGATGTTTTACCTGTTGCCACCGGCGCTCGCGTGGCTAGATATGCACGGCGTCTGGTTGCCGATCACCTCGCTGAGTCCGCTTCAGGCGGGTGTGCTTGGTTTGGCGCTCAACTACTCGGCCTACGAAGCGGAGAACTATCGTGCGGGGTTACTTGCGATCCCGCGCGGGCAGATGGAAGCCGCACTTTCGCTCGGCATGACGCCACTCACCGCAATTCGCCGAGTGATCGTTCCGCAAGCCGCTCGCCTCGTCATCCCGCCCGTCACGAACGACTTCATCGCGCTGTTCAAAGACACCTCAGTTTGTAGTGCGATTCTCATCACGGAACTGACGCGAAAGTACAACGAACTCTACAACTTCAATCGCGACTACATTGTCGAACTCGTGTTTATCACCGGCGGACTTTACCTGCTCATGAGCTACCCGCTCGCACTGGCGGCACGTTCGCTCGAGACGCGACTTTCGGTGCAGAAAACGGGAGGCAAGCCATGATTGAAATTGCCAACCTCGTTAAGTTCCACGGTTCCAACCGCATCCTGGCGGGTGTTTCGCTCGTCGTGCATAAAGGCGAAGTCACCGCACTCGTCGGCCCATCGGGTGGCGGCAAAAGTACGCTGTTACGCTGCATCAACGGGCTGGAAACCTTCGACACCGGCACCATCCGCATTGGCGAAATGACACTGCACGGCACACTCGGGAAACCGCATCCGAAGGCCGCGCTGTTAAAATTACGCAAGACGGTGGGGATGGTGTTTCAGCAGTTCAACCTGTTTCCGCACATGAGCGTTCTCGAGAATGTGATGACGGGGCCACGGTACGTTCTCGGCAGAACGATTGCGGAAGCCGAAGCGACTGCGAAAACGCTGCTCCATCGCGTTGGCTTGGTGGATAAGTTGCATGCGAAGCCGGGGAACCTATCCGGCGGGCAGCAACAACGTGTTGCGATTGCTCGCTCGCTTGCGGTTAACCCGTCAGCGATATTATTCGACGAACCGACGAGTGCCCTCGACCCGCAGATGGCGAACGAAGTGCTGGCAGTGATGCAGGATTTAGCCAAAGACGGCCAGACGATGATCGTCGTCACGCACGACATGGACTTCGCAGAACGCGCGACGGTCGTCCACCGGATGGTGGCAGGAACCATCGCCAAATCCGGCTCGCCGCGTGATGTACTCGGGAATGGTCTTTGACAACTGGGTATCTTCTGAGAGAATAGAGTTCTCTCTGTTCGACATTTAACTGAGAAAACGATGGCTACCGTAATCCCGTATATTTCTGATTCTATTACTTCCAATATCCTTGAGATGTCGGAAACATACTCACTGACAACAAGCGAAATTAGCCGATTGTATTCCATTGTCGATAACTATGCTGAAAATGAGCAAAATCGAGAACTGCTTGAAGAACTCAAATGTATATTGGGCGACCGCAAACTGAAAACCACTAACATGTTGAGCATTGAGACGATCGATCTCGCGCGAAAAGCCGTCGAATCTGGCGGTACGCAATTCGTTCCTCAAGAAGTAGATTAAGCCCTCATTCGCAAACGGTTGTTATTGTGAATGAAGCCGATTTTTCTCTGTTTACCTTGCAGCCGCCCAGAATCATACGGGCATCCGTAACCCCAATGCTGGGTGGTGAAGCGAAAGAACGTCCGCTCGTACTTCTTTCACTTCCGGGTTCAAATCGTCCAGATTGCGAATTTCGAGTTGTGGCGGGATCGAGAACGCCACCAATACTTCAAAACATCCCTTTTGCTATCAAGGTTCGCGGAAAACGTGGTGGCAGCCCCGCAACTGGGCTTACCGATGACACTTGGTTTTATGCAGGCTGGATACGCACTGTGAAAGTGGGAGATGTCGTTCAGTTTTACAGGCATTTCCCCTCGTACCTGTATCCCGATTTGGTGGCGATGATCGAACAATACACGAAATAGATACGAACACGATACACACAGGAACCATTATGAACACGCAATTGATTCGAGTCGGGCACTCTCCGGACCCCGACGATGCCTTTATGTTTCACGCGCTGGCGAACGACAAGATCGACACCGGTCGGTTTCGATTTACGCACGAACTCCAGGACATCGAGACGCTTAACCGTCGCGCACTGAAGGGCGAACTCGACGTCACGGCGGTGAGCATTCATGCTTATGCCTACTTGCTCGACAAATACGCATTGCTGCCGAGCGGGTGTAGCATGGGCGACAAATACGGCCCGATGGTCGTGAGCAAAAAGAAACTTACCATCGCCGATTTGCCGAACGTAAAAATCGCTGTGCCGGGCACGATGACGACGGCATTCCTCGCACTCAAATTACTCTTGCCGCAGGGCTTCGAGTACGAGGTGGTACCTTTCGATGAAATTCTGCAAGTCGTCGAATCGGGGAAGTTCGACGCGGGGTTGATTATCCACGAAGGGCAATTGACGTTCCAGAATCAAGGCCTGAGCCTCGTCGTCGATCTCGGCGTCTGGTGGCAAGAAAAAACCGGCCTGCCACTGCCGCTCGGTGGCAACGTCGTGCGTCGCGATCTCGGCGATGAAACGATCCGCGAAGTGAGCCGGTTGCTCAAGCAGAGCATCCAATACGCGCTCGATCACCGCAAGGAATCGCTCGAACACGCGCTGAAGTACGCCCGCGATATGGACATCGGCTTGGCGGATCGTTTCGTCGGAATGTACGTCAACGAATGGACGCTCGATTACGGCGAGCGGGGCCGCGAGGCGGTGCGACGACTGCTCGATGAAGGGTACAAAGCGGGTATCATCCCCTCTCCGACGCAGGTAGAATTCGTCGAATAATGCCTGCGTGCGAAAAGTCCGAAACCGTTGGGCTTTTCGCACCAGACGGATATGCTCATCAGCAACAAGGACCGTCCGCTCCGCGACCGCTTGCCATGCTACCGCTCTTCACGTTTGTGACACCTCCGGCACGTTGCGGTTACTTGCCAGAACAACAATGGCAGTTGCGTTATGACATCGTCGGCGAACTGACGCCGACAGAGTATCTGCAACGCATGAAGGATGGATGGCGTCGGTTCGGCTTCTCGTTGTTTCGGCCCGAATGTCCGAGTTGCCGCGCGTGCCGAGTGATTCGCGTGCCCGTCGATCGATTCCGCATGAATTCGAGCCAAAAACGCGCGAAGCAGCGGAACGCAAGCGAGATTCGTATCGAGATCGGAACGCCCGTCGTCACCGATGAGAAATTGCAACTTTACGACCGCTATCATGCATTCCAGGCAGAGGCGAAGGGGTGGCCCGAACGCGACCCAGAATCCCCAGGCGACTACGTCGAATCGTTTGTGGCGAACCCGTTTCCCACCGAAGAATGGTGCTACTACCTCGGCGAAACGCTTGTCGGCGTGGGGTATGTCGATGTCGTGCCGGAAGGTCTGTCGGCGATCTATTTTTACTACGAGCCGGAACTACGCGATCGCTCGCTCGGGACGTTTAATGTGATCTCGATCATCGAGTCAGTGCAGGCGCGGAAACAGCCTCACTTGTACCTCGGTTTCTACGTCGAAGGCTGTCGATCGCTGGCGTACAAAGCGAACTTCCGACCGAACGAACTTCGCGATCCGGACGGGATTTGGCACGACTTTCGATGATGTTTCGGTGAGGCCTTTCCCAATCGTTTCGGAAACTAATATAGCTAGACATCATGCGAAACCGGCGCGAACTGGATTCGCGAGTCCGACGTAACGGACTCATCATCCGTTTATTTGCCGCCCGCCAACGTAGTGGGGTGGTCTTCATCTGCGATGCATCGGAGAGATGTTCATGTCCGAGACCGTCGTCGAAACGCGAAACCTGACCAAGATTTATCGAGACTTCTGGGGGCGCAAGAAGAAAGTCGCCCTCAACGCGCTCGATTTAACGATTCAGAAAGGCGAAATCTTCGGGTTGCTCGGGCCGAACGGCTCGGGGAAAACCACGACCATCAAACTGTTGCTCGGGCTATTGTTCCCGAGTTCCGGCGATGCATTCGTCTTCGGTGAACCGGCAGCGAAAGTCGAAAAGAACGAAAAGATCGGCTACCTGCCGGAAGAATCGTACCTCTACCGCTTCCTGAACGCGGAAGAGACACTGGACTTTTACGGTCGCCTCTTCGACATGCCTTCGGAAACGCGTAAGAAGCGTGCGGCCGAACTGATCGATACGGTCGGCCTCGCCAACGACAAAAAGCGTATCCTTCGCGAATACTCGAAAGGGATGCGTCAACGGATCGGTCTCGCGCAAGCACTAATTAACGACCCCGACCTGATTATCCTCGACGAACCGACCTCGGGCCTCGACCCGCTCGGCACGCGCTGGATGAAAGACTTGATCCTCGACCTGAAGAAAAAGGGCAAGACGATCATCATGTGTTCGCACCGCTTGGACGACGTCCAGGACGTATGCGATCGTATTGCCATCCTGTACGGCGGAGACTTGCAAGAACTCGGCGCGGTTAGCAAGCTCGTCGAAGACCAAAAGCGGCTCGAAATCCGCGCGAGCGGCGTTCCGCTGACGGACGAACTCAAGCGCGATCTGGCGGCCACCATCGAGAAACATGGCGGCAAGCTCGAATCGTTCGGGCACCCGACGACGACGCTGGAAGACTTGTTCTTGCGGATCGTCGAAGAGTCGAAGACGCGGCCGGGACGGCGTTATCTGCCACCGGTGGACGGGAAGAAATAGCATTCGGTTTTATCGACTTCATTCGTATATCGGTTTACTTTCAAGGAACATTCGCGATGACGGACCCCGCCCTGTTCGGGATTCTGATCCTGGAACGCGACCCCCTGACGTTCGCGAATCTGCCTGGCCTGATTCAGGTTTGGTTGCAAGATGCGGGGGGGTTCGCCGCCGTCGGCCTCGTCGTTTACCTCCTCTACGCTTTGCGCGCCCCGAAGGACCAACCCGCATCGGCCAAGGCCCGCGTGCCACTCACGATGTTTATGCTCGTTATGGGCATGGTGTCGTTGCTCTGTTACGCCGGTTACATTGCCTTATGGTCGGCAGGTATCGAACGGGACACCGTCAACGTCGCACCGCAAGTTCAGCCTGGCGAGACAGTTCCCTATTTTGCGCCGAAATTCGCAAGAGATTTTCAGCCCCTGTTGCTGATGTTCGGCGGGTTGTTCGCGTTACTCGGTATCGGTCAGCCGTTCGCTTTGGACTTGTTCAAGCTCCGCTTCCGTCGCATCTGGGCACTTACGAAGGTCGGGTTCCTCGAAACGTGGCGAAACCGCATGTTTTGGGTGTTCGTTTTGTTCGTGTTGCCGTTCTTGTTCCCCGCACAATGGTTCATTCCGATCAAGGCCGAAGATCAACTCCGAACGACGATCGACTGGTCGAGTTTATCGATGACGTTATTGCTGCTCCTACCCGGCACGATCATTGCCTCGCTCAGTATCCCGGACGATGTGAAACGGCAGACAATTTACACGATCGTCTCGAAACCGATCGAACGATTCGAACTCGTCCTCGGTCGGTTCTTCGGCTTCACGTTGCTCGTAACGGTACCGCTAATCTTTATGACGCTCGGCACCTGGTTGTTCATCAGCACGACGACGCTCGATGAGAAGGCGGTCGAAGAAACGCAAAAGGCACGGATCCCGCATCGCGGGCAGTTATATTTCCGCGCGAGAAGCAACGAATATAAGGGGACGAACGTCGGTCGCGAATTCGATTATCGCAAGTACATCGCCGGTTCCAAATCGACTTCCGAACGCGCCATTTGGGCATTCGATAACATTCCCGCCGCGATGGCGGGGACCGACCGCGATGCGGTGCCGTGCGAATACACCTTCGACATCTTCCGCCTCACGAAGGGCGATGAAAACCGTGGTGTAGACATCAACATCCGCTTCACGACGTGGCAATGCGATCAGGTTCCGCCGACCGTGCGTGGCGATGGCATGTGGCGTTGGGCCGAGGCCGAGAACGAACAAAAGTATAAGGCGGAACGCGAGGACATCGACAAGCGACTCGCCAAGGGCGAAATCCCCGGCGTGTCGATCAAGTCTCTCGATTATGCGTTGCCGAACACGCCGGGCTGGAAGTTCGTCAACGACCTCGCGGAGAAGTACGGATTCTACGAGGTGGCTTCGGTGGAAGTCTACGACTATCACCCGAGCGGCGTCCCCGTGCCAGCGGGTCTGTTCCGCAAGGCACGCGAGGGAACGCCACCTACGGAAAAAGATGGCTATCGCAAACCGCGCGTCCAGACGTACGTGAAGTGCATCAGCGACGGCCAGATGCTCGGCATGGCATCGGGCGATTTGTACTACATGGAAGGTGAGAAATCGTTCACCGAAAACTTCTTCAAGTGTTCGTTCGGCCTGTGGTGCCAGGTCACCGTGGCAATCGGTGTCGCGATCACGTTGAGCACGTACCTTGCGGGGATCATTAGCTTCTTGGCTACGTTGTTCATCTACCTCAGTGCGTACCTGATCGAACACTTGAAAGATGTCGCCGGGGGGACGAGTACGGGTGGTGGGCCGTTTGAATCGTTGACGCGAATTCTCGGAACCGATACCCCGACGGCACAACTCGACCGCACGGCGGGGGTGAAAACGGCCGAAGTCGGCGACGTCGCATTCTCCTGGGTCTTCCGGCGCTACGTGAACATCGTCCCCGATGTCTACGCTTTCAGTTGGACGAGTTTCCTGAAAGAAGGCTACAACATTAACTTCGAGTACCTCGCGTTGAACTTTATCCTCGTCGTTGGCTATCTGTTGCCGTGGGGTATTCTGTCGTATTATCTGATTCGAAATCGCGAAGTGGCTGCGTAGTGACGTTCCCGACATTTATTCGATTATCTTCGAGACGGTGACTGCTATGGCGAATCCTTTTCAACAAGCAATGTTACGGCGTAAGATCGCGTACGGCATCGCGATCATCGCCCTCTTCACGCTGAGTATGTTCTGGCGTGGCAAGGTGCCATTGCCGCTGACCGATCCAGACCGCGTCATTTCCATAAATATGGCTCGTCGCGGGGGGACGGACGAAACGAAACCCGCTCAGTCGATCGTTCACCGGGCGGCCGATTGGCTGTCGAGCCGTACGATTCAAGAGCAAGCCCGGCCCGAGGCGCTCGACCTTCGCGAACTCGAACAGGGCGATGCGGAAATCTCGGGTTCGCTGTTGCGGTGCGTGCTGGTCGGTTCGCGTGGGGTCGCAACGACGGTCACTTGGCGAATGGCCATCGAGAAACAGAAGCGCAACGAGTTCCACGAATTCGAGAACCTCGTCCGCGTAGTGACGCGCCTTCAGCCGAACTTTATCACACCGTGGATTTATCAGAGTTGGAACATCGCTTACAATATCTCCGTCGAAAACGACCGCCTGAACGACATGTATTACTACATCGCACGCGGCATCGAACTGCTCGCCGAAGGCGAGCGAATGAACCGCATGTCGCCGGATATGCGGTTCCAGATCGCCTTCTACTACCAGAACAAGTTCAGCGTTTCGGACAAAGTGACGACGCTGCGATCGCTGTTCCAACTCAGTAACGTGAAGCCCGAAGATCGCAACCCGGCCCGCTTCCGTAAAGATGGCAAACTCGACATGCTGGCGTTCCAGACCTTCGTACGCAAGAACCCGCAACTGGTTCGGCGACTCCGGGAGAAACTCGGCTACACACGCCCCGAGCAAATCGTTCAGTTCCTCGAAGACAATAAAAAAGTACCGACCCGATACGACACCCGCAACGATCAATTATTACCGAACGAGTCGCAGTTTCCCGCACTGCCTCCGAAACCGGCACCCGATGAAGCCGGCCCTCGCTCGGAAACCGACGACACGTTCGATGCGTTCCTCGCCGCCCGTTCGTGGTACGTGGCCTCGCGCGAATTCATTCCGCCGCCACCGTCAGACCGAATGCCGATCGGCTTCACGGAACTGCAAGGAAACGACAAGTTCCGTTACCGCATTCCGAAATCGCCGATGTTAATCCTCTTCCGTCAAGGTGCGGCCCGCGCGCAGTCCTACCTCGCCGAACGCCTGACGAAAGAAGGCTGGTTCGACCGATCGACGAAGTGGTACCCCGACGAACGCGCCGACCAAGACGCCGACCTGTGGTTCAATCGCGGCAGTGGCGATAGCGGTTACGGCGAAGGCTTGCAAACGGCACGCGCATCGAAGGCGGAGTGGGAGAAGACGTATTCGCTGTGGAAGACGCACGGGGAAGAGAACGGCCTGCAACTCGATCAAGCCACGCTGATTCGCTTCAACGCGCTGGCCCAAAAGGTCACCGAAGAACAAGCGATGCGGTTCGCGAACTACTCGGACGAGCAACTCGTTCAGATTCAGATCGTTCCCGAACAAGTAAAGGCTCGCAACCGACTGCGATTCTACGACCAAAATCGACAAGTGACGAACTTCGAGTTCTTCTTGAACTCCTCGGAAGCCGAGCAACAGCAGGATACGGTCAATGCCCGTAAGCTGCTGTGGGAAGCCGAGCAAGCCGACAAGGCGGCTGACAAAGTGCGGGCCGCCGAAGGGTACGCGAAGGGGCTGGCGGCGTGGCGTCAGGTGTTGTTGAATTACAAGTCGTTTCACCGTTCGGGGTCCAATCAAAAAGCCGAAGAAGACACTTACGAATACCACCTCGCGCTCGTGCGGCTGATCGAGCAAAGCCCGCGAGTCGATGTCGTGGCAAGAAATCGCGCGCTGGCGATTCGCGGGGTCATTCCGACTGTCGACGACGACATGCTCAAGGTGTTTCTGTCGCGGGAAATCGCCGAGCGGGAAGCCTGGGTATTGACGGCCATCGCCGACCCGCGCGTGCAAGCCCGTGCGGATCAGATTTTACGAGAAAGCAAAACCGACCCGACTTTGCTCGCGAAGTATCCGTCGATTGCACAGGGACGGGAAGCGATCGTTCGCGAACTCGTCGAGCGAAAAGATTACGAATGGCTGCCCGAGTATATGTCGGAACTCAAAGACGATACGAACCGCTGGGTTCGCGATGAGGTGCGAAAAGGGGTTCGCGACCGCATGAGGCCCTCGCGTCCCCAACCGGCCGCAACCATGCAGAACTGATCCGATATATCAAACAGGGTGATTCGATACGTATTTGTTAGCCCGACGCGCCAGTTTTGAAGTTGCGCTATCTTGCAGATATGCCCAGGGGTACAACGAAGCGTCTAACCCTGGTCTGTCAGATTTAACCCCGTTGGGGTAAGAACAGGCTATGCATTTACCCCAACGGGGTTCGATCATTTAGCCCAGGGTTAGACGTCTTACGTCGTACCCCTGGGTTGCGCTCGTGGCCATGGACGCCTCAAAACCAAACAAAATGAAGTCTCGCCGTGCCTGAACGGCAAGAATGCGCAACTTCAAA
>JAYVQG010000416.1:0-3317 GCA_043757025.1 Limnoglobus sp.
TAAAAGATCGAACCCCGTTGGGGTAAATGCATAGCCAGTTCTTACCCCAACGGGGTTAAATCTGACAGACCAGGGTTAGACGCTTCGTCGTACCCCTGGGTATATCTGCAAGATAGCGCAACTTCAAAACTTGCGTAGCGGGCTGGCAAGATGTCCCATCTCAACCGCGTTTGAACCATCCCCAAATTCTCAAGTCGGTCGAATGACGCCGTCCCATGGGCTGCTGGCACTCGCGTAGAGTTTCTTTGGGATGCGGCCGGCGAGGTAAGCGAGCCGACCGGCCTCCGTGGCGTATCGCATCGCCCAGGCCATCCTCAGTGGGTCTTTCGCGCTCGCGATGGCGGTATTCAACAGCACGCCGTCGCAACCGAGTTCCATCGCCGCCGCGACATCGCTGGCCGTACCGACGCCCGCATCGACGATCACGGGATAATCGGGATCTCCGTCTTTCAAATACTCCAAACAGATGCGGATGTTGTTCGGGTTGAGGATTCCCTGCCCGCTACCGATCGGGCTACCGGCGGGCATCACGCTCGCGGCCCCGGCTTCTTTTAAGCGTCGGGCTAAAATCGGATCGTCGGAAGTATATACGAGCACCGCGAAGCCTTCTTTCACCAAGATCTCCGTCGCTTTCAGCGTGTCGATCGGGTCGGGCAGCAGCGTCTTTTTATCGGCGAGGCATTCGAGTTTGACCCAATCGGCCCCAGGGTTTTCGAGGTTCTTCAGCAATTCGCGGGCCAAGCGTGCGTGCCGAATCGCATCGTCGGCACTGAAACATCCTGCCGTGTTTGGCAGAATGGTCAGACGTTGGAGATCGAGATAATCGAGCAGATTCTTGCCGTCCGAATCGACGAGCCGTTCGCGACGAACCGCCACAGTCGTGACTTCGCAGCCGCTGGCGTCCATGCACTGCTGCATGAGGTCGTAATGGGTGTACTTTCCCGTGCCAGTGAACAACCGCGAACGGAACGTGAATCGACCGATTTTCAGCGGACGATCTGCGGGAGGTTCTTGTGCTGACGAACCCCCACCGACCAGCGTGACGATCTCGACCTCGTCTCCTTCTCGTAGCAGCGTGGCCGCATGTTCCGCACGCGGTACCACGTCGCGATTCAGTTCCACCGCCAGTTTTTTCGGATCGCGGCCGAGTTGAGCGAGCAACTCGGCGATCGTGAAAGGGACCGAAATCGACTTCGGTTCTGCATTTACCGTGATGGTCGGCATGGGGTCAACTCGGGTTACGGATGGTGCTTCTTCGATTAAGATACCGCGAAGCCACATTTGCGAAAATGCCGCCCATAAGAACAAACCTACGATTTCTACCGCAAATTGATTGTCGCAAACGAATCGTTACGGTATTCTTGAGTAAAACTCTCCCCAACAACACCCATTCGACACTCCCATGATCAAAACGGATTGCGGATCGAGAATTACCGAACTTCTCGAAATCTATCGCATGGGTGATGCGGTCGTGGAAAATGCGATTTTCGAGCGTTGCCAAAGGCAACTCTTCGTCATTGCCCAGGCGTTGATTTGTCGTTTCCCGAAAGCACAAACGCGAATCGAGACCTGCGATCTCGTTCAACAAGCTCAAATTCGCCTGCTGAAGGCGTTGAGGGAAATTCCGCTCAACAGCACCCCCGACTTTCTGCGGCTGGCTGCGAAACACATCCGTTGGGAATTGCTGTCGATCACCCGCATGCCGAGCTTACCCGTTGCTGAGGATGGCACGCATTCGGGTCTCTTCGATCCGAAGTTAGCGACTGAAGACCCCGTCATGCTGGCGAAATGGTGCGAGCTTCACGACCGGATCGCCCTACTTCCCGAAGGAGAACGACAACTCTTCGACTTGTTGTACTACATCGGATTGACGCAGGTCGATGCCGCGAAACACCTGGACGTACCGCTACGGACGCTCAAACGGAGCTGGTTCAAGGCGAAATCGCTGTTGATGAAGCAGTACGAAAATAGCAATCCCTTTTAATAGCGTATGGCCAACGCGAATGCGCTCTCCTTCGGTTTTAGTACGCCACGCCTAACGGGTGACGATATGAATCGGCTCAGCGAATTGATCCTGATGTGGGATGAACTCCGCGCGAACGGTACGGTCGTCGACGTGAAAGCGCTGTGCGGTAACGATAAAGAACTCGAAGCGAAACTGACCGAAGAAATCCGGTTAATTACGGCCAGCGAGAATCTTCTCGGCATGTCGGTTGGTTCGGACGAATTCAATAATGAGTCGCATCCGGAACAGATCGGTCGCTACACAATTCGTAAGGTACTCGGTCACGGTGGTATGGGCGTCGTGTACCTCGGATGGGATACAGAACTCGATCGTTCGGTTGCGATCAAGCGTATTCTGCCGCAATACGACGATACGCGATTGACCGAACGCTTCCTGCGCGAACGTCGCGTCCTCGGTCAACTCGATCATCCGAATATCGTGGCCGTTTACGATTCGGGCGTGTTTCTGAAACAGCCTTTTCTCGTAATGAAGTACATCGAAGGCGGGACGCTGGCGAAGCATCACGGCCGATTCTCGAAAGATCGGCCCGAAATGATTGTCGAATTGCTAAGGAAAATTTCGACTGCGGTGGCTCATGCTCACGGGCGTCAGATTTTGCACCGGGACATCAAACCGAACAACATTTTACTATCGGATCACAACGAACCATTCGTGGCGGACTTCGGGCTTGCCAAATTCTGGACGAGCGACTCGGCGGAGTTGCAGCTTTCCATTTCAAAATCTCAAGCCGACACAAACCCCGAGATTCAGGCATTGACCCACGAAGGGAATCATCCGGGCACGCCGAAATATATGGCTCCGGAGCACAGAGACTCTTCGTACGGCATCGTTTCCTACGCATCGGATGTGTGGTCGATCGGCGTCGTCGGGTACGAATTGTTGACGGGCCGCAACCCCTACGCCAACGGTTACGCGTCAGCCTACATGTCTGCGGGAAATACACATCTCGGCACGGTGATCGATCGCTGTCTCCGTTTGCAACCGAGCGAGCGATACCCATCGGCGAAGGAACTATCGGAAGCATTAACGAGTACGCCAAAAAAACTATCGTGGGTGTGGTGGGTTATCGCGTTCGCAACTCTCGTTTCGATGATTACCGCGATCGGTTTGAACCTGCTTGCCAAACGGTAAGGATTCGAAATGGATTCAGCCTGATGAAAGCCTGTTTAGCAACTCATTTTTTCGTTCTGTAGATATACTCCTCGCGGTCGGAAATGAAACGTTTCCAGTCTCACAATCGATTCCCGTTAGCCCGACGCGCGCGTTTTGAAGTTGCGCTGTTTAGTCGCCC
>JAYVQG010000417.1:0-13068 GCA_043757025.1 Limnoglobus sp.
AATCAAAACGGGCCGCATCGTCGATTACACAGGCAAACCAAACCGCAAGATGTGCAGCCTGTATCTGTCGCTGATGGACAAAGTCGGCGTCCGCCCAAAGACCTTCGGCGACTCGAACCAACCCCTCGCAGAGATTTGAGCGTGGACTACGACGGATAGCGTACTTTCGCTTCGTAGACGAGTATTCATTTGACGATAAGCTGCCCATGCGAGTTAACATGAATATACAGCCGTCGAAATCCTTAGCTGCTGGGACTCTCCATATCAACAGTAATGATGATGCAATCGATTCTATATCTGCATCTTCAGGAATATTGTATGGTTCAATTTCTTCTTGTGTATGTTTGCCTTTTCGTTTTATTGCGGTCAAATTTGCATTGAATTGCTTTTCGCCATGATCGCTATTTTTACGAATTAGAATCTGATTGCCCACAGTTATACCGTGTCCATGGAACAGCCGCCGGACATCGATTTGACTCATAGACTTATTGGCTTTAGACACCTGGAAATCTTCGCCTCTTCGCATTTGTGTCGCCCATAAGGGCAAGAGCTCACCCGGCGATTCCAGAATGTGGATTGCCTCCAGCACGGAGGTTTTCCCGGCGTTGTTCGTGCCGACGATCAGGTTGACTCGTCCCAGATCGTGCAACTCGAACTTGCGGAAGCCACGGTAGTTTTCGATGGTCAGGGATCGAATCATGACGGGTCTCCCCTTTCGAGTATCGATGCCGTGAATTACCCCACTTCGACGCGGTCGCCGGGGGCGGGGACGCTGACGTCGGGGAAGCCGAGTTCGCGGAGCGTGGCAGCCAGGGCTTCGGCTTGTTCGCGTTCGCCGTGGATGAGCCGCACTTTTTTCACTTTGCCGACGAGTGGCGACAAATACGCGATGAAGTCGGCTTTGTCGGCGTGGCCGCTGAAGCCGTCGAGGTGGACGACTTCGATCCATTTGTTCCACTCACGGCCCTGGAATCGCACCGTCGGTTTCGGTTCGAGCAGCCGTCGCCCGGTAGTACCTTGGGCCTGATAGCTGACGAGTGCGACGGTGCAACGCGGGTCGTCGACGTTCTGTTTGAGGTGCCCGATAATCCGGCCCGCATCGCACATGCCGCTCGATGCGATGATGATGCACGGGCCGGGGCGGGTCGTGAGCCACATGCTTTCTTCAAATTCGCGAACGTACTCGACGCCGTCGCCACCGAGGATGCCGTGGCCTTCGCGGACTTCGATGGCGACATCTTCGGCGAGGCTGTTCGGGTGCGCCTTGTAAACGTCGGCAATGTCGGCGGCGAGCGGGCTATCGACGAAGATCGGCACATTCGGGAAGCGACCGGCACGCAATCCTTGTTGCAAAATGTGAACGATCAACTGCGTGCGGCCGAGGCTGAACGCGGGGATTAGCACCTTGCCGCCGCGTGCAACGGTGTCTTTGACGACGTTGAACAGCTTGTCGATCGTATGCGGCAGATCGACGTGGGTGCGGTTGCCGTAGGTGCTTTCGCAGACGAGGATATCGGCGGCGGGAATCTCGGATGCGCCCTTCAGAACGGGCATGTTCCGTCGTCCGATGTCGCCGGAGAAACAGAGGCTACGCTTGCGGTCGGGGGCGTCGATCGTGATGTGAACGATTGCCGAGCCGAGGACGTGCCCCGCTTCGATGAAGCGGTATTTCACACCGTGCCCGAGGTCGAACTCTTTGCCGTACGGCACCGCAATCAGCCGCGAAAATACGTTGTCGACGTCGTGGTGCGTGTACAGGGGTTGCACCCACGGCTCGGCGTAGTTGCGTGCGATGTTGATGTGCGCCGCGTCTTCTTCCTGAATTTTCGCCGAGTCGCGGAGCATGACTTTCAGTAGGTCGCGCGTCGGCGGTGTGCAATAAATCGGGCCGTTGTAGCCTCGCCGAACGAGCGTCGGCAGGTTGCCGCAGTGGTCGATGTGCGCGTGGCTGACGAGCACCGCATCGAGTTGTTCGGGGTGAAACGGAAAGTGATTATTGCGTTCGCGGGCTTCTTCGCGGCGACCTTGATTCAGGCCGCAATCGAGTAGGATTTTCTGGTTGCCCGATTCGAGCAAGTGCATCGAACCGCTAACGGACGAGGCGGCCCCCCAGAAGGTGAGGGTCGGTACCGCAACGGAAGAAGCGAGGGCGAGATTCGGTTTCATCACCTCATCTTAGTGCTGTGCCGTGCGGAATGTATGCCCCTGCGAACATTCCGTTAGTTGTCCTCGATCACTTCACCGCCGTTCGTAGTGATGTACGCCTTGAGCGTTGCTTCCGGTGTCGTCGATTTGATGAAGCGCGTACTAGCATCGCAGAAGACGACATTGAACCCGTTCGGCTGGCGTCGGCCCAACTTCGGTAGCTTCTCGTTCGCATCGAATGGCAGATCGACCGGCTTCGTCCAGATCACCGGCTCGGAGGCTTCGACGACCATGAATGTGTTCGATGACCCATCGGCGATGGCAACGATGGGTAGTCCTTTCAGATCGCCTTCGAGCATCAACGGTCGAATCGCGTCGCCCTTCTTGCCGATGAAGGCCTGAAAGAACGTTTGACCCTTTTCTTTCGTTTCGATGCCGGCCATCTCGAACGTCTTCGGCATCTTGGCGATCAGCTTCTTGTTGTTGTCGCTATCCCACGGCTCGTCGAGCTTGAATTCCTTGTACAACTGGTCCTGTTCGATGTACGGCAGCAAATGCACGCGCCAACTCAGTAGTGGTTTGCCATCCTTGCCGAGGATGTTTGTCGGTAATGTGCCGTTCACACTTTCGTAGTTATGGAACGCGAGACCGATCTGTTTGAGGTTGTTCTGGTCGCCTGCGCGAATCGCTTCTTCGGCGATGCGGTTCGGCAATGGTGCGAGTAGCTTCGCGAATGCCGGGCCGAGGTCGGCGGCGATCGTGCCGGTGGCGGTGTTGCCCGCAACTTGCACCGTGGACTTATCGACCACTTTCGCGAGGTATTCCAGGATCGGAATGTAGTCCTTATCCCCGCCGCCATCGCCCATCAACCGCATGGTGGCGACGGCGATTTCCTTCACGGCATGGCCCTGCATCGCTTTCAAACCTTCTTCGCCGTCCGATGCCCATTTCTTCCCCGCGAAGTCCAACTTCACGGTCGCCTTCGCGGAGTTCGCCCCGAGCGTCAGGTGCATCATCGCTTTGTCGGCACGCAGTAGCAGAGCAAATTCCGCGGGGACATCCTCGGCGAACAACCCGCGTACGAGGTTCATGTTCAAGCCCGCGACAATCGCATGTTCCGACGCGATTGCCAGCACCTCGGCAAGCGGCCCCGTCGCTTTCGCTTCGCGGAAGGGAGTCAGTGGATTCGTGGGCTTCTGGTTGTATTCTGGAATTCGATAACAAATCGTGCGGTCGTCCAAGAATGCATAAGCCGTGTTGCGTTTGGACTGGTAATAGCTGCCAATTTTGTCGCGATTTTCCGTGCCGCCGAGAGTGCGAATGATTGCGGCTCGGTCGTATGGCGTGCGTGTGGTAATCGCGACGTGCGCGTGTGGCTCGGCGTTCGGTTCTCCAGGATTAACGAGTATCGATATGCGGTCGATCTGCTTCAACGTGAGGCCCGATTCTAAAGCGGATTGTTTGTCGATGAAGCTATCGGGCTTGCTGAGTTCCTCGCGAAGTAACTGGAAACTCGGGTGATCGAATATCGCCGAGACTTTGATCGTTATCACGCCCATCGCGTCGCGTGGGAGCATCGCGAGTTCGGGCGGTTGTTTCGGGGTGTCGGCCGCCGGAATTGCCACCAGCGCAGTAGCCGCGATCAGGACGCCGAGTATTGCAGCCAATCGAAACATGATTGCCTCCAGAGAGAATCCAAAATCGAGTATCAACAAGAATTTTAACCGCAGAGTGCGCGAAGTACGCAGAGCTATGATAAATGATTTTTCTGCTCCGCGAACTCTGCGATCTCTGCGGTTAATGTTTTGAACTCTTTATCCAACGAGGTTACTTCTTACCCCTGGGCGTACTTGAGTACTCTAACTTAAAGAATTTTCGTGTCGCTCGCAAGGAATACCCGATGGCAACCGTCGCAGATCTCGTGGCGTACTTTTCGCGATTCGCGCCGCCTGCCACGGCGGCCACGTGGGACAATGTCGGGTTGCTGATCGGCGATGCGGCTGGCCCTGCGAACCGGATTCTCACCTGCCTGACGATCACGCCGTATGTCGTCGCCGAAGCCGTGGCCGAGAACGTCGATGCGATTGTCAGCCATCATCCCGTGTTGTTTCGCGGGGTCAAAACGCTCAGTTCGCAGACATCGGAAGGACGGTTGTTGCTGCCGTTGTTGCGGGCCGGCATTGCCGTTTACTCGCCGCACACCGCGTTCGACGATTGCCGGGGCGGTATCAACGACGACCTCTGCGAACGCCTCGGCTTGATCGACGTCACGCCGCTTCGTGCGGCAAGTCCCAGCGAGTTCGGCGAATACAAGCTCGCCGTTTTCGTTCCTGTAAGCGATCTCGCAACTGTCGCCAATGCGCTGTTCGTCGCCGGTGCGGGGAAGATCGGCAACTACGAGCAGTGCAGTTTTCGCACGCCCGGCACCGGCACGTTCTTCGGCAACGACGCCGCAAAACCGGCCATCGGGCAGAAGGGGCAACGCGAAGACGTGGCGGAGTTTCGCCTCGAAGTCGTCGTTCCCAAATCCCGCGTCGAGCGGGTCGTGGAGGCACTTCGCCAGTCGCATCGCTACGAGGAACCGGCCTACGACTTGTACCCACTCCACAACCCAAACGGCAATGGTACCGGTCGCGTTGGCAAACTTCCCGTACCGCAAACGCTCGAATCGCTGGCCCAATTCACTGCCAAGGCACTGTCAGCGAGTATGGTGCAAATCGTCGGCTCGCCCGAACGACGCATCGTGCGGGTAGCCATCGCCTGCGGTGCTGCGGGGGAGTATCTGCCCGATGCGATTCGCGAAAACGCCGACGTGTTCCTTACGGGCGAAGTGCGTTTCCACGATGCCCTGAGTGCCGAATCGGCGAACATCGCGCTGATCCTTCCCGGCCATTACGCCACCGAGCGACCCGCCATCGAGATGCTCGCCACGCGCCTGCAAACCGAGTTCCCCGCAACCAAAGTCTGGGCCAGCCAACGCGAACGCGACCCGTTGCATGTAGTCCACAAATAGGCAGCTCGGAAGCCATCATCACGAAGCTCGCTTCGCCTCGAGCTCCTGCCAACGTCCGTAGAGTTTCTCGACCTGTTGCTGTGCCCGTTCGAGTTCGCGGCAGGCGACTTTCAGCACTTCTCGCCCGGCCGTGGCCTTCTTCTCGACTTCGGCTTGGTGCAGTATCACCGCTTCTTCGGCCTTCAAAACGGCGGCTTCGATCCCGTCGAATTCTTGCTGTTCTTTATAACTCATTCGCTTCGGCTTTGCGGCGACTGCGGCGGCGATGGCCGACTTTGTCGTCGCTTTTGCTTCGGCGATATTTTGCACTTCCATCGCCTTCAGCCACTGGCCGACGCTGCCGTACATGGCCGCGTTGCCGCGATCGTCGAGGCCGACGACTTCGGTACACAAACGGTCCATCAGGTCGCGGTCGTGGCTGACGAGCACCACCGCACCGGGGAAGTCTTCGAGGCTTTCTTCGAGCACTTCGAGTGCGGGAATGTCGAGGTCGTTCGTCGGTTCGTCGAGCATCAAAACGTCGGCGGGGCGCAACATCAGTTGCGCGATCCGCACCCGTGCTTGTTCGCCGCCGGAGAGCGCACTGAGTTCGAGTTCGAGTTGCTCGGTTTGGAACAGGAATCGTTTCGCCCAGCCGCCGACGTGCATCGGTTGGCCGCGATACATCACGGTGTCGGCGTTCGGCGAAAGCGCCCGTCGCAAACTCACGTTGAGGTCGAGCGAGGATCGTCCTTGCTCGAACATTTCGAGCCGCAGACCGTCGGCGCGTTTGACGGTACCCGTGTCGGGATCGAGTTCCCCGCCGAGGATCTTCAGCAGCGTACTTTTACCGCTGCCGTTCGCGCCGAGCAAGCCGATGACCGAGCCGGGTGCGAGCACGAGATTGAAGTCGCGGAACAGCGTCCGCCCGCCGAGCGACTTGCCGACGCCGGTCGCGCTGATGAGCTTTTTCGTTTGACGGCCCGTGCCCGCGAAGTCGATACCGGCTGCGCCAGTCGCACTCGAACGATATTGCAACTCGGCGAGTTCGACGCGCCGATCCATCGCGGCATCGATGCGCGAAGTCGCCTTGCAGGTCCGTGCGGCGGCCTTGCGGCCGAGCCATTCCGTCTCGCGCCGCACCTGGTTCGCCACCGCTTCTCGCTGGCGATCTTGGGCTTCCATGAACAAGTCGCGGTTCTCGGCGAAGTTATCGTAACCGCCGCTCGAACGGAACATTCCACCGGGGTACGCGCGGCTAATTTCGATAATGTCGTCGGCAATCGCACGCAAGAATGCCCGGTCGTGCGTCGCGGCCAGGTAACCGAAGGTGGCCCCCCGCAGTAGCCGTTCGAGCCAGACGACACCGGGTAGATCGAGGTGGTTCGTCGGTTCGTCCATCAACAAGAATTCGGGTTTACGTGCGAGTTCTCTCGCGATGGCGAGGCGCTTCCGCCAGCCACCGGACATCTGATCGGCTTTCTTGTCGTGATCCTCGAAGCCGAGTTGCGTGAGGATGATCGCCGCCTGAATTTCGCGTTCGTAATCTTCGAGTTGTTCGTTCGCCAACCCGGCCACGACGGCTTCGGTCGCGGTCGCATCGGGCGGGAAGATGTCTTCCTGGGGGACGTAACCGATGCGGGTGCCACGCCGTGCGGTGCGTACTCCGGCATCGGGGATTTCGATGTCCGCGAGGATTTTTAGTAAGGTGGACTTTCCGGCCCCGTTCGGCCCGATGAGTCCGATCTTTTCGCCGGCGCGGAAGTCGATGGATAGCCCATCGAAAAGCGGGCGGCTGGTGAAGCGTTTGGTAAGCCCTTGAGCACTCAACAGGACAGTCATGCGCGACTCGTGGTGTGTTCGAAAATCATTCCCGGCTATCTTATGTTATTGTTTTAGGAAATAAACTGACGAGATGGATGCGAAGCCCGACACCCGACAACTCGACGCGACGGCCTATCACGAGGCCGGTCATGCGGTGGTGGCGCTCGCGCTGGGGCGAGTCGTTCACCGCGTGAGCATTTTGCCGAACCGCGACACGCTGGGACAGTGCGAGTTTCGCAAAGGCACGCGGAAAAAATCGCACGACGAACTCGAAACCGAGATCCTGATCGCACTCGCCGGGATGGCGGCCGAGGCCAAACACACGAGCACCTACGACCGCGCCGCTGCCGGTCGCGACCTGCGACACGTTCGCGCATTGCTGTTGCAACGCGGCACCGAACGCAGCAAGGAGCGGCACGAAAGCCGCATGTTGAGCAAAGTCGAAAGCCTTCTAAATGACGACGCCCACTGGGCTGCGGTCACCCGCATCGCCGCCGAACTCCTGAAACTCGGCGCGATCAGCGGTCGTGCCGCCGTCCATTTCTACGAAAGCGCGATAGCGGAGTGAAACGCAAAAAACCGGCGAGTGGTGGGCACCACTCGTCGGTCGTTCGGGCGTTTCGTCTGGCGATCGCTTACCAGAAGCGGACGCGCCAGTAGTCTTGTGGGGCTTGCGTTTTGCCGATCCACCAGTGGCCGTCATCCCATTCCATGGTCACTTTCCGCCAGCCGAGCGGAACCTTCGGGAACGGGTAGAACGGCCCGATGAACGGGAAAGCGTTGTAAGGGTACGCGGTGGGGTAGGCCACGCGGCTGACGTTGTTGTGCGGTGCGTACGTGGGCCATGCGTAGGGGGGTAACGG
Organism: Limnoglobus sp.; assembly: GCA_043757025.1. Lineage (GTDB taxonomy): Bacteria > Planctomycetota > Planctomycetia > Gemmatales > Gemmataceae > Limnoglobus. The sequence continues at coordinate 7,825 of JAYVQG010000417.1, forward strand.
GGGGGCGGTATCGCCAGCACCGCCACCCATGCCCGGTGCGCCGAGCGGGGATGGCTCGATGTTCGGCATGAACCCGCCGGGCGCGATGCCGACCGAAGCGGGGGCCGCCAATGGGCCGACGCCTTGGGCGAGCACGATCGACGATGTCGTGTTGATGCCGTCGCGGACCTTTTTGACACCCGCAACCTGGCGAACTTGGTTGATGACCAGTTCCTTGGTGGCGGAGTCTTTGGCGGTGCCGGTGAGCGTCACGATCCCGTCGACGACGGAGATCGAAACGTCGGCCATTTGGGCTGCCCCGCTCGTGGTGAGCCGGTTCGCCACGGTGTCCGCAAGCTGTTGGTTGGCAACAGGATTGGAGCTAACGCGGGCCGTTGTGGTCGTTTTCGCAGGCATCGCGGAGGTTCGGGCTGGCTCTTGAGCCACCGCCGACCCGGCAATGCAAATCCCGGCGGCCGCAGCCAACGGGGACAGGGAGCGCAGTTTCACGTCCGATCCTCCTTGATTCTGGAACTCTATATCCAGTCGGGCAATTCTGTAAGGTCGTTGCCGCTACCCTTACTTTCGTCAAACTGCGACTGCACGGTATAGCCGCCCTGCCAACGCCAACTGGATTAACCGGCGCGATCGGTAGTAAAACCCACACAGATTACGCAACCGGCACAGTCGGCACCCCAACCGATTCCCAATCGCTATTTACTCTTCAGCGATGGCAACTTTAACATCGAGGCATCGGTCATGTTGTCGACGATCGTTTCGATCGCGTGAAAAGCGGATTCGCCGATGCCTTTTTGGTAAATCGGCGGATAGATTTCGTGCCGGACGGACATGAAGGCTTGCACGACGAGCGGGTCGAATTGCCTGCCACTCTCCGCGTTGAAGACGTTGTCGATCTCGTGTGGTGCGCGTGCGGAACGATACCGCCTCGGCGACATCATCGCATCGCAGGCGTCCGCCACCGCAAGCACCCGCCCCAGTAGAGGGATGTTCTCGCCCATCAAACGATCCGGGTAGCCGCGACCGTCATACGCTTCGTGATGATGGCGAACCGCAGGCCGCAGACGTTCAAACGGCTTGATACTCGCGACGATTCGTTCGCCGATGATCGGATGCTGACGCACCTCCGTCATCTCTTCGGGCGTGAGTTTCCCCGGCCGTTGCAGAATATCATCGCTGAGGCCGATCTTACCGACATCGTGGAGCAACCCGGCTAAATAGACATCGCCTTGCAGGTTCGTTGGCAGGTTCAGTTGCTTGACGAGCAGCACCGCAATGCGTGCGACACGCTCGCTGTGCCCGGCGGTGTACGGATCTTTCGCATCGATGATTGTCGTCAGGCAGTGCAGCAAGCCGTTGAGGAGTTGCTTCGTCCCCGCTTGCGACTGCACCCGTTGGGCGTGGAGCATTTTTAACGCCAGGCTGACCGCTTTCGCATCGCCAGTTTCAAAGCGCAGCGACGCATCGTAACCGAGTACGATAATGCAACCCGTCGTCCGCAAACCGCAGGCCACGATCGCCGAGTCGGGGTTGCCATCGACCGGGTTCACGATGGGATTCACCCAGCGCATCGTCTCGCGATCCGGGTCCATTCGGGCGATCAGTTCGCGAGCAATCGCGGCCCCACGTTCGGGGGAAACGTCGCGTTCGCCCGTGAAACCCGATGCTTTCCCGCTCGATTTCGAATACCAGAAGCCAACCTCCGCACCGACCGCCATTCGCGCGGCATCCACGGCGGCAGTGATCGATTGCCCCGTGCTGATCGACATGCTGAGTTGTTGCAATAAATTTTCGAGCGAGAGCCACGGATCGCGAAACGAATGCGGGACCGCCGCCCCACCGAGCGGGTCGGAATCGTTGAAAGACGAGCGGCTATTCGACATAAAAACTCTCCGATTCGCGGTGGGCTACCAGCATACTATCTCAAGAACCGCAACGTGGCCTTGATATGGTGCCGGATTCGATTAGACATTCCGAAAGGGTGACGTCCACGCGCTCCGCTCCGCAAAGCCTCCGCGTCGCGGCTAATTCCGGTCTATCGATAATTCTCCGCCAATGGTCTTGCGTTTTCGTCGAGTATCTGGAAGTGGTGGATGCCGGCCTTGCGCTCGTCGATGTGCTTCCAGACGATCTTTTTGTCGCGAGTGATTTCCGTCAGTTTCACCTGACCGCTTGTGGCGTGATGGCTGGTGATGACGGTGTTGCCGTTGGCCAGACGTTGCACGCCGCAGGCGTCGTTGATCGGCTTGCCTTCGAGGTCGTCGTTGGTGACGCGCCAGACTTCCTTGCCCGCCGCATCGACTTCAATCGCGAGGTTGCCGAGCGTGCAACCGATGAGCGTGTGGCCGTCGGTCAGGCGAATCGCGGTGAATGGCATGTGTGGAGTTTTGACTTCCCAGACGATTTTGCCAGACGGGTCGTACTCCCGCACGACGCGGTCGAGCAGTTGCGGAACGAGGTAGTTTCCGTTTGCCAGTTTGCGTGCCATCCGCGTTTGCAGGTGGTGGTCTTTCGTCTGCGCTTGCAGTGGCACTTCGGCGACGATGATTTTCTTGCGATCGACTTCGATCAACCGCGGTTTGTCGCCTGCTTCGGTGAGCAGCACAATATCGTTCGCTAACGGTTGAACGGTGTTCACTTCGCTCTGGGTACCGCGAAAAATGACGACAGTTACACCTTTGCGATCCACCTCAACGACAGCCCCACCGGGGTAATTCTTCCCTTTGCCGACCGCGAGCAACACGTTCCCGTTCGGCAACACCCAGCCATCGCGCGTCGCTTCGGGGAAACTCCAAATTTCCTTGCCAGATTCGTCTTGGATAAAGGTCTGCCCGCCGGTGGCCAAAAAGGCATGGCGAATGTCCGCACCGCGAATGGTGGGGGACAAGATCAGCAGACCGAGCACGAGGGAGAGTACGCGAAACATGATGACTCCAGTTCGTTCAATAGCGTTTCACAGAGGAATCGACTAACAGGCTCCACGCTTCGATGCCGCCGGACATCGACGCGACGTTCGTACGACCTGCGTGTTGTAGTATCGCGGCCCCGCTGAGACTGCGTACGCCGTGATGGCAATACACCACGATGAGCGCACCTTTGGGTGGCTCAACATCGTCGAGGCGTTGCGACAATTCCCCGAGCGGAATCAGCGTATTGCCCGCAATTTGGCAATATTCGTGCTCGTTCGGCTGCCGCACATCGAGCAGGTAAATAGGCTGGCCCGCGTCGATCGCGGCCTTCACGTCGGGTGCCGTTATTTGTGGAATCATGTTCGGTTCGCAATATCCGGGAGGCCCAGTTTCGAGAGGTATTCGCGCTCTTTCTTCCGCATGATTTTCTCGGCTTTCGCCGAAGTATCATCGTACCCGCACAAGTGCAAGCAGCCATGCACGACGTACAGCAGCAGTTCCAGTTCGAGACTATGATCGCGGTCGGCAGCGTACTCGGCGGCCGTCTCGTAACTGATGACGACATCGCCTTCGATCTTCTTCGATCCCTTATCCGAATAGGGAAACGTCAGCACATCGGTCGGTTCGTCGTGTTCGAGAAACTGCTTGTTGAGCCGATGAATGTGCGGGTCGTTCACAAACGCGAGCGTCACCTTCGCATTGGCGATTCCCTCGCCTGTAAGCACAGCGCGTGCCGCATCCTTCAGTGCCGGGAAATCGAGCGTCTGCTCGTACGGGTTAGAGATCGAGACGGAGATCATGAGGTGATGATAGAAACCGCACGCCGGAATTGCGACGTATCGCGAAAGTGCCTGCGGGTGATGAGCAGTTGCGATAGATACTGATTCACTTTCGGCGATCTAGAGAGTCTACGTTGCAATCGGTTGCAAATTGAGACAAGCCGTGAGATCTTGAGAAATTGAATCGTATCAACTGACGCTCGTAGTGCCGGTCGCCAGTCCGCAGCCATATGCCGGTCTCGCAGGTGAATTTCGAAATATCATCTGGCTGTTGTGAGAATCGTTGGTGTCGAAGCCGATGAAATTGAACCAGTTGTTTTGAGTGATGGGGAATAGAGGTAAATCGCTAAGACAATTAAACAAATTGGTACCGTTGCCAACGGAATGAGCAAACATCGCATAGCCCAGATGTATTTTCTTTGTGCAAGTTCGACAAATTGTGCTTTCTTCAAATTTCGGTAATGCAATGTCTCACAGATTGGATGTAGTAACAACATTAAATCTAACTCGGCTTTCTTTTTTGTTTTGTGATATTCTGCCATAGAAACGGCAAATTCGACAGTTTGGAGTGTAGCTGCAGCACGCGGCATCGACACATTAATGGCAGCAGAGATCGCTGCAACTGCAAAACACAACGAAGGCAATAATGAAAAAATCGCCGTAGCCCCGACAATACACGCTTCACGAGTGTCTGTTCTAAGTGATGCAAGCGCACCAAGGGTTAATAAGGCAGAACCACCTCCAAGATATTTAATGACGGATTCTGCTTTCGCTTCTAGAAGTTTCTCCGTTTTGTCGTAACGTTCATGCAGTTCACGTGCGTAAGTTATCACTCCATCGTATTCTACTCCATCTTTTTCGCTGAAACTCTTCCAAAACTCTACGGCTTCAAGATATTCAGGCGAAGTTTGAAAGTCGTCATCGGATTTTGACTTCCAAATCGTGTATATCCAATTTGAAACACGCTCTAACTTTTTTAAGTAGATGCGATGCAATTCGTCTCGCCGTTTTGTATTCTCGTTCATGAAAACTCTTAAGGTATTCTATTTCTGAATTATTCCAGTATTGCCATCTCGTCTTTCAGTGTTGGGATTTGCATCCTGCTTCTAGTTTTTAGGCGGCGAAGGTGGAGGTGGTGGTGGGGAACTTGTTTCCTGTATGTTCAATCCATCAGAAAATTTGACATACGGCACGCTAGCTACTGCCTTGGGGTTTAACGGCTGTTGTGAGATTGGCTTTGATTCCTGACTCTTTGAACCTTCGGATTTTGGTTGTTCTTGATTGTCATTCGCCATTTTTGGGCCTCTATTTGGACTCTTCTATCGACTTTACCATTGTCTGTTCTGTCTACCCGAATTGGATAGCCACAACAAATCAAACGAATTTACAGTTGCAATGTTGTGTAATTTATCCGATCGGACGAGCGAAGTCAAATTGAATAACAGAAAAAGTGGCCCGGTAGTCCAGCAATTCCCGGTCGCGTGAAAACCCCTGCGAAATCCGCTCTTCTCGATCGCGACTTTCGTAAACTCACCTTGCCTCGCGCTTCTCCAGGCCCT
>JAYVQG010000418.1:0-13014 GCA_043757025.1 Limnoglobus sp.
TCGAATCTCGGTGCGAACCCGTTGCGTTGCGAGGCGTGCGGCTTCCACTTTTACTTCAACCCGACGTTGGCTGCCGCTGCGTTTTTGTTCGACGACGAAAGTCGCGCGATCTTCATCCGTCGCGCCAAAGACCCCGGCATCGGCAAGCTCACCGTGCCCGGTGGCTTCGTCGACATCGGCGAAACCGCCGAGGAAGCACTTGCACGCGAAGTCCGCGAAGAGGTCGGTTTGGCGATCGCCGACGTGAGTTACGTCTGCTCGATGACGAACATGTACTTCTACAAAAACGTGACGTACCCCGTCTGCGATCTGATGTTCCGCGGGCGAGCCTTGCAGCCCGAAACCGCCGCCGCACTCGACGGCGCAACCGCATTCGTCTGGCTGAAACTCAGCGATGTGGACCCCGAAGAACTCGCGTTCCCGAGCGTGAAGCGCGGCCTCGCGATCTTGCTCGAAAGATAAAACCCTCGCACGCCGCACAGTTTGCCGAACCGTTAAGGTTCCACATGGAACGCTCGCAGTTCGGTTTAGACAGCGATGACTATTCTGCTTGCGAGGCAAATTTGCTCGATGTAAGATGATACAAACGAAACGGAGGAGCCATGACACCGACCATGACGGATTACGGGATCGACCGACTCAGCGATGCAGACAAGATCGCACTTGCTCACGAGATACTGGGAAGCGTCGAGCCGGATTCGCAAATCAGTAACGAGTGGAAGCAAGAGATCGACCGCCGCCTCGACTCACATGCCGCGAACCCGGATGCCGCAATCCCTTGGGAACAAGTCGAAGCCGCAACGCTGGCCAGATTGAAAAAATGACTTTACCAATACGTCTCTTGCCAATTTCCATCGATGAATTGAACGCGGGAGTGGATTGGTACGAATCGAAACGGGATGGCTTTGGAGAAGTACTCCTTTCTGCTGTGCGTGACTCACTTCGAGACATCGCGAACAACCCTCGTATGCACGGGGTCGTCCAATACCGTAGTTTTAGAGAACGCTCCCAGGGTTGGCCTTGTCGCGCAGCATTTTTTCGCGTTACCATCCGCCCGTTCGGACGACGCCGGAACCGTCGCTCGAACCCCGTGTACGCGGACCGGAACCCGCAAGCATGGGAGGGGCTATCGAAATGGCCCCCCGGAAAAGAGGTGTCGAACGGATAGGCTCACTCGAGTCGATCCTGAAGGCCGCGCATGGACTCACCGTCCTGCGGTCCCTTCGCACTAATCCGGCTGGAACTGTCGAGACTTTCGCGCCCTCCGTTCGCGTGCTCTTGCGCCGCGACGGTCGTGCGTGTCGGCTCGCCTACTCACGTTCGTTGTGTGCAAGGAAGCTCGCATGGAAGCCAAACGCAAACCGATTCTCTTTCGCTGCGATGGAACGCGCGAAGGTGGCTACGAACCGCTCTACCAGTGTCTGTCGTTTGCCGCTGCGCTTCAGCGCCGCAAGCGGGGGACGCACTTTTTCAGTTACCTCGATCCCCTCTCGTTGGCGCACAGTATTAGCCGGGGCAACAACGATTGGGCACCGGCAGAAGCCCCGCTCGGTAGCGACAAAGACCTCACCGCCACAATCAAGGAAGTTCGCCGCCTGAACGCCGCCGCCGTCGTGGTCTGCGGCGATACCGCAACGCCCGATTACTTCGAGGAACTGCGGGCGACCGGCACGATGGTCCTCGCCATCGACACGAAGGCGGGCGAGGTGATTCCCGCGGACCTCGTGGTGAACCCCACGCTCTCCGTGCCGAAGAAAGCCTATCGCGTGTCGATGGGGTGTCAGTTGCTTGCGGGCCGGAAATATGCTTTGGTACGCGGGTTATTTCGCCGTCAGCGAACGATCCGCGCCACCGAGCAACCCGGTGCGTTTCGCGCGCTCGTCGCCTTTGGAGACGACGACAACACGAACCAAACGCTGCAACGTTCGCAGGAACTCCTCGAGATCGATCGCGTCGAGAAACTGAGCATCATCACGCGGTCCCACCACCCGGACTTCGACGAACTGAAAGAGTTCGCGGAGGAAAACAGTAGCCGCGTAGAGATCGTGACGGAAGCGAAAGAGATCATGACGCGGCTCGTTCGCGGTCACTTCGCACTGACGACCGGCGACACGTGGTCGTTTGAAATGTCGTGCGTCGGCATCCCGCAATTGTTGCTCCCGAGCCACGCCCGCCACATCGCCAACGCGAAACGCATGGACGACGAGGGCATGGCCACCTACCTCGGCGAAGCGGACAAGATCGACGCGAAGCAACTCGAAGAAGCGGTGAGCATCCTCCTCGACGACCCGATGGAACGCCTCACGATGTCGCGATGTGCGCGGAACCTCGTCGATGGCCGCGGCGGCGACCGCATCGTCAACGGCATGGAAATCATCCTGCACACGCCATCGCGTGCCGTGCCAATGCGAGCGCGAGCAGCGTAGTTTGTCGAGGAATGTCAACGAAAAAACGGGTCCGAGATCGTCTCGAACCCGTCTGCGTATGTTGAAAAAAGATCGCGAACGAAAATGAAAATTCCCAACGCCAGTGAAGCGGTCATAGCCAAAGATAAACTGTGCGACTATTTGTTGAATCCATTTCACAAACGAGGAGCATCGAAAGCCAAGTTACTGCTTTCAATGGGATATACTGAAGAGAATTGGCGGCAGTTGGAAACCGATTTGCGGATTCACCACCTTACTGCCGAAGTCGATTACGAAACCGATTCCGAATACGGGAAGCGATTTGAAATTGTTGCCATGCTGCCCGATACGAGCTTTGGTCAAGTATTGTTCCGCAGCATTTGGCAAATCGACACTGGAACGGATTTCCCCCGCTTGATTACAATGTACCCGGAGTAACGTGATGAACTTCGAACTCTACCAAGACGTGATTCTCACTTTGGACCTTCCAGAAAGCGGCTTGTGTGCTGGCGATGTCGGCACGTTGGTCGAACGCCACGATGTCCCTGGCAAGGAGGTCGGTTACAGTGTGGAATTTTTCGACATGACCGGTCGAACAGTAGCCGTAACCACCGTACCAGTGAGCCATCTTCGCACCCCGATGTCAGCGGATCGTCCGAGTGCTCGCCAACTCATCTCTGCCAGTTCGTAAAGAGGCGATTGTTCTTAAGCGTGCTTGCCGCCGCGAACAGGTTTCATTTGGGGAAGTACCGATGACGAAAGACAAAGTGGCGGCTGTGCTCGATGAAATTGGAACGCTGCTCGCGCTGAAGGGCGAGAACGATTTCAAGTGCCGGGCGTACCACAATGCGTCGCGGACGATCTCGCAACTCGAAGGCGACCTCAAACAGATCGTGGCGGACAAGTCCATCGGCGACGTTCGCGGCATCGGCGATGCGCTCCAGGCGAAGATCACGACACTCGTGACGACGGGGCGGTTGCCGTACCTCGATGAGCTTCGCCAATCGGTGCCGCCGGGACTTTTGCAGATGCTCAAGCTGCCCGGCATCGGCCCGAAAAAGATCAAGCTCCTGCACGACCTGCTGAAGATCGAGACGATCGAGAAACTCAAAACCGAGTGCGAAGCGGGCACCGTTGCGGAACTCAAAGGCTTCGGCGAAAAGACGCAGCAAAAGATCCTCGAAGGCATCGCGTTCCTCGGCACCGTTGGCAACCGCGTGCGCTTCGACAAGGCATTCGCGCTCGGTACTGCGCTACTCGCCCGCATCTCGGCGTTCCCGGGTGTCGTGCGCGCGGAACTCTGCGGGAGCCTTCGGCGCAAGCGGGAAACGGCTAAGGACATCGACATCGTCGTCAGTAGCGCCAATGCTGCAACGATCATGGAAGCGTTCACGACACTGCCCGAGGTGATTCAGATCGTCGGCAAAGGCGCGACGAAATCGAGCGTCGTTGCGGAGTTGAAATACGGCCACGAGAAGGTCGTGCTGAATGCCGACTTGCGGGTCGTCACCGAGGAACAATTCCCGTTCGCGGTGCTGCACTTCACGGGGAGTAAGGACCACAACGTGCGGTTGCGTCAACGTGCGATCGAGCGCGGTTGGTCGCTGAACGAGTACGCGCTCAGCGGTACGAATCCGCCGACGGGCCTGCTAACGGAAACGGCAATTTACAAGGAACTCGGCCTCGCGTTCATCCCGCCGGAGATGCGCGAAGACACCGGCGAAGTCGATCTCGCTGCCGACAATGCGATCCCCGATCTCATCGTGAACGAGCAGATTCGCGGCGTGTTCCACAACCACACGCTCTACAGCGATGGCACGGCGACACTCGAACAGATGGCGCTCGCCGCGAAGAAACTCGGGCTGCAATACTTCGGCGTCGGCGATCATTCGCAATCGCTCACCGTAACGAACGGGCTGACGCCGGATCGCGTGCGCGAGCAGTGGGCGGAGATCGATGAACTCAACGCGAAACTGAAAGGCGTGCAGATTCTAAAAGGCTCGGAAGTGGACATCCTCGAAGATGGCCGCCTCGACTTCGACGACGAATTACTCGCCGGATTCGACTACGTTGTGGTCAGCGTACACAGCTTCTTCAACCTCAGCGAAGACGCACAGACGAAGCGAATCTGCAAGGCACTCGCGCACCCCGCGACGACGATGCTCGGCCACGCGACGGGGCGATTGTTACTTCGCCGCGAAGGGTACAAAGTGAACCTCGAAGAAGTCCTTCAGACGGCGGCGAAGTACGGCAAGATGATCGAGATCAACGCGCAACCGGATCGGCTCGATCTCGATTGGCCGTACGTGAAACGCGCGAAGGCGCTCGGCATCCCACTCGTGATTAACCCCGATGCGCACGCCCCAAACGAACTCAGTTTGTACATCTACGGCGTCAACGTGGCCCGCCGCGGTTGGCTGACGAAAGCCGACGTGTTCAACACGCAAACGCTCGCCGAGGTGACGAAGGAACTCGCGAGACGCAAGCAACCGGCATAAATGCCGGTTGCGCGTTCGGTCGCCTATGTACGGGAAGGTCGCTTCCCACGTGTTAGCTGGCGGCGTGCTTGACCATCGCTTCGCAGGCCTTTTGGCACTTGCGGCATTCCTCGGCACACATCTTCATGTGCTTGTCGTCGGGGAACTTCTCGCACGCCTTCGCGCACTGGTCGCAGCATTTCGCACAACACTCGCTCATCAGAGCGGTCTGTGGCCCGCTCCGGGCACAAATCTGGGCACAGGCCGAGCAGCATGTCGCGCAGTCTTGGCACTCTTTGAGCGTGACCAGATGCTCTTTCTTGCCGTCGGCCACCATCGTGGCACAGTGCGTCGTACACATATCGCACGCACGCTGGCAGTCGTTGCACGCCTTCGCACACGCTTCGTAGGCCGCGTGATGCTTGTCGTCGGCCGCGAAACTGGGGCTAAACGCCGACAGCGACAGCGCCAGACCAAGGAAGGGCAGATACAGATTACGCATCGTGAAGCTCCGAAAGGGAATCTTGCGAGCCGAAGAATTCAGTTCGCTGAAATGTAAACATTGCAAATCGTGCGCCGTCACCCCGTTGGCCGCAGGAGATCGTCCGGATTGATGCCGAGTTCGCGGAGTTTGGCGGCGAGGAAGTTCGCGCGTGTCGTTTCGGCGATGGCGCGAGTAGCTTCGACTTTCGCAAGTTTCGCCTCCGCATCGGCGCGGCTCGCTTCTGCATTCGCGCGGTTTGCCTCGGCATTCGCACGCAGCGATTCCTCGTTGGCGCGTTTCGCTTCGAGGTCCGCCCTTTGGCCTTCCTCGATCGCGTGCGTGCGCTCTTCCTCGAACGCGATGGATGTTTTGTGAAGCTCTTCGGCAATCTCGCGTACGCGGTCTTCGCGGGTTTGGAATGCGCGGCCATCGGGGCCATAAATCGCGAGTTGGCCGTCTTTCTCTTCGAAGCGGATACTGAGAAGCGGGCTGACGAAGCCGTTCATTGTCTTGACGTTCCGCAAGCGGTTACGGCGTCGGATATAACCTTCGACCGCGTTCTGATGCGGATCGATGACGTAGTATTCTTGCACGTTGTGCTGTTCGTAGAACTCGAGTTTGATGTCCATCTCTTCGGTCGAGTTACTCGGCGAGAGGATTTCAAAAACGACGTGCGGCGCGATGTTGTCTTCGAGCCATTGCTTGTACGAACCGCGATAACCGGGCGGCCGACCGAAGACGACCAGCGCATCGGGGGCTACGACGATTTTCGGGTCGCCTTCAACGGGGTACCAAAACAGATCCCCCGCGACGAACATGTTCTGCCCGACGTACTGTTCGCGCAATTCCCCGACGAGTTTCACCATCCATTCCCACTGCACCGTATTGTCGGCCATCGGCTTGCCATCCGCTTCGGGGTAAACGATGGTGTGGGTGGTCGGTTCGGTGTTCATGCGCCGCTCTCCGGATTATGTGAGTGTGCAGTCTAACCCAAAGTCCGAAGCCGAGGCCAGACCGAATGAATTGGCCGACGACGAGAAATTTAGCTCGAAACCTGACTTTGAGTCGCGAACCGTTTACAATGTTTGAAAGTAATGACACGTCCGGAACGGGCGAGAGTGTCGAGCATTACCGGTGGAGTCGTTATGCCAAGTGATGCGGAAATGATTGCCTACGGGAAGTCGCTCCCAGCTATCTATCGCGACATTTTTTCTGCATTTCCCGCCGTCGAACCCGGTCGAAAAGCGGGCTACGGCCTAGCTGTTCCAACGCTCGCCATGCATTTCGCGAATTCAAAGCGTGCTTACGCGGTGGGGGAAATTCAGGATGCGTGCCAGCAACTCGCCGACAGTGGGTTCGTCGAAATGAAGAACGGCATCTTCGTTCACCCGTCAGACTTGGGCGAACAGCTGATCGCCGTCTTGACCGGCATTTCTCGTGCGTCGCGCGTCTCCGTACCACGGCTCCCCGCGCACACCTGGTAGAACAGAATCATTATGTTCTGGCAGATTACCTCGTTCCCTCGCTGCGAGTACCACGTCTTTCTGTCTCATTGTGCAATGGACAGAGATTCGTTGGTGCATCCCGTTTGCGAAGAACTCAAGCGAAGAGGGATCATCCCCTGGTTGGATCGCGACGATTATTATTCCGGTAGAGATTCGCGAACGGCGTTACGCGACGGGCTTCTTCGATCTCGACATGTCGTGTTTTTCATCACGCTCGGGATGATGGATTACAAACGCGGTTGGTGTCCCATGGAGCTGGCTTACAGTGACTTGCTCCAGTCCAATCTGATCACCGCCGGCGGCCCACTTCTCAACTATGAAATTCCGCTGATCTTTCTCGATCGTGCCGATGCCGAACTGCCCCGGACTGCGTGGGATGCGTTGCGCGATCGGGGTATTTTCTATCGCTCGACCGATGGAGATCCCGTTCTTTGGGCAACCAATCAGATCTCTGAGTTCCTTCATCGCAAACAACTTCTCGCATTGGACATGTCGAAAGTGATCGTACCTGGTCAGCGGGTTTATCAGACTTTAACTGACAGAAAAGGACTGACCGAACGCATTACTCAATTCGACCCGAGTCCGATACCGTAGTCAAATGACGCAGTTGTCCTCGTCTCCGGAATCGCTCGCGAACTTGTTCGGATGTTCGCACATCGGTCGGGTTCGCTTCGTGGGCGGCTAATCGTGCGTCTAACTCCAACTCGAGATCGTCGTCGGGTGGCCAGGTACGGCTGGCCGCGAGTGCGTGTGTCGGATCCATCGATCGCCCCTGTGCTGTTGGTCGAATTTCAGACAATTGCATTCTACACGATTCGGGTTCCCCTTGCGTTCGCTCGCTCGTCCGGGATATTCTCCGAGAATGAAGACACGCACCGCGATCAATTACTGGCCGGATACCCAGTGCGCGAAAGCATTCTGGGGCCAGCACGAACTGCCGCCATACCGTCAGCTGCGCGAGGATACGCTCGACAGTGCCGACCCGAAAGCGGGCCAGGAGTGGCTCGATCTCGGTTGCGGGGGCGGCTCGCTGACGAAGGGTATTTGGGAACGTACCCACGGTACGGTCGGTCGCGTGGTCGGCCTCGATTGCGCCGCCGCGAACGAGCGAGCCTACGAATATTTGCAACGCGATCTGACGCCGACGCCGGGCGAGCGCATCCGGTTCGTCTGTGCCGATTTCAGTTCGGGCCTCGGCCTGTTTACCGACGGCAGTTTCGACCGCGTCATCTCCGGGTTGTCGATCTCGTACGCGGAATCGATCGATCCCGTTACGGGCGATTGGTCGACGCAGGCGTACGATGCGGTGCTTTCGGAAGTGCATCGCATCTTGCGTACCGGTGGCGCGTTCGTGTTTTCGGTGAATGTGCCGAACCCGAAGTGGACGCGGGTCGGGCTGCGTTCGTTGCGGGGCGTGTTCGGGGCGAAACGACCCTTGCGCTACCTGCAAAAATCGTGGCGGATGTATCGCTACGGCGCGTGGCTGACGCGCGAAGCCCGCACGGGGCGCTTCCATTATCTGCCATCTGAAGAGGTGACCGCACGCCTCGCGGAAGCGGGCTTCACGCAGATTTCGCACCGCCTCAGCTACTGCGATCAGGCATACATCTTCACCTGTACGCGATCGTGAAAGGCTACTCGATCCCGCTGTCGGCGCAGCGACGGTTCATCTGCGATCTCCTGCATTTCTCAACCGGCGTGCCAACGGTTCCCGTTCAACGACGAATGCAAATCGCCGCCGTGGTGGCCGCACGAACGAAGTCCGAACCGCGTCCGTCGTGGCCCGCGATCTTCACGAAGTCGTTCGCACTTCTCGCGAAAGAAATGCCCGAACTCCGCCGCGCCTACGTGAAACTCCCGTGGCCGCGGCTGTACCAATATCCGATCAGCGTGGCGGGAATTGCCGTCGAGCGCGAGTATCTCGGCGAGCGCGGCGTATTCATCGGTCGCATCACCGACCCCGCCGAAATGCCGGTGAAAGAAATCTCGCGACGCATCGAACGCCTCGCGAAATCGCCCATCGAAGAGATCAAAGCCTTTCGCCGCGCACTCCGCTTCACGCGCATTCCACGCTGGATCCGCCGCCCGCTCTGGTGGCTCGGGTTGAACCTGCCGCGCAGCCGCGGGAATCTCTTCGGCACGTTCAGCGTCACCGTTTATTCCTCACTCGGTGCCGAGTCATTGCACCCGCTCACGCCGCTAACGTGTACGCTGACGTATGGTATCATTGCCCCCGATGGCGGCGTCGACGTGCGTCTCGTTTACGACCACCGCGTCCTCGACGGCGCAATCGTCGCCCGCGCATTGGCACGGCTCGAAGCGATTTTGAACACCGAGATCGTCGAGGAATTGGCGTAAGTCCCATTCCTGGCGAGCGGGGGAGGTAACTCCCCCGCTCCTTCCGGAGTCGCAGACAGCCTCGATTTCGATGAGGCAATCTCTATCCATTCCTGATGCGTACGACGGTGGCAGGATCAGTGGGCTTACACCCACCGCTCGCCTACCGATGCGATTTGAACCTTGCCCATGAACACACTCCGTCGTTTGCTCACCCCGTTGCCGAACATACCGACTGCGACGGCGTGGTACCTCGCCGATTTGGGTGAGGCCAAGGGTAAACAAAGCCTGTTCACGCAGCAATCGCCGCAGAAGCTCAAAGCCCTCCGCGAACATGCCCTGATCGAAAGTGCCGTCTCGTCGAATCGCATTGAAGGTGTCGAAGTCGAACCCTCGCGCATCGGCACCGTTGTGTTTGGCAAAGCGCTCTTGCGAGATCGCGACGAAGAGGAAGTCCGCGGATACCGTCAGGCGCTCGAACTCATTCACTCGCGCGGTGCGGCATTGCCGGTTACCGAAGAAACGATCCGGGAGTTGCACTCGCTTTCGCGTGGTGGGCTAGGTGATGCGGGCGAGTACAAACGGAGCGAAAACGACATCATTGAAGTATTCCCGTCGGGCCGCCGCGAGGTTCGGTTTCGGACCGTGCGCGCCGCCGAAACCGCCGCAACAATGCGCGAGTCGGTCGAAAACTGGAACGCGATCCTTCATACCCGGAGCGTTCCCCCGCTCATCGCACTCGGCGCATTCAACCTCGATTTCTTATGCATCCATCCGTTTCGCGATGGTAACGGTCGAACGTCTCGGCTGTTGTTTTTGCTCCAGTGCTACCATCTCG
Source organism: Limnoglobus sp. (assembly GCA_043757025.1). Classification (GTDB taxonomy): domain Bacteria; phylum Planctomycetota; class Planctomycetia; order Gemmatales; family Gemmataceae; genus Limnoglobus. The sequence goes on from JAYVQG010000418.1 coordinate 10,047, forward strand.
GGCTAGAAGTTGGGCGATACATCAGCTTGGAACGTCTCATCGAACAGCACAAGGAACGCTACTACGAGACACTGAAACTGAGTTCCGAAGGCTGGTCCGAGGATCGCCACGACCCTTGGCACGCGATCAATTTTTCGCTGTATACGCTCGTCGATGCGTATCGTGCTTTCGAGAGCCGTTACGGCGAAAGCACTGCCCAGAAAGGCGAGAAGACCGAATGGGTTCTCGCGGCAATTCGTACGATGGCGTCGCCATTTCGCATCGCCGATCTGCGTCGCGCCTGTCCGGGGGTCAGCGTCGATTGGATCCGACAGGTATTGAAAGATCTGCGCGTGGCGGGACAAGTCGAATGCCTCGGTCGCGGCCAAAACGCAAAATGGCAGCGCGTTACGGATGAATTGGGTACCACCCAATGAACTGGGTAGTGAATTCGGTGGTAACCGCGAATTCAGTCGATCACTACCAATTCGACCGTCGCGCCATCGGGCAGATTTCGAATCTGTTCGTGGAACGTGCCAGTCGCACCGAGATAGTCCCAGACTGGTATCGGGGCACAGTTCTCGACTGTGAACTCGCCACCGAGAACCGGTGAGATTTTGAACCCGTAACATTGCCCCGATTGCAGTGCGAACCCGGTCGCGATCATACGATCGACCAGCGGGATCATCAACCATTCGTTCGCGTTGTTTCCCTCGTCGATTTTGGTGCAAAAGTCGTCGCGGCTCTCGGCCAATTTCGTCAATGCTCCCGCACCCACTTCCAACATGTACACCGAACCATCGGGCACAACGAGAAACAGTTCACCGAAGCGGTTCGCCAACCAAACGGTGAATTCTGCGGGCAGCAACCAACGCCACGTGGCCAATGCGCGAGTCCAGTCGATGCCTTCTGAATCGAGCAGGTAGTCGGTAATCACTGGGATGATCCCTCTCAGGCATTGCGACACAACGCGGTCGCCGATACGATGCAATAAAGGAGATAACTATGATCGAACTTACAGAACGACAACAGCAAGAACTGCTCGCTGAAGAGCCGATCGCCATCGACCCACAGACGCAAAAGACTTACGTTCTGGTTCTCCGTGAAGCCTACGAGCAAATCGAAGTTCGCCTGGCAATGAAGGACTACGACCCCGATGAAGGGGCAGGGTTCATCGACGAAGTCATGGCCGATGACGATGCAAAAGACCCCTACTTGGAAAGCTATCAGCATTACGGAAAACAGATATGAACCGCGGCGACGTCGTTCTCGTTCCTCACTCGTAAAGTGCTATAACTTGGCGACGATGCGACAGCGACGCATACTGCGCATCATCGGGCATTTGTCGGAACCTCTCATGCAAGCAATCGATCAGGCTCTGACAATCACCCTAGAATTACCCTAAAATCCGTATCAACCCGCCACGTGGAAATCGACGGTCTTGCGCACTTTGCGGCCGTTGACTGGGTCGCGCACTTCAAATGTCAACGTGTATTTGCCCGGCTTCTCGGGGAGTACGATCTCGAACTTCACGAAGAAGTCGTGGACTTGGCTCCGCGTGACGATCGGCTCAGTGAACGTGATTTGCGTCGTTTGGCGTTTCTCGACCTTATCGAACTGCTCGACGACTTTGCCATTTGCGTCGTGGATTTGTACCGTTCGGACGAGCTTTGTCGCGAAGCCATCACTGCCCGTTGGTACCGAGGGCACGTTGCCGAACTCGACGTAAAGCATTGCGATGCCGCCGGGAAGGAAACGATACCCGGCGGAGAGCGGTTCGTACATGCCGTACTGCACCACACTGCCGACGAAACAAGTTTTCTTAACGATCAGCGGCGCGACTCGGGCGACCATTGCCGTCGCGTCTTCGAGGTAGTTCATCAGCATCGCCGGGTCTTTCGGCGTGCCTCCGCTGAGGTCGGCGTTTTGCGCTTCCGCCGTAAGTGGCAACAGTAACAGCAGCAGTTCCTGGTTCGGTTTGTCGAACCGCGAGAGGTGGTCGATTGCGGAATCCTGGCGATTATCGAGGTACGAACGCAGTGCGGTGATGAGTGGCACATCGGGCACGGGGCCACGCCGCGATTGTTGCCCCTGCAACATATTCGAAGCGAGTTCGAAGCGGTTCGGTTCTTCGAGCTTCGGCGGCGCAGTCGGTGGCGTGGCCACCGTTTGCGTCGGCGTCGGCGGTAAGACTAGCCCCGCATGGGTGCGCTCGACGACGATCGGCACGGTCGCGTTTGCGGTATCGTGGAGCGGAATCCGCTGGCCGGGTACGGCAACGAGTTCGGCGAAGCGAGGCTTCGTCTGCGCGATTTGCGGGTCGGGAAGTGACACAACAGGGGCAGTGGGCGTTGGTTTCGGCGCAGCGACGAACTTCGGAGTCAGACACCCGGCTAGCGGGAGAAAACCCACCGCGATGACGATGGATTTCCAGTTCGACAGCGTGTGCGGAACGCCCATCCGGTACCTCAATCAGGCTTCGCAGGTTTGCGCAGCGTGAGGGAAATACCCCCGTTTTTCGATTGGAGCAAGGCGAATCGAAAACCTCACGCCGCCTTCATGCGGAACGGGCCGACGACGGTGCCGGTGCTCGATTTCAAGCTCGAAAGCTCGCGCAGCGTTTGTTGCAGCACCGCCCCGACGACCGAACCTGGCTCGGATTGTCGGAGCAAGCTGGCGATCTCGGTGGCCGCCCACTGGAGTTCGACGCCATCGGTGGTCGGCGACGAGGGCACGTGAGACATACGCATGGTCGTGGTCATAGCAGAGAACCTCCTTGTTCGATGCGGGTGATTGCGGAGTATCGGGATTATTTTGCCGTGCGCCAAGTCCAGTTTCGCGGGAGCCGATTTGCTTGCGAAGCAAATTCGCTAGATGTAAGATGATAAAAATCGGCATGGTTCAAAAGTGGGTAGCAGTTATGCGTTTGTTTGCGATTGCGATTCGGCTATCGTAAAGTGCCTGTTTCTCCCAGAATGTGAGTTGCGAA
>JAYVQG010000419.1:0-3298 GCA_043757025.1 Limnoglobus sp.
CGACACAACCTGCAACAAGATTTCGAGTTGTGGCTTACGGAACAGCGAAAGACGATCGAAAAGTGGCGATTTTGGACCTCAAAAACCGAAAAAACACCCGAAAAAACGGTTTTGGCGTCTCCGCAAATGTGACTTACGTCGAAGTTGCAGCCGTGCGGATCGTGTATACTCTCAATCTCACCCACTTTCGTTAATGGAGATCATCGATGGCCTCATTCTCACGTCGCCGGTTCCTGCAAAACGGCGTGGCCGCCGGGGCGATTCTGTCGCTGCCCGCGTCGGCGTACCGTGCCGCTTTCGCCGCCGATACGCCACCCAGCGAAGCGATCCGCGTGGCCAGTATCGGCGTCGGACTTCAGGGTAAGGCTAACCTCAATGCCCTCGTGAAGAACGTCGTGGCCGTGTGCGATGTCGATTCGAGCCACCTCGCCGAAGCCGCCGCCATCGTGGAAAAGAAGGGCAACCGCACACCCGTTGCCGTCGGCGATTACCGCAAATTGCTCGACCGCAAAGACATCGACGCGGTCGTAGTAACCACGCCCGATCACTGGCACGCTTTGTGTACGATTCACGCCTGCCAAGCCGGGAAGGATGTGTACTGCGAGAAACCGCTATCGCTGATGATCGGCGAAGGCCGCAAGATGGTCGAAGCCGCACGAAAACACCAGCGAATCGTGCAAACCGGCAGCCAGCAACGCAGCGGCAAGGAGTTCCGTACCGCCTGTGAACTCGTGCGAAACGGCGCGATTGGCAAGGTGACGAAAGTGCTGGTCGGGCTGCCGGGGCCGAACTTCAAAGCCCCCGCCGTGCCCGATTCCGCAGTCCCCGACGTGCTCGATTTCAACGTCTGGCTCGGGCCGGCACCCGAACGAAAATACAACGAAAAGCAGGTCCATTACCTGTTCCGCTTCTTCTGGGATTACTCCGGCGGCCAGCAGACGAACTTCGGCGCACACCACCTCGACATCGCCCAATGGGGCCTCGGCATGGACGACAGCGGCCCGACGAAAATCGAAGGCACCGCGACCTTTAACAAGGACAAATGGTTCGAGACACCCGAGACCGCGAAGATCACGTACACCTACGCGAACGGCATCCCGATGTCGTGTACGCTGGGTAACGCCGGCCACCCGGGCGGGACGACGTTCGAAGGCGAAAAGGGCGTCATTTTCGTCACGCGCGGCAAGCTGGAAGTGAAGATCGGTGGCGAGAAGGTCGACCCCGCGAAACTGCCCGCCGGCGACGTGAAACTGGCCGTCAGCAACAACCACCACGCCAACTGGCTGGAGTGCATCAAGAGCCGCAAATTACCCGTCGCCGACGTGGAAATCGGCCACCGTTCGGCCACGGTTTGCCACCTCGGGAACATCGCGGTCCGCACCGGTCGCCCGATCGTCTGGGATCCCGTCACCGAGCAAATCGCGGGCGACGAAGCCGCAGCGAAAATGCTCCTGAAGCCGTACCGCAAACCGTGGACACTGGGGTAAAATCAACGCGGGCCGCGCCCGTAATCGTCGGCGTTTTGGTCGGGATTCATCGTCTTCGTCATCGTAGACGTCTGATGTGGGTCGACGGCGTTTCTTACGTTTGCGCTTCGGTTCATTGCTGCCGTCGCCCATCGCCATGATGATGATAATGAACACACGCGCCGTTACTCTTTCTTGCCAGCGGCTTTCTCGGCGTTCTCGGCCTTGGCTTCCTTCACGGCGCGGCGGAACGGTTGGGCGGCCACGAGGTCTTTCACGCGGGGGCCATCGGCATTGTACTTTGGAAGAAAGCCTTGTTGTTTCGCCGATTCGCCGAAAAAGCCTAAAAAGATGCGACCGGGGCGACGGCCGAAACCGACGTAGTCGGTGCCGAAGGTGCCTTCGTTCGGCCCGCCGGCGCTACCACGAAACACCCGCCCGCCGCCGATGTATCCGCCCATTTCATGCGATTCCACACTCGGAATCGCGTAGCGCGCGATCCGGTCCGAGCCGCCCTTCGCCTCATGGGTGTGTTGTGGCGTCGTCAGAAATTGCGTCGTCCGCGAAGCAAACGGCGGCTTTTCCTCAGCAGTGGCCGTATTGTTCACGAGGAAACTGGCGACGAATAGCCCGATGAAATTGCGCACGGTCGTACCCTCTGCGTATGGTGGACAGATGGGTTATCGACCGTTTCGCATTCACTTCACTAGCACTTGTAGCAACACCAACAAAAGTAACCCTACGCTGATAATGCCGTTCACCTGAAAGAACGCGCGATTGACGCGGTTCAGGTCGTCGGGTTTCACCAGTGAATGCTCGTAAATGAGCAATATCCCAATGGGAATGAGGCCAATCAGGTAGATCGTGCCGAGGTGAGCCGAGGCGAACGCCAGCAGTACGAGTTTGCCGAACATGACCGCGTGGCACACCGCCGCGATTCGCAAACTGCGTCGCACGCCGTACCGCGTGGGGATGCTGTGCAGGCCTTCTTTCGCGTCGAAATCGGCATCTTGGCAGGCATACAAGATGTCGAATCCCGTCACCCAAAACAGCACCGCGCTGCCGAGCACGATCGGTACCGCCATCTCGATGAGGCCGCGAACGGCAATCCACGCCGCGATCGGTGCGAGCATCAGCGCGACGCCGAGCCAGACGTGCGCAAGTGCCGTGAACCGCTTCGCCAGCGAATACCCCGCAACGAACGCCAGCACCGGCAATGCGAGTATCAGCGGCCACGGGTTCGCTGGTTCTCGCAAATAGAAGATCGCGGTGGAACCGAGGAACGCTAGCGCGTTTGCCAGCAAAAACAGCCAAACGACGGTCGCCGAGAGTTTGCCTGCGGGCAGGTGCCGCGTGGCGGTCCGTGGGTTTTTGCCGTCGATTCGCGCATCGACGAGGCGATTGAACGCCATCGCGAAACTGCGAGCGAACACCATGCAAATCAGAATGCCGACGAGATCGACCCAGCGAAACGGCTCGTCTTGCCAGGCGAGTAACGCGCTGAGTAAGGCGAACGGCAACGCGAAGATCGTGTGGCTGAAGCGGATCATTTCCAACAGATGGCGGATCGTTCGCAACATATCGTCTTTCGGTGAATCGAATCGCGACACGCGATCTTTCTACTGATGGAACCGTATCTGGCGGATCGTTTTCAACGGTCCGAATCGACGTAAGTCGCAATTGCGGAGGCTCCAAAACCGTTTTTTCGGGTGTTTTTTCGGTTTTTGCGACCCGAAATCGCCACTTTTCGATCGTCTTTCGCTGTTCCGTAAGCCACAACTCGAAATCTTGTTGCAGGTTGTGTCGAAAGGGGTCGATTCGAGAATCGGCGC
>JAYVQG010000420.1:0-12976 GCA_043757025.1 Limnoglobus sp.
CATCGAGTCGATGCGGATCGTCTTCGACGATGAGCTTCCCGCGTGGAACTATCGTGCCGTTCCCATAAAAGCGGGAAGTTAATTTCAGACAGTTCCTAAATTTAGAATTCGACGACCCGAGTCCGTCGATGCTTTAATTTTCGACGATTTCCACCGTACGGAACGCCATGACATTCGACTTCGATGTGATCGTACTTGGGGCGGGGGCGGCGGGACTGATGGCGGCGATCCATGCGGTCGAGCGCGGGCGGTGGGTGTTGCTTTTGGAGAAGATTCTCATGTCCGGGGTACGCGGTGATTTCACGTTGACTCTCAACAAACTGGAGAATCAAGCCATGCTGAACTGGCGTGAACTGAGAGTAGAAGGGCTTGGCCCTATTGAGCGAGTGGTTGCCGTCTTTCAAATCGGCCCGCCATTGGAGCGGCTTCCCTTTCCCAGCTTCAAGGTCAAAGTCATCGAGCGTGTGAACGGCTCGTTTCTGGCGGTTCTGAATGTCGATGCCCACGACACAAATGGGTGTCGAGATGGCGAGGCAGGATTGGGTATGACGGTGGAAGAAGCTCTGGAGGACGCACTGCGGAGGTTCGTCCGCATACTCGATGAGCGACAACCTCTCTCCGAGTCTGATTTCATTTGGTCGGACGCAACTGAGTTTTGACATTATCGTATCTTGGATACCGTGTGGCGGATCAGGTCGCGTTGCATGTACGGAGTGCCCATGACGGGGTTTGATTTCGATGCGATCGTACTTGGGGCGGGGGCGGCGGGACTGATGGCGGCGATCCATTCGGCGGAGCGCGGGCGGCGCGTGTTGCTTTTGGAGAAGGGCCGCAAGCCTGGCGTTAAGATTCTCATGTCCGGCGGCACGCGGTGCAACATCACGCACGATTGCGAAAATCGCGGCATCATCGAGGCGTTCGGCACCAACGGCAAGTTCCTGCACTCGGCACTCGCCGCGTTCGGCGTTCGCGATACCATCGCCTTCTTTGAAGCCGAAGGCGTGATGACGAAAGTCGAAGATACGGGCAAGATTTTCCCCGTGTCGGATCGTGCGTTCGATGTGCTGAACGCCTTGCTGCGAAGGCTCGAACGCAGCGGGGCCACGCTCGCCATCGGCGAACCCGCGACGAAACTCCAGAAACTTCCCGATGGCGGATTCGCGGTCACTACGCCGCTCCGTACGCTGACTGCCGAGCACGTGCTCATCACGACAGGTGGCAAATCGTACCCCGGTTGTGGCACCACCGGCGACGGTTACGGCTTCGCCTCGCAGTTCGGCCACGAGATCGTTTCCACGAAGCCCGCACTCGTACCCTTGACGGTGCAACCCGAGTGGATCGGCGAACTTCGCGGCATCACGCTGCCCGACGTCGGCCTGAAAGTATTCGACGGTGACAAGGCCCTGTCAGCACGTCGCGGCTCGATGTTGTTCGCACACTTCGGCCTCACGGGACCGGCCCCGCTCGATGTCAGCCGGAGCGTGAGCGGTCACGCGACGCCGTCGAAATTGAATCTGCAAGTCGACCTGATGCCGCTCGAATCCGAAGAACAGTTCGACGAATTTTTGCGGGTAGAAACGGCGGCATCGGGGAAGAAACAACTGGCTGTAGTGATGTCCGAAAAGTTGCCGCGCCGCGTCTGCGATCAACTGCTGTCGCTCGTCGGTTTCCCACTCGATCGCAAGGCCGCATCGCTGAGTAAACCGGATCGTTTGAAGTTGGTCGCGACGGCCAAGCGGCTGTCACTGCCGTTACGCGGCACGCTCGGTTTCGAGAAAGCCGAAGTGACATCGGGCGGCGTAAACTTGATCGACGTCGATTCGCGAACGATGCAGAGCAAGCGACAACCGGGGCTGTATTTCGCAGGCGAAGTCCTCGACCTCGACGGCTGGATCGGCGGCTACAACTTTCAATCCGCATGGAGCACCGGCTGGCTCGCCGGCCGGAATTTATGATGTGTGCTCGTGCTCTTCAGTGCCGGGGTCTGCCTCGTAATGAACGTTACCTTTTGTGGATTTTCCCATTCTTGGCGAGCGCTGGTGTCAGAAGTACCCGAACTGATTATTTGTTACAGCCGATGCAAGTCTTTGGGTCACGAAGCCCCGTCTCGCGTTTCGGTCCAGGCATTGGCTAGTTGGTTGAGGTGGTCGATGACGCGGACGAGGCCGATAACGCCGGCCATGCCGACGCCGATGAGGCAGGAGACGAGGAGACGGAAGCCGAGCGTCATTTCTTTTTTATCTTTCTCGCCGAAGACGATGAGCAAGATCGCGCCGCTCAGCGGGATTAGGTTCGCGAGCACCATGAACGGCCCGAAGAAATGCGTGCCGCGATCGAGTTCGGCGGCGGCAGTGGTTGCGTGGAATCGTTCGGGGTTCCAGAGGTACGGATACAACCCTCGCAGCACGACATAGAGGATGCCGTAGTAGCTGTAAACCATGCCGACGATGCCTGAGAGCACGAACGAAATCAGGAAGTGAACGTACTGCGATGTCGTCAGTCTGACCTCGCCACCGAAGTGATCGATGACGAGCGGAAAGAGGATGCTACCGGGCAGCCAGCCGACGAACGCCAGCCCGATTCCCCATCTTCCGAGATCGAGAGCACGATTGCGGACCGCATCGAATTGATCCGGCGTCGCACCCCCTATTTGAACTTGTAACAAATCGCGATAGAGTCGCCGAAGCAGCCGAATCGCGATCGTCACACAGACGGAGTAAGCGAGCAGATCGTAGCCGATGACGAGCATCGTGAAGATGCGATGCTGTTTCTCGTTCAGTTTCAGTTCGACCGCGTTGTAGATGACATTTTGGAACGTACCTACGAAGTGTGGCAGTAGCGCGAACGCGAGCATAACGAGTATCGGGTGGCGGATCGTCCAGCGTCCTAACTTGTGCGGCGGCGGCAGTCGTCGTTGGGCGGTATGGATCGCGCGGACACCGGCGAGTGCTTCGCGAAGTGCCGCCGCACTTTGATAGCGATCCATCGGGTTCGCTTGCAAACAGCGTCGAATCACAGCGGCCAGTTCGGGCGGAAGATCGGCTTCGAGTTTGCGCGTCTCCGCGCTCGGCAGTACACCCGTTGCGAGTTGAAACAGTACGATTCCGAGCGAGTACAGATCGCTACGTTCGTCGACGGCGACGGCGTCGGGCACACCGCACGCGGCGGCCATCTGTTCCGGCGACATATACTTCGGCGTGCCACCGGTGACCGATGCGCCGCACGATACGGACACGTTAAAATCGACGAGCATCGGGCGGCCGTACGGCGTGATGAGGATGTTCCCCGGCTTCACATCGCAGTGCAACACGCCGCGCCCGTGCGCGAATGCGAGTGCCCCTGCGAGTTGCTCGCCGATCCGACACACGGCCTGAATGAAGTCGTCGCCTTCGAGTGCCGCACGATCGCGAAGCGATGCAGGGTCGAAGCGACTTTCGCCACTCGCCAGGGCATCGATGGCCGCGAGGAAATCGTTGCCCGTCGCGGGGCGACGATCCTTGGCGTAGAGGTGCGCAATCGCGTTGCCGAGTGTCGTACCGGGCACGTATTGCAAGCAAAGGCAGTGCTTTTTGCTCGTGAGTTCGGAGAAACCCGAGTAGACCTTCACGATATTATCGTGTTCGAGGTTCGCGAGTGCCAGTCCCTCGGATGCACCCGCTACGGTTGCGTCGGTGACCTTCAACGCGACCTGACGGTCGAGCGAGAGTTGCTTGGCGAGAAAGACCGTGCCCAGCCCGCCCTGGCCGAGCTTGGACAACAACACGAAATCGCCAATGTGCCGCCCCGGCTGCCAGAACTGATAGCTTTCGAGGTGCGCGGGCACGCATCCGGGGCCGATCTGAGTGATTTCGGTCGACGAGCCGCTGAGCGCATTTTGCTTCAAAGTGTGCGTGAGCGCGGCCGATTCGGGTTCCGAACCGACATCGTCGACTTTTGGCGATTGCGACGGCGACATCATAGAGTGACTCGCGCCAATAAAGGAAATCTGATGAATCGCGAACGTCCGCTACCCACATGAACCGTACGCGATTAAGATACAGACATATCCTTCAAACTATGAGCGAAATCTTTATGTCATTGGTCGAGCGATACGCGGATGCTTTCGATGGCTCGCGGCAACGCTTCGAGATCGCGAAGACACTCTTCCCGACCGGCGTTACGCACGACGCCCGGATGATGGACCCGTTCCCGGTGTACATCAACCGGGCGAAGGGTTCCAAAAAGTGGGACGTCGATGGCCATGAATTGATCGACTATTTCGTCGGGCACGGCTCGCACTTACTCGGCCATTCGCCCGAAGCGGTCGTCTTGGCGGTACAAGAACAGATGAGCAAAGGCACGCACCCCGGCGCGTGCCACGATCTCGAAATCGAGTGGGCGACGTGGGTGAAGAAACTCACCCCGTCGGCGGAGCGAGTTCGCTTTACGGGGAGTGGCACCGAAGCGACGATGATGGCGTTGCGGTTGGCGAGGCTGTTTACCGGACGCTCGAAGTTCCTGAAATTCCACGGGCATTTCCACGGTTGGCACGATTACGTCACCATCTCTTCCGATCCGCCGTACGAATCGACCTCGGTACCAGGCGTGCCTGCGGGCGTGGCCGATTGTTGCGTGGCGATTCCGCCGAACGACCTCAATCGCGTCGAAGATACGCTGAAAGCGAACGCCGACATCGGTGCGGTGATCCTCGAACCGACGGGCGGCCACTGGGGCGCGGTGCCGATTCGCGGCGAGTTCCTGCACGGGTTGCGAACACTTTGTACGAAGCACGATGTGCTGCTGATTTTCGACGAAGTGATTACGGGGTTTCGCGTCGCGCCGGGTGGGGCACAGCAAGTCTACGGCGTGACACCGGACCTCACGACACTCGCGAAAATTCTCGCAGGCGGTCTGCCCGGTGGGTGCCTCGTGGGTCGTGCGGACATCCTCGCGTTCATCGAGCCGCGCGCGGGCAAGCCGAAGATGAAACACCCCGGAACTTACAACGCGAATCCACTCTCGGCATCGGCGGGCATCGCGACGTTGCAACAGATCGCGACGGGTGAACCGAGCGAGAAAGCGAACACAATCGCACGTTACTTGCGTAATGGATTGAACGAACTTTTCGCAAGCCGCAACAGTCATTGGATCGCGTACGGCGATTTTTCAATGGTTCGCATTGTGCCGAATTACACCGGACCACGTGCGACGATCGCCACGACGGACAACGACGGTTTCGTGCCTCTGAACGGCGATGTCAACGCACTCGACGGGCCGAAGAACACGAAACACATGCATGCCGTCCGCCAGGGGATGCTCCTCAACGGCGTCGATTTCTGGGGCTACGCAGGCCTGACGAGTAGTATGCACAGCGTCGAAGATGCCGATAAAACGATCCGCGCATTCGCGGCAACCCTTGAACTGATGGCCATCGATGGGATCGAATAGTCCATGAAAAACGCCATCACATCGCACTTGCGACCGCAGCTTCTGGGGCGGATGACGCAGCGCGCCGTCGTCGAGGCACTCAAGAGCCAAGGGCCGATCTCACGGGCAGACATCGCACGCCTCACGGGTATCAGCCCGACGACGGTTTCGTCGGCAGTCACGCAGGTTTTGCTCGCGGGATACATCGAAGAAACCGATGCGGAAATCAGTGGGCCAGGCCGGCCGGGGAAGATCCTTCGGCTCGCGCGAGAATCGGTGCAAGTCATCGGCGTCTCGGTCGAACCCGAATGGTGCGAGATGGTCGTCGGCGGGCTGGACGGCAGCATTTACACAGATCGCTCGCTGAAATTCCTGACCCCAAACACGTACGCGCGGCTTCTCTCCGAGATCGAACGACACGCGAAACCGTGGATCGATACGCAGAACGTGCAAACTCTCGGCCTTGGCCTCAGCCTGCCGGGCATCATCGATCCGAGTGGCGACCGGGCGGTCTTCTCGCCGAATTTTCACCAGACCGACGATCAGCATCCCAGCAACGATTTGCGCGACCGACTCGGATTCAGTACCATTCTCGTTCAAGAAAATGACGCGCTGTGCTTGGCCGAACGTCGCGCTCACCTCACCGAAGATCTTGCGATCATCGACTACGGTGGCGGGTTGGGGCTGGGTGTGATTACGGGCGGGCGGTTGCTCGCGCGGCACGTCGGTTTGCCCCGCGAATTGGGCCATATCACGATCGATCCGAACGGCGCGATCTGCGGGTGCGGGAACCGCGGCTGCCTCGAAACGCTCGCCACCGATGCCACCTTCGCTCGGCGCGTCTCGGCAAAAGTCGGGCGGTTGGTTACCATCGACGAGGCGATCCGTTTGGCGACTGACAACCCGGTGGGATTCCACACCGAAATTGAAGCCGTGATCGACTGGCTCGCGATCGCCGTTGCGGCAACGGCCAATCTGTTCGCACCGCCGCTCATCATCATGCACGGACGATTGCTGAGCGTCGCGCCGAACCTGCTCGAATGCCTCGCTTCGCGCGCGGCCACGCGGAAACTGCGGCCATTTCGCGAGAAGTGCCGCCTGTTGCAATCGACTTCCACGAAAGCCCAAGGTGCCCTCGCGGGCATCCTCGATCATCTCTTTGAAGAACTCGGCCCACTGGTACCGACGAACGCTTGATGGTTTGCTTCGTACAATGTATCGATGGAACGTCTCAACAAATATCTCGCCCATGCGGGCATCGGTTCGCGTCGACACTGCGATGAACTCATCGCAGCCGGGCGCGTCAAAATCGATGGCCGCATCGTTCGCGATCTCGGCGTCAAAGTCGACGTCGAAAAAAACAAAATCTCCGTCGACGACAACAACGTGCGTTCGGAAAAACCGACGTACTGGGTCGTCAACAAACCGGTCGGTTACCTCTGTACGAACCACGACCCGGCGGGACGCCCGCTGGCGCTCGATCTGATTACCCACGTCGAACAGCGCGTCTACACCGTCGGGCGACTCGACGAAGCGAGCGAAGGCTTGCTGCTGATGACGAACGATGGCGAACTCGCCTTCCAACTGATGCACCCGAAGTTCGAGATCGAGAAAACCTACCTCGCGCTGGTGGCGGGGCAGCCGTCGATTATGGACTTGCAAAAATTGCTCGATGGCGTCTGGCTGAGCGATGGCAAAGTCAAGGCGAAGGCGGCACGCAAAGTCCGCAGCCAAGGCGATAGTACGTGGGTGCGAATCGTGTTGTGCGAAGGCAAGAACCGCGAAATTCGTCGAATGCTCGCGCAACTCGGCCACAAAGTGATGCGACTTCAACGAATCTCGCTCGGCCCCGTGCGACTCGATCGCTTGCCGAAAGGCAAGTCGCGGCGGTTGAGTTTGCTCGAATTGAACGCACTGAAGAAAGCGGTCGAGGAGAGCGGAAAGAAGATCCAGCGCGTGCGTAATCGCATCGCCGGCACGAAGATCGCACCCGAAGAGGAAACGCCCCCCGCCGCGACCGAGAAGCCAATCGTCGACACGCGACCGATCCTGACCAGCCGCCCACCCGCATCGCGGACCGCAATGCCACCTCGCCCCGCCGCACCGCGTCCCGCCGCACCGCGACCGGCTGCACCGCGCCCCGCTACTAGTCGTCCTGCTGCACCGCGCCCGCCCGCGAGTCGATCGCCGACGCGGCGACCACCCGAAGGACGATAGTCGACGTTTGTACGACGCTCCATCATCCATCGACGGGTCGCACGTACAACTGACAAGGATTTTCCGATGAACCGACTCGCTGTGGAATCGAGCCTTTACCTGCGGCAACACGCGAACAACCCCGTCGATTGGTTCGCGTGGGGACCGGAAGCACTTGCGTTGGCGAAGGAGCAAAACAAGCCGATCTTCCTGAGTGTCGGCTACTCGGCGTGCCACTGGTGCCACGTCATGGAGCACGAGAGTTTCGAGAATACCGAGACCGCCGAGGCGATGAACGCGAATTTCATCAACGTCAAAGTCGATCGCGAAGAACGCCCGGACCTCGATCAGATTTACATGACGGCCCACCAACTGTTGACGCGCGAAGGCGGCGGCTGGCCGCTTTCGGTGTTTCTCACGCCCGATCTCACGCCGTTCTACGCGGGGACGTACTTTCCGCCGAAGGACATGTACGGTCGCCCGAGCTTCAAACGATTGCTGTTCGCGATCCACGATGCGTGGACGAACAAACGCGAAGGGCTGTACGAAATCGGGCGGCAAGTTTCTGCGGCTCTGAAGGCGACGAGTGATCTGGAACCGGCGAAAGGCGAACTTTCCGAGACGATCTTGAAGAATGCCGCGAACGTGTTGCGGCGCAATTTCGATCCGACGCACGGCGGCTTCGGCGGCGCACCGAAGTTCCCACATCCGCTCGAATTAAAGGTGCTTATGCGGGCCGTCCAGCGGTTCGACGACAGTTCCGCCTTGCACTCAGCACGCCTTACGCTAGACAAAATGGCACGCGGCGGCATGTACGATCAAGTCGGCGGCGGCTTTCATCGCTACAGCGTCGATGCCGTCTGGCTGGTGCCGCACTTCGAGAAAATGCTCTACGATAATGCCCTCCTGCCACTCGCGTATACCGAGGCGTTCCAGCTCACGAACGACCCGTTCTACAAGCACATTGCTCGTGAAACGCTCGACTACGTGTTGCGCGAAATGACCCACGAAGACGGCGGTTTCTACAGTTCGCTCGATGCGGACAGCGAAGGAGTCGAAGGAAAATTTTACGTCTGGAGCGAAGCGGAAGTCGAAGCGATTCTCGGGCCGGAACTGAGCGAGTTTGCGAGCCGCGTGTACGGCTTTTCCGAGCACGGTAACTTCGAGCATAGCAACATTCTGTGTCGCTCGAAGTCCGACGAACAGGATGCAAAACTGGCGGGGCTGAGCCTCGACGAGTTTCGCACGAAGCTCGCTACCGTGAAGTGCAAACTCTACGGCGAACGCGCAAAGCGGATCTGGCCCGGCCGCGACGAGAAGTTCCTGATGGCGTGGAACGGCCTGATGATCGCGGCATTCGCCAAAGCGAGCATCGCGTTCGACGAGCCGAAATACGCGGTGGCCGCCACCCGTGCGGCAGAGTTCGTCCTCGCGAATCTGCGTTCCAGCGACGGGCGTTTATTCCGCACATCTGGCGTGAATGCCCCCGCGAAACTGCCGGGGTACCTCGAAGATTACGCGTACCTCATCGATGCGTTTGTGACTCTTTACGAAGCGACGTTCGACGCGAAGTGGATTCGCATCGCCAGCGAATTGACCGACGTGATGATCCGGCATTTCGCCGACCCCGTGGGTGGCTTTTTCTTCACCGCCGACGATCGCGAACAACTGATCGCGCGAACGAAAGATTTGCACGACGGGGCCACGCCATCGGGTAACGCAATGGCCGCCACGGCATTGATTCGCCTCGCGAAACTGACCGGCCGCAGTGACTTGTTCGCCATCGCGGAAGGCACGCTGAAGGCGTACCTGGGATTGATGACCGAAAACCCCGCCGCCGCTGGGCAGTTGCTCGTGGCACTCGATTTGTATCTGGGGCCTGTCGAAGAAATCGCGGTGGTGGCTAACGAAAGTGATCCCGAAACTGCTCGCGTTCTACGCGCGGTGCGTCAGAAATTTGCACCGAACCGGATCGTGGCGTTCCACGATCCATCGACCGCCGGTTCCGAACTTGCGATCCTCGCGAACCGCCCGATGGTCGAAAATCGAGCGACGGTTTACGTGTGCAAAAACTCCGTCTGCGCCGCGCCGCTCGTCGGCAGTGACGCGGTTTCGGAACTGCTTTAATCCATCCGGAAGTCGGCGATCAGCCAGTCGGTTGGTCGGTCGCCCTTTACGAGTTTCATCGTGAAAGGCTTGGTGGCTCCGCCTTTGCTCAACTCTCCCGTGACGGTGCCCGCTTCCACTTTCGTAATCGCGTAACCGGTAAAGCCGCCGCGGAATTCGCCGAACTTGCCGCTAAGAATGCCGCGATTGTAGCCGCGCTTGTCAGCGGGGAACGGCGGGGCGATGCCCATTTTGAAGGTCGTGCTCATCGTGCCTTCCGCGATGCGATCCGAGTTGCCGAGTAGGCCATCGAGGAATGCAACCGCCGCAAATGTCGGGTACGCATCGTCGCCCGCCGGCAACGCCGCAGACACGGTTGCCGCCGCGCTTGCGAAGAACCAATCGGTTCGCCATGCCCCGTCGAGTTTCGTCACGCGAAGTGCGATGTGCTTCGGTGCATCGCCTGCGACAACGCCGGTGATTGCGTACGTTTCGCCCGAACCCGATGCCGCCGTCAGTGCGGGTGCGGGTACCGAATTGAGGAAGCGTTCGAGCCACTGGCCGGCGATCGTATCCGAGTAGCCGAGTTCGCGATCCTCGGGCGAAAGTGGGTCGGCAATGAGCTTCTTGAACGCGGGTGTGAGCATTGCGGCGCTCGCTTTCCCCGCTTGTACGGCAGCCAGAAACTCCTTGGCGTACGCCTCAGCTGCGCTCTTCGCATCGGTTGTCGATGCGGGTGGGGCCACTTCGCCGGGCTTCACCGATGGCGATGCGACGGCCGCGATCGGCGCGGCTTTCGTTGCGTAGGCAGGCGGTTTCGTACAACCGGCGGCGAGTATGATTGCGAAGCCGAGCCAGCGGCTGCGGCGAACGATCCGTGTCATGATGCTCCTCGGGTGAAACGCGGAGAGGGATTATTTCGCCAGTTGTACGATCAGTTTCGCGGCTGCGGTCAGGTCTGCGGCGGATCGGATCATCGGCAGTTCGGCTTTGGCGGCTTCCAGAATCTCGCGTGCCTTCTCGACCTGATTGCCTTCCAGGCGAACGACGACCGGTACCTTGAAGCCGACTTCGCGGCCCGCTTTCACGAGTGCTTCGGCAATCAGCGCGCAACTCGCGATGCCGCCGAAGATATTCACGAACACGCCCTTCACTTTGTCGTCCGAAAGGATGATGCGGAACGCCTCGATCGCGGCATCGGGCGTCACGCCGCCACCTACGTCGAGAAAGTTCGCCGGGCTGCCACCGTGGTGGTTGACGATGTCCATCGTCGCCATCGCGAGGCCCGCCCCGTTGACGAGGCAACCGATCGTACCATCGAGTTGGATGTAGTTCAGGTTCGCCTTGCCCGCGCGGATTTCCGTCGGGTTTTCTTCGGCGAGGTCGCGCAACGCTTGCACGTCGGCATGGCGGAACCCGGCATTATCGTCGAAGTCGATCTTCGCATCGAGAACGACGACATCGCCCTTCTTGGTGATCGCGAGCGGGTTGACTTCGACGATACTCGCGTCTTTGGCGAAGTACACTTTCGACAGCGCCATCAGGATTTTCACGACGGGGCCGATCTGCTCGTTCGCGAATCCGAGATCGAACGCGAGTTTCTGCGCCTGGTGCGGTAACAAGCCCGTTTCGGGCGACACGGGCACGCGGAGGATCTTCTCCGGGCTATCGTGCGCCACCTTTTCGATGTCCATGCCGCCTTCGGTCGAGGCCATCAGCACGGGCATGCCGAGCGCGCGATCGAGCACCATGCCGACGTAATATTCCTTGACCGGCTCTGCATCGGCTTGCACGATCAGCGTCTGAATCGGCTGGCCTTCGGGGCCGGTTTGCATCGTAATCAGCGAGTGTTTCAGCATCGCATCGGCAACGCTACGGGCTTTCTCTTTCGTCGGGCAGTACTTCACGCCACCGAGCTTGTCGGCGTAACCTTTGAGTTGCCCCGCACCCCGCCCACCCGCATGAATCTGGGCCTTCACCATCGCGCCCGTACCGCCGAGTGCGTCGAACGCGGCGGCGGCTTCATCGGCGGTCTTCACAACGATGTGCCGGGGGATCGGCGCGCCGTAGCTCGCGAGCAGTTCTTTGGCCTGATATTCGTGGATCTTCATCGATTCACCCGTGCTGGTAGTGGTGTACTTTCGGTTGTTATAGGCACAGACCTGCCCGACTGCCACACGGCGAACGGAAGGAAATCCCAGCCAAGCACATACCGAAACGGACGACCGCACGCCGATATTCCAGATTTGCACACACATGGCATCAAGATTGCAGTTAGCTTTGCTCACACACTAACGGGAGGTTGCGTAATGGGTATCTGTGAAGTTTGCGGCAACAATTACGACAAAGCGTTTACGGTCACGATGGGGCATAGAGAACACGTCTTCGATTCCTTCGAGTGCGCCATTCACATGCTCGCACCACGTTGTGCCCATTGTGGGTGTCGAATCATTGGCCATGGCGTCGAGAGCGACCGAGCGATTTACTGTTGTGCGCATTGTGCGAAAAACATGGGCGTGCAAAATGCAAAATGTCTCGGATCGCGCGATGAGTGCGGCAATTGCATCCTGAAAAGCAATACTCGAAGGACGACTTCGGCCTTCGAGTATTGCTTCGCGTTTTATCGCTTCGCAGCGGCTTTCTTGGGTTCAGCCGCTTCTTCATCGTCCGCATTTTCCGCGTCGATGTTGATGATCGTCTCGGCGAGTTCGGTGAGTGCCTTATCCGCTTCGCCTTCTTCATCGAGCGTCGCTTGCAGCAACTCGACAGCTTCGTCGTAGCCGAGTAGTTTGGCGAAAGTCCTGACGCAGCCGTAGCCGGCCATTTCGTAATGCTCGACTCGTTGCGCCGAAGCAATGAGTGCGGCATCTTTCACGCTAGAAATACCATCTTCTGCGATGGTGTCCGCCGCTTCGGCGACGAGACCTTCCATCGCTTTGCACTTCTTGCCCTTGGGGCTTTCCTCAAGCTTCTCGAAAATCGTTTCGAGCCGCGTTACCTGATTTCGCGTAACTTCGAGGTGCTCTTTGAACGCATTTTTCAGCTCGGGATGCGTAGCTGCCTTCACCATTTTGGGAAGCGCTTTCAGCAGTTGATTCTCCGCATTATATAGATCCTTCAACTCTTCCACATATTACCTCGGTTCGTATGATCCGCACGTTGGACTCCTCTGCGGCATTTGCGGGATAGAATGAGCCTTGACACCCCCGGAGTACTTCACATGGCCATCGCACTGCCCGATTCCCGCCAACTGTCCGACGAGACTTTG
>JAYVQG010000421.1:0-12869 GCA_043757025.1 Limnoglobus sp.
CAACGACTTACGTCCGAAATGGGTCGTCTGGAACCACGCCGGAACCAAAGCTTCGGTGGTACTTTACGGCAAAACTGCAACCTCGCTTGGAACCATGCCGTTTCAATTTGCGACCTACTCGCTAAAACGGGTGCTGTACGCCAAACCAGAACTGAAAAGGCGAATTATCGTTGATCGTTTTCGCGACATCGAATCGTAGCGTCACCCGTTCGATGAAACTAAAGAGTGCGGTATCCATGCGGATGCCTGCACCGAGCGCGTGCGAGATTCCCCCGACACTACGCCCGTTCGTGTAAACGTCGCCGACGTCGTAAAAGAGCGCCAGCCAGAGGTTTCGCGTGCCGGCCGTGTGATCGAGTACATCCCATTCGACATCGCGGGCCAGTGGCAATCGCAGTTCCGCATTCGCCACCCAAAGCGCGCTACCTTGTCGCTGTCCGAGGTCGTACCCGCGGAACAACGTGCCGCCGCCGAGTGCGAAGAACTCGCCGCGTTGCGGGAACGCGCCTTGCACGACGAATCGCCCGGCCACGCGCGTTCCCGTCAGCGGGCCGAGGTTCCACGGCAGCTTCTTCACGGCGGCAAGTTCCCCACGCAACTGATGCAAGCCCGCTTTCTGTTCCAGTTGTGCCACGCCGGAACCGTACGTCGCATCGACCCAGACGCCGCACTCCGGATCCCAGTACGGCGTGTACAAATTCAACCGATAATGCAACCCGCTGAGGTATGTCCAGTCCGGGCGAACGGCCCCCGCGGCTCGTTCTCGGGCGAACGGCAGGAAGTTATCCTGGTAGGTCGAAAAGACTTCCGCATAGTGCAATGGCGGCAGATAGAAGCTCGAGCCGTATTGGAAAACGTATCGACTAAACAGACCGGCGCGGGTTGCGGTATCGCGGCCCGAATTGCTGCTGAACGGGCCAGCAACACGCTGTTCGACGCTGAAACCGAGTTGCGTTTTCGGCAGTGGCCAATGGTCCCACAAGCCGTCCGCACCGATGACGACATCGCGCACATCCGAGCGATACGCCGCGTACAATCCGCCACTGTAAATCTGCGTGCGATACACCCCGGCACGTGCCCCGAGCATCGTCGATCGCGTGTACCACGGGTCGGGGTAAAGCGCGCCGCCGATCCACGGTCCGAGGCCGAAATTCCAGCGGTCGTAATCGGTCGTCAGGTCGTTTTCGTTCAGCGTCGTGTAGAGCGGTACGACCGAGAAACGCGGTTCCGCCTTCCAGACATTGTTCGCCGGGTTCTTGTCCAACAGCACGCGATCCGGGTCGATCGAAATCTGTTCGGGCTTCCCAGGAAGTGTGATATCGACGCGAATCGAACCATCGCGCAAGGTTTCGATGACGGTTTCGTGTTCGTCGAGCTTCAGCGGTTGGCCCTGATGCACCACCGGCACGCGGATCGAATACTCCTTGTCGCCGGGCATCCGAAACCCGAGCGTGGTCGGCTCGTTGTAGTCGGCGGTTTGGCGAACGATCACCGATACCCGCTGTCGCGTATCCATCGCGGGCGAGCGCGAAAATGCCTTCGGTTGTTGCGCTGATTCGAACTTAACGGATTCGACTTGCCAGTCGGTGATGCCTTTGCCGTACACCCACCGGTCGAAGAATTCGTCCCACTTTTGACCGGTATAGGCTTCGAGTTCGGCTTTCAGGTTCGAGGCTTGAAAGACCTTCCACGAATACTTCTGAACCAGCCCCTTCGTGAAGTCCAGGAAGGCATCTTCGCCGAGGCGATCTTCGATCATTCCGAAGATCCTCGACCCGCGATCGTACGCCCCGCTGAACAGCCCGACGAGGTGGTTGAACCCCGGCAAGTCACCTGCGGCAGCGGGCATTTCATTGCGGCGAATCGTGCCGTAGAGGCTCGAGTTCCGGTAGTTCTCGCGCTGGATGTTCGGCAGCCAACCTGCGCCGCTCGGCCAGTTCAGCATCTTGTTGTTTTTGCCGTGTTTGCGGTCGAGCAAGCGGTGCGTGAAGTACGTTGCTGCGCCTTCGTCCACGAACGTTTCGCCGTACCCGTTCGTGCCGATGAGGTTGTACCACCACTGATGGCACGTTTCGTGCGAGACGAGATATTCGACGTATCCCGTGGCCAAATGCGGCATCCCGAACACGCGCTCGTCGATCATGACGAGGCCCGCGCACTCGTTGCCATTCCAGCCGAAAAACGATTCTGCGTAGGTGATTTGCTTGTTCGGCACCGCGCCGAACCACTTCGCGTACACCGGTATCGCCTCCGATGCGATCCGCAAAATTTCCTTCGCATAGAAATCGTGCTTCGGAAACGCGAGGCACTTTAGCTTCACTTCTTGCCCGTTCGGCAATGGCACCGCGAGCGTGTGTTCGACGTAATCGGCACTCGCCAGGATCGCAAAATCCCGACCGATGAACGGCTCCGTCGTGATCTGCTTCCAGTTGTTCGCGAGACGGATTTCACTTTGGATGGGAGCCGAACACGCGAGCTTTTGCTCGGCCGGCAGCCGAATGTTCGCCTTGAACTGCCCCGCCTCATTCCACCACGGTTGATGCCACGGAATGAACGGCACCGCGTGCCAGCCGACCTCGTCGTAATAGGCCACGACCGGCAAGGCATTCGTCAAGAAGCTCACGCCTTGCCAGTGGCCCCAACGGCCTTGTTTGTTCGGCAACCGGATCGTCGCTTCGACATCGACCGTGACCGACTCGCCCGGCCCCACTTCCACGGGAAGATCGACGATGATGGCCGTCGGGTTGTCGTTGGCAAAGCGAAACGAAAGCAGCGTCGAAGCGGGCAGCGCTTTCCCGTTCGATGCCACATGCGAAACGCGAGCGAGCGAGCCGTGACGGCCGTGAAGATCGATTCCGTCGGAGGGATTCAGTCGCAATAATTCGAGTGTTTTCGCGAGGTGGAGCAGATCGCCCTTCGGTATGCGATAGTGCGGATAGAAGTTGAAAACGAGTTCCTTCGTCGGTCGCGCGTGCGTGTTCGTCCACGTGACGAGCAGCCGAATATCGGCTTTGTGTTTCGCGGTGTCGAGCGTTAAATTCAGGTCGTATTGCGGCAATTTCGATGTATCGGCCCAACCGCGGCTTCCCATGAGAAGGACCGCGATACAGGCAAGCAGCAGTAACAAACCTCGCCGCATCTTCGCGGAAACCCTCGTTGAAAGAATGCCGAACGTGGGGGAAATATCCGCGAACGCGATAAATTGCTAGAGCGATTTCGACCAAAACGACACCCACGCGGCACGATCGAGGGCGTCCGGTTTCGCAACGGCAGCGAATGCGTACGCACCGTGAATACCAATTTCGAGCGAGTGCATGGCGCTGTTCGAGAGCGATTTTGCCCAACCGTATTCTGACACGGAACCGACGATCTGCTCGTCGTGCATCGCGATGAGGATCTGCAACGGCGTGTTAACCGTCGCGGCGGATAACTCGATGGGTGCCGACTGACAGCCAAGTGTCACTGATGCGACCGCGATTCGGCATTCGCGCAGTTCTGGGTTCTCGTCCCACAGCGGTAAAATCTCACGCGAGATCATGTCGGCAATCGCGCATTGTAAATGTTCCAACGCATGATGCTCTCGATCGATGAATCGCGGTTCGGGTGTTGCGGCTTCGTGGTGCTTGCGGAGTTTACGAAAGAGTTTCGGCACCGTGCCGGAATGGAAGCCGACGCGGAACAACCCACGCATCGTTTCGCCGTGATGTCCAATCGTTTGCGGTTCGAGTTGTTGCGACTGATTCGCGCGATACAACTTCCAGTTCGCCATCAGTTCCCAAGCCATGAACCCGAAAATCCCCGGCACCCCGTTGACGAACATGCCGACCGTCCAAGGCGAGATACCGGTCCATGCGCTGATTTGCGGAACCATCGGCCAGATGACTTTGTGGGACACCGTGACCACGGGAAAATGTTTGACCGGGTTCACTTGCGGCTCGATGAGCAAGTAAAACGCGAAGCGGAACAGGTACGCGATGGGGAACCAGATCAGACCGAAAATCACCTTGAAAATCAGCGATTCTCGCGATTGTCCTTCGCGATAGCGGAACCATTCATCGACGGCGTACAGCCCGCGCTCGAACAATCCCATGAGTTCGCGGAACGCCCAGACGATCCACGTGAACGTGCCGGGCAGCAGATTCCACCAGAAGTTTCGCCACGAATCCGCCGTCACTTCGCCGAAGTGATCGGCCTGCCGTTGGCCGTACGGCGAAGCCCACACTGCCGTTGCGAGCACGAATAAGACACCGCAAAACTCGAGTGCATCGTCGAGCGAAAAATCCCAGTTGATGAGCGCAAATAACACGATTACGGAGACGGCAAACGGTACCATCACCCAGCGACTCAACGCCCGACTGATACGATTGTCCAGCGCGAATCGCACTGGCGGCGACGACCAAATCGCAAGTGGAATTTCGACGAATAACGTTGCGAAAACGCGCCGGATGCGATACGCGAGCGCCACCGCAATCGATCGGCCAACACGAGAATGCACGACGAATACGAAAAGCATCCCGACGATGAGCACGCTCGGCAATGTAACGAAATGCAAGTGCGTGCGATGGCCGTGCGGCGTCTTCGCGATGATGCGGATGATGCCTTGCACACCGTGGACGATATGCTGCAAAAATTCGAGGCCGAGAAACGCGCCGCCGAACGGAATCGCAACAAAACGAGTCAGAAATCGACCCGCTTTCGTCCCGAACGAAACCGCACTCACTCGCTGAATCGCACGCAGATAGACTTCGCCTTTGTGGTAGATACCCGGCAATTCATCGCTGAGGCGGGCGTCCATTTTTAGCAGGTTATCGCCCTGAAACAACTCGATCGGTCCGCGCACATCGGCGAGCTTGAGGGCATTCTGGGCGATGGCATCGCGGAGGTCGGACATCCGCAGGAACCCGCGCTCGCAGAGGCGGTCGATCAGTTCGGCAATCAGTTTTTGTAGCGCGACTCGTTCGGTAATGTTCGTCGTTTGTAAACCGACATCTTCGGCAACGCGTTGTATCACAGGCCCGAGCGATGCACGGATTCGCGACTCGGCTTCGTGCATTTCTTCGTGAAACAACGCGAGCAATTGCTCGCGTTCATTCGTTGCCAATCCCGCTCGCTGTACGTGCGATTCGGCCCGCGCGAGGCGGCGCAGAAGGATGACATTGCGTGCGCGATCCAGCGGTTGCTTCAGCGGGCGACGCCCGAACGATAACAGCCAATCGACGGCGGCGACGCGGTAGAGCGGTTGGCCGAGGTCCGCAGCCAATTTTTGCAGGTCGTAAAGTGCCCGCGTCGCATGTGGCCAACTGCCATCTTGCGTGTGTGCTAAGAGTGCGAATAGCGCTTGCGTCCAACGGTCGGCACGTTTCTTTTTCCAGCCGAACGTGCGATCGAGCTTGGGAATCAGGCCATCGCGGAGTTCGCGCCGCGCCGCAGCCACGTACCACGTGCGGTTCTTTTCGGGGCCACTGGCCGCCAGTCGCATGTACATCACGGCCGCACGTACGCGGTTCCCGAGCTTTGCAATGTGTGCGGTGTCTTTCGTGTCTGGCTTTTTGATCCGCTTAGGAAATGAAGAACCCAAGGCACCTACAAGGGCTGCCCCTACTACGATCGGGTACTTAGTAAGCAGTGCATTCGCATCGAGTACCCGCGAGTATTCGGCGAGCGTTTCCCGATGCTGCGACGCGAGCGGAAACCAATCGGCGAGTGTATGCGGAGAGTAAACCGAGGCATCGAGCCAGAGCGGCGCGAACGCATGTGACAATTCGGTGTCAGTTGCACGATTCGGCAACTGCGACTCCGCTTCGAGTACGAAGCGGACATCCTCTTGCACCAATTTTGGCAACTTCAAAAAACACTCGACAACGACTTGCGCAACGATTGGATCGCTATCGATCTTCGCTCGAATCTCGGCGCGACACAGTAACCTCGCGTACGAATTGAGTATCGCATTATCGCTGTAATCGTAGAGCAATCGGTCGTCGGGTGGCGTCAACAACAGTACGCGAGAAGGCGTGGAATCGAGAGTGAATTCGCTCGGCAACTGTTCGCGATTCACCCAGACGGGGAGTTGCGGATTCGACGATATCCGAACGCCTTGCTCGATGAGGCGATCGAGGATTCGCACGAGATGTCGCTCGGAAATCAAATACAGAGCAGGTTGCGTTCCGCGTAAAATCCGTTCGAGTTCATCGGGGTTGTCGCGTAGGAGAAGTGTCAAATGCAGCTCCGACATCGTTAGCCAATATCCTTCGTCGTCACGCCGACGAAGGTGGAGTTCGCGTAATCCTATCGCTCGAGGTACGCATCAGCGTTTCAACGAGTACAGTACGGCGGCTGTGCCCAGTTGCAATGCGCTCTCCGGGTTATACCCCAGACAGTCGGTCGACTTGTGCCGTTCGAGCGCACAACCGATGTCGAACGGGCTGTAAATGACCACCCAGCGCCCGTCGATCTTGATGCCTTCGAGCAGTGGTGGCAGTTCGAGGTAGCCGCCGTCCGGCCCGACCCCATCGGCTTTCTCGCGGCGCTTCACCGTGCGGATTTCGGTGCCGTTGAGCTTCTTCGAGTAAAGGAAATCATCGGTTGGTATCCGCTCGAGTTTGCTATCGGGGAAGAGTTTCTTCGCGTACGCTCGGAACGATTCGTCGAACTCTTTCTTGCCACAACAGGAGTCCGCGAACAGCAAGCCGCCCGTTTCGAGGGTCATTTTCACGTTCTCCAACTCGGCTTCGGTCATGTCGAATCGCTTGCGGCCGTGCATGTACACGAACTTGAACTTGCCGAGTTCGGCATCGGCGGGGCCAATGGCTTGCTTGTCTTGAATCACCTGCAAACCCGTGGCTTCCTGGACGTGTGCCATCAGGTTTCGCATCGCCGCCGGCGCAGGGGGGGCTTCGTCGCGGAGGCGGAGTTGTGCGGGCTTGAACGCGCCGCGCGGTGGGTTGAGTTCGAGTTTGCCGTCGGCGATTTTCACCTTCGAACCGCGCTGTTCGGGCGGCTGCATCCCCGTTGCATAAGCGATCACATTTCCCGCGAGTTGGTAGGCGCGTTCGCCCCGATTCCCGGCGACTTTGCCCTTCGCGATCATGTATTTGTTTTCTTCCCAATAGCCCGCCACGGGCTTCGTACAAAGCACGACGACAGTTTTACAACCGCGATCGAGGCACTCGATACCGGGGAAATCGGCAGGCGAGACGTTGTAGAACGATCGCCAAATCGAGTGTTCGGGCGGCATCCGTTCGAGTTTGTTTTCGGGGAACAACTCGCGCATCAGATCGAGAAATCCATTCGCAAACTCGACGTCGCCGCAACACGCTTCGGCAAACAGGAAGCCACCTTCATCGACGTACTTCTTCAGAATTTCCTTCTGCTTCCCGGTGAGTACGGGTCGATCGTGCCCGTTGAAATAAACGATCGGGCTTGCGAGTAGCGTCTCGATTTCGGCCTTGGTTTCGTCGGGTGTAAAGTCGAGTTTCCGCGTGTCGTAAATTTGCCACGCCATTGGCAAGCCGTTGAAGAGTTCGCGGCTCGCGAACTCGGTGAGGTGCCGAACGTCGTTCTGTTTGCGGTTCCAGCCGACGATGCCATTTTCGCCATCGCGGCCTTGCCCGTAAGCGAGCTTCGTGAGTAACACCGGCGTTTTGCCCTTCGACAAAAACAGCAGTGCGAAACTCGTCGCGACGTTGCTAATGCGGTCGGCGAGCTTGTCTTGACGCGACCACGTGCCATCGTCGTTTTGCACGCGAACGAGATACTCGCAACCTTCGCGGTACCAGTCGTATTTGCCGATGAAACGCTGCCCCGAAAGCCGACCCAGACGCTCGATGCCGTAAATGTTGTAGTAGGTCGATTTCAGACCTGGCACGGAGTCGAACGAGAAGCGGCTGGCGATCCAGTTCATGCCTTTTGCGACTTGGCCGTTCGTCTCGTAGAGGCCGCACTTCGCGGCCACACCGGTGGCGACGTCGAGTTGTTGTTGGCTTTCGTTCAAGCCCATTCCCGCTATCAGTAGGCCACTTACGCCTGCCGTAGTCATCGTGAAACTCGGCCCGCTGAGGCTGCCGCCACCGCCACCGATTCGCGTGTAGTCGTACGTCCAAAATCCGCCGTTCGGTTTCTCGTCGCGCTGCGTCGAAGTGTAGAGGTCGCGGATGCCCTGCCAGTGCTTGTCTTCGATCTTTACCCCCGCCTGTTTCGCGGCGTAAAGCCCGAGCAGCGCGTACTGCGTGTTCGACCCGTCGGGGATCGGATTCATCGGGTAACTCCAGCCGCGAATCGCGCCTTTTTCGTACACCGCATTTGCGATCAACCAGTCGGCATTTCGCTTGATCCGCTGGAGGTCTTTATCTTGCCGTGCCTCGGCAAATACCATCGTCGATAGACCGACGACGTAGGTTTTCTTCGGTTCCAATCCGCGGAGAAATTCGAGCGCTCGTTGCACGACTTTATCGTCGGCGGGGACGCCGCAATTCAAGAGTGCGAGCGTGGCGAGTGCGGTCTGCCCGCCGACTTGATCGCTCAGCGATTCGAGCACGACGCCTTCCCAATTGCCCCGCCCCGCCTCTCGTTGTTTGAGCAACGCGACGCCACGCTCGATCGAGCGATTGACCCGCGTCACGAACTCTTGGTCCGACCCCGGCGGCGCGGAAGGGGCTTCTGCGACAGTCAAAACCAGTGCAAAGGCCGCGAAAAGGATCCCTCGATATGCCATGATGCTTCCTTCGTATCGGACGCGAGCCACTTTCCTATCGTACCAGAATGTTAACCGATGATGTCGCGTGGCGTTGGCGACGTTGTGTGACTGTCATTCGCCACGCGGCCGGAATTCTTTACCAACGTAACGGTTTTTGCCACGATTCCTTCAGTTCCGAAAGTTTCGCCCAGACGATCCATTCGCCGGATGCCCCCGCGATGCGTAACCGTTGCTCGGTCGTTGTCGTACCGATTTTCGCGAACGGCAGGTTACCGAGTACAGCCGCGAGTGCGTTCGCATCGCTCGGTTTCACTTCTATTATGAACCGCGTTGTCGATTCGCTGAACAACCGGACTTCGTCGCTGAGGTCGCTCGCTGACAGCCCGTTGACATCGACGCCGACGCCGCCCGCGAATGCCATCTCGGCAATCGCCACGGCGAGGCCACCCTCGCTGAGATCGTGGCACGATCGCACGACGCCCGATGAGATGGCGAGGTGCATCGCGGCAAAAATCTTCGGTGCGACTTCGAGGTTCGGCCGCGGTGCGTTCCCGCCATCGCGGCCCGTTACCAGGTGGTAATGCGAACCGCCGAGTTCGTCGTGCGTCTCGCCCATCAGGTAAATATCGTTACCCGCGGCCTTCAGGTCCATCGTCACGCACTTTGAAATATCGGGCACTCGGCCGAG
The DNA here is from genome assembly GCA_043757025.1 of Limnoglobus sp. GTDB lineage: Bacteria > Planctomycetota > Planctomycetia > Gemmatales > Gemmataceae > Limnoglobus. The sequence goes on from JAYVQG010000421.1 coordinate 9,381, forward strand.
TGCGGAAATCAATAGCGTGTGGGGAATCGTGATGCGTTGCGTCGGCGAACGATACTCGTTGTTGAGGCTGTCCTTGCCGCTAATGAAAGGCGTGCCATATGCCAACGCGACATCGCGGCACGCTTCGGCGGTGCGAACGAGCGCGCCGAGCATTTGCGGATCGTTGACGTTGCCCCAACAGAAGTTATCGAGAATGGCGGTGTGTGCCGGGTCCGCGCCGACAGCTACTACGTTCCGCATCGCTTCGTCGATGGCCGCCGCGGCACCGGCCCACGGGTCGATGTCGGCATATCGCGGATTGATCCCGTTGCCGATAGCCGCACCGACTTGCGAACCGAGTACGGGCATAATCACGGCGGCATCCGACGGGCCATCGTTCTTCACGCCGACTAGCGGCTTGATGACACTACCACCCTGCACCTCGTGATCGTACTGGCGAATCACCCATTCCTTCGAACAAACGGTGTAGCTGGCGAGTATCAGCATTAGCGCGTCTTGCACGCTGATTGACGATGCCGTGTCAGTCGCGGTCGTTGCTTTCGGCGCGGTCCATTCGGCGATGCGGACGACTTGCGGGCGGCCATCGTGGAGGAACGCCATCGAGACATCGGCGACACGCTGACCAAGGTATGTCAGTTCGAGTTTACCCGTATCGGTGAACTCGCCGAGATCGAACGCCTCGACGCCCTCGGACTCGCACAGTGCTTGTAAATCAGGCCAGTTTGCGGGCGGTACCGAGAGTACGATCCGTTCTTGCGATTCGCTGATCCAGATTTCGGTGTAACTCAGGCCGTCGTATTTTAACAGTGCCTTATCGAGTTCGACGCGGGCACCGCACTCGGCTCCCATCTCGCCGACGGCGGAGCTAAAGCCTCCCGCGCCGCAATCGGTAATCGCGGTGTACAGCCGTCGGTCGCGGGCTTGCAAGATCACGTCGAGGACTTTTTTCTCCTCGATCGCGTTACCGATCTGCACCGCCCCGCCACTGACTTTCTCCGATTGATCGGTGAGTTGTTCCGACGAAAACGTCGCGCCGTGAATGCCATCGCGACCGGTGCGGCCACCGACGGCAATGATGCGTTCGCCGGGCGAAACGAGCTTCCATTCCATGCCAACCGGGATCAGGCCAACGGTGCCACAGAAGACGAGCGGGTTCGCCAAATAGCGGTCGTCGAACAGGATCGCGCCGTTGACGGTGGGGATGCCCATGCGGTTGCCGTAGTCGCGTACGCCGGCCACGACGCCGTTCATAATGCGGCGCGGATGGATGACGCCGGGCGGCAGTTGCTCTGGCGGAAAGTCCGGGTTTGCGAAACAAAAAATGTCGGTGTTGCAGATCGGCTGCCCGCCGAGGCCGGTGCCAAGAACATCGCGAATCACACCACCGAGGCCGGTGTTCGCGCCGCCGTACGGTTCGATAGCACTCGGTCGATTGTGCGTTTCGACCTTAAAACAGAGGTGAAATTGGTCGTCGAACGCGACGATGCCCGCGTTGTCGGAGAATACGCTGACGCACCAATCGTTCGCGCCGAGGTTCTTGCGGATCGTCTGCGTCGCCCCGAAGATCGTCTCTTTCAGCAAGTTTTCGTAGCGCCGCGTCGTCGTGCCCGTGGCGGTCGTTTCGGTGTATTCGATCGTCCCTTTCAGCGTTTTGTGCGAACAATGTTCGGACCACGTTTGTGCGATCGATTCCAGTTCGATGTCGGTCGGGTCGCGGTCGAGTTCGCGAAAATGCTGCTGAATCGTCCGCATTTCATCGAGCGACAATGCGAGTTGGCCATCCTTACTAATTTGCACCAGAGCGGCATCATCGAGGTTGCGCAGCGGCACGATGGTAATTTTGAAATCGTAGCGTTTGCCGCGCGTGAAGTGTTCGGGTTGCAGTGTGCCGGTGATGATGCGTTCGATGGCATCGTTCGCCAACACGCGGCGAAACAGCGTTTCGCGGTCATTGGCCACGAGTTCGCGAGTACTGAAGTAACGCCGGAACGTGTGAATTTGCGTGAGGGGAATGCCGATGTCGCGCGATGCGGCGAGCACGCTTTCGGAGACGGGGTCCATGACGCCGGGCTTCAGAAGGACCGTATACGAATGCCCGTCGGCAATCGTGCCGACCGGCGAAACGGTGACAGTTTCGACGAGGGAGTCGACGAGCAATTCGCGTGCGAGCGTCGCCGCTTCGGCATCGTCGAACTCGCCCTCGAACAGGAACCCCCGCGCGGCGGCGGAAATCAAATCGCTGCCCCGTTTACCGTGGGTTAAGAGATCGAATTCCTCACACACGCGGTCGCGCTCGGCATCGCGGCCCACCGGTCGAATTTCAGCTTCCCACAGCATCGCGCACCCGTTTCCCTTCGTTGAGCCAATGAATCAAACCCGCACCATCGTCGGCCGCAAGCAACTTGCGGAACGTATCGAACTGCTCCGCGAAGCGGTCGCACGCGGCCAACACTTCTTCGCGATTCGTGCGAAAGATCGGTTCCCAAATCGCCGGTTCGGCCGCTGCAATTCGCGTCGTATCTTTGAACCCACCTGCCGCAATCGCCAGATGCACCGGATCGACGACACCCGCGAGCGCCGCCGCCACCGCGTGTGGCAAATGGCTGATATACGCCACCGCGCGATCGTGCTGTTCGGGCGACATCTCGACGACGCGACTGCCGAGTGCTTCCCAGAATTGCGCGATGCGCCTTACAGAAGCCGGCTCGCTGTTTTTGTGCGGCGTTACGATACAAACGCGATTCTGGAACAAGTCGGATCGCGCGAAAGTGGCTCCTTTTTTCTCGGAACCGGCCATCGGGTGACTACCGACGAAACTGGCGGTTTCGCGCAGGTTCTCGACGATGTCGCGTTTGGTGCTACCGACATCGGTGATGAGGCAACCGCGCGGGCAGTGCGGGGCGATTTCGCGAATTTGCCGCACGATGTCGTCGACGGGCGTGCAGACAATCACGAGATCGGCGTGGGTGACACCCGCAATCGGGTCGGTCGTGTATTCGTCGAGAATGCCCGCGTGCTTGGCTTCCTGCAATCGCGATTCGCTGCGTCCGACACCGATTACGCTGCGAGCCACATGCTTGGCTTTCGCAGCGAGTCCGAGCGACCCGCCGAGCAAACCGACGCCGAAGATTGCGAGCGTATCGAAAAGCATAGTGTGACTTCGTGCGTGAATTTCGTTCGCTGGTGTTATACCGAAACGCACGCAGATTCCGCGTGTTCCGCAGTGAATTCCACTCAATTTGTCGTTCAGTTTGGGATGCAGATTGCAGGAGAAAACGAACGCACGGATCGACATACGCGATATGTCACAGACTGATCACATCGAGTTTCTGGGTGGCCACTCGACCAATTTCTCGACACCACCGGAGATTTCAAGGAATACGTCCGACACCCACCAGCAATTCCCGGTCGTGTCGGAGGACAATTTCCCAAATTCGCCATTTTGACATTCTCTGTGCGGATGCGATAGCCACCTATCGGTCGAACCTC